>CAVTDA010000169.1:0-5382 GCA_963733285.1 uncultured Acidobacteriota bacterium
CAGGTGCTCTGCGTCTGGATTCAGAAAACTCTACTGCTTTGAGATGCTTGAAATAGTAATTTTGGTTTTGCCGGAGGAGCTGTCGGGCGCAATGTGAATCGTTGTCAAGCTTCCCCCACTGGTAACCTGCAGAATTGCGTTACCCCCGCTTTCGGTCGTCATCGCGCCGTTGCCCAACTTATTCTTGTAATAGGCAAGGACGGTGTCGACCGAATCGCCCGTGAAGTATTCCTGCACCTTGAATCCCGCGGCGCCGAAGATATTTTGATTGCTGCTCTGCCCGGCTGTCGCGCCAGGGTAGGCCAGATCGCCCATTTCAATCGCGGGTCCGGCGCTGGTCCCCGGTCCGCCTCCGGGGTTTCCCGAGGGATTCGAGGGCAGCGGGAAAACCTCGCGAGTGCCCATGCGCGAAGGGAGAGAGCTCTCCACCTGACTCTTGATCTGCCGGAATTTTTGCCTGCCACGGTAGAACATGTAGGCACACGAGGCCGCCGCAAGAAGCACAACAATGATGATCACAATCACGACACCAAGGATGATTTTGACCACCGGGCTGCCCGATTTCTGTGCGGGGGGCGGTGCCGCCACCGGCGCAGCAGGCGTCATGGGAGCCGGTGCCGGTGGGCTGACTGGAGTGACCGGAGCGACGGATTGAGCTTTAGGAGCTTGGGGTGCGGGGGCTGCGGGTGCAGCACTGGTGGCCCCGCAACTCGTGCAGAATCGCATCCCTTCTTGCATCGGGGTGCCACACTTTGTGCAAAATTGTGCCATCGGGTCCTCTCCTCATTCAGATCAGCAATCTGTTGAAGTCATCGTTGAATCTCCTATTTTGTCAGAGCAGTGCGCACATGCGATTTGGATTCGTGCGCGCTAAGAGATTCAGGGATAATGGCGGAGCATAACATTTTTCCTCTTTGGAGTCGAGGCGAGTCATGCATAAAGTGGGGCAATTGATTTCAGCGTCTGTGATCGACGATTTGGCGGTCGGAGACCGCCGCCTTGTACACCAGAATACACCACTACCCAGGATTTCTCCGATTGGAAATGAAACCTCCGGTGCCATGGGCCAGGCCTTCTGAGGGGACGAGTTCCCCGGCGGGACGCCCGCCTTGGACGTGCCACGACACAGAAGAGTGATCGATTAGCTTACGGCTTATTCTGCCCGCCGAGGCCGCATCCAACGGTTGGCAATAAGCGCTTAACTTACGCATTATGAATAATATATGGGAATCCGCCGCCCTCGGCAAACTCCAACCATCCGCGAACGCCTTCTGAGACATCTAATCATTATGGAAGATCGCGAGGATGATTTTTGAGGAATTCAATCAGGGCTTGAGGGGAGATGGACCAGCGTTTGGAATTCGATTCCAGGTGCTCGACAAATAAAAAGCACCTTTTACCTGCCCTTTGCATCAGAATATCCATCCAAATACGGGCACATCTGATGTAAAATAGAAGAATAACGAGTATGAGGAGTCCGTGGTCTGCGACTGGCAAGGATTGCAATCCGCAGCGTTATGACCTTATTGAGTTGAGTAGAGCTGCCCATCGCCTAAGATCCACACAACGTAATTGACCCTCCAGCAGGGGCGCCGACGGCTGCTTCGCTGTTTTGAGGTGGGGTCTGAATAACCGACGGCTCATTTGAGTTGTCCAACGAGGGGAGAAACCTTTGTCGCAAGTGCTTGCAAAAGAAAACGACCGTGTCCGCGACTTGATTAATCTGGGCAAGGAGCGCGGCTTTGTTTCGTTCGATGAAGTCAACGAGATTCTTCCCGGCGATTCGCAAGCGCCGGGAGAGATTGAAAATGTGCTTTCGGCTTTTGAGCATCACAATGTGCCGGTCTACGAGGATGCTCCCGGGACGAAGACTGCGCATGGGGAACTGGGCGAGCACGAGGCGGGCGAATTTGAAGGGCATGACGAGCGCGCCCACGCCGATGCCGAAGTGTATGACGCGCTTCCCTTCCATGACAAAACCGGAGATCCCGTTCGCCTGTATCTGCGCGAGATGGGCTCTGTCCCGCTGCTCAAGCGTGAAGATGAAGTGGCCATTGCCAAGCGCATGGAACGTGGCCGCGCCCTGGTCCTTAAAGTCATTTCGCGTTCGCCGCTGGCGCTGAAAGAGATCAGCGCGGCAGGCCGGGAGATCCGCAACGAAACGCGCTCCATTCGCGAAATCGTGCACTTTGATGAAGACGAGTTGGGCGAGGAGAATCTGGAACTGAAAACGCGCGCCACGCTACGCCTGATTGAGAAGATTGAAAAACTCTCGGCGCTCGCCCTGCAACAGCAGAAGCGCTTGGAGGCCATTGCCAAGTCCAACAAGCGCGTGCATCTGCGGGCCCGTCACAAGCTGGCGCGCACGGTGGTGCAGGTGTCGCAACTGGTGCGCTCCATCGGCTTCCACCCACAGGAGCGGAAGCGCTTGATCGAAAAGCTTCGTCACACGCAGGAGCAAATGGATGTCCTTGCCGGTCGGCCGTCCCGAACGCTTAAACCCAAAACCGGAGCCCGGGGTAAGCATAAGGTCGTGGTGCAAAGCAAGAACCAGCGTGCAAACCGCGCCCAGCTCAAGGCGCTGGAAGCAGCGAGTGGCGTAACTTATCCCGTACTGAAACGCTCCATGGCACTGATCCGCCGCGGTGAGATCGAAGCGGAACGCGCCAAGAAGGAACTGACGGAAGCCAACCTCCGCCTTGTCGTCTCCATTGCCAAGAAGTACGCCAACCGGGGATTGGAATTCCTCGACCTGATCCAGGAGGGCAACATCGGTTTGATGCGCGGCGCGGAAAAGTTCGATTGGCGCCGTGGCTACAAATTCTCCACCTATGCCACGTGGTGGATTCGTCAGGCTGTATCGCGGGCCATCGCCGACAAGGCCCGCACGATTCGGGTGCCTGTGCACATGTTGGCGCGATCAACAAGCAGATGCGCACCAACCGCGAACTCGTTCAGGAACTGGGCCGTGAACCCAGCGCGGAAGAGCTCGCCCGGCGACTCGAGGTGGACGTGGAAAGCGTCCGCCATACGCGCAAGGTGGCGCAACAGCCGATTTCGCTCGAAACTCCGATTGGGAGAGACGGCGAATCCGGCTTGGGTGACATCCTTGAGGACAAGGCCTACGCATCCCCGTCTGATGCGGCGATTCGCCTGAACCTCAAGGAACAGGTGGCCTCCATGTTGAAGTCACTCACCGCACGCGAGGAAGCCATCATCCGCATGCGCTTTGGACTGGACAACGACAGCGAGTGTACGCTCGAAGAAGTGGGCAAAACGTTTGACGTGACGCGTGAACGCATTCGCCAGATCGAAGCAACGGTCCTGCGCAAGCTGCGCCATCCGTCGCGCTCAGGGCAATTCCGAATCTTCGTGCAGAATTCTTTGTAAGCAATACCCGCGCCATGCGGTGGGAGCAATTCCTGCCGCCCGGGCGGGCAATCTGATGAATCGGAGGTTGTGATGAAGAACTTGTTTGTCGGCAACATGAGCTTTCAGACCAGCGAGAGCGAATTGACCGAACTCTTCCAGGCTTACGGTGCGGTTACCCGCGTCCACGTGGCGACCGATCGCGAGACCGGACGGGCGCGGGGCTTTGCTTTCATCGAAATGCCCAATGATGAAGAGGCCAACGCCGCCATCGCCGCGCTGAACGGCAAAGAGGTGGGTGGCCGGGCTTTGAAAGTCAATGAGGCGCGTCCCCGCGAACCGCGCAGCGGACCTCCCTCCCGTAGTGGTGGACCCCCGCGCAGTGGTGGAGGCGGCGCGGGTGGCGGTGGTGGACGCGGACGCGGCGGATACTCATCGCAAGATGACTATCGCGACGCCCCACGCCAACCCCGCGAACCGCGCTGGTAATTGCTCCGCCGAAAGAATATCGGCGCGGGTGATGGTCGCAATCTGGAAAGCACGGCTGCCTCTGCTCTCATAGTAAGACCGCAAAATTGAAGCGCCGGTGTGCGAAGGCCGTAGCCCGCCTTTACGATACGCCCAAGTCCCGACGGCACGAGGCCTCTAACTCGCTTGTTATCTATCGCTTGAAAACCTCTTATCCCGAGCATTTTCGGCAAGATTCCTGCCTTAATTTACCTGGCGCTTGCCATTTTAATTGCCATAGCGAAGGGGCATTCAACCGCAACGTTTGGGATAATTGACCAAGCGTCTGGCCGGCTTATTTCATTCGATTTCCTCCAAAATTCGCTTTGCTTTTCAGCCAAATACGTGTAAAATCGCAGATTCGGAAAGTGGAAATATAACGACCATGATCCTAGCGCACTTCATCCTTGCCTCGTCGTCGATGGCCCTCCTGTTTTATCTCGGCGCCACTGCCCGGATCATCGTTCACCGCCAGCGCTAATCTTCGCTTCTAACCCATTTTATCCACTTTGAAACCTTCGCGTCCGATTTGTGTGCGCGGCGCACTCAAGATGCGGTCTGCTCGCTTCTGATTCCGTCAGGAGACATAGCGGCGAAACCGTGATTTCCCGAGCCGACCTGGGAACATTCTCCTTGATTCGCTGGGGGCAAAATAATTGTCTTCGCCACGCCCTTATCGAAGCGCCCGCCTCAGTTCTATGGTTTTCAGTAACCACTTTTAATTTCAGCAAGTTCTCAGCTTCGTTTTTTCTCCCACCCGCAGTGCGCCCTGTATTTTCAATACCTTGTCACCTGGAGAGCCGTTAGCCATGTCCAATCCCCTATTTTGCGTTTCGCGTAACTGGCTTGTTTTCAGTATGTTCTCAGCTTTGGGAAGGCAAAAACCCAAAACTTTTCCCTTTGTTTTCAGTAAGTTCTCAGCTTTGGGAGATTCATGGCCAACGGGCAGATTGTGAGCACAAAAGTGCAAGTCCTGAGGCGCCGGCAAGCGCCTTCCCTGGCATTCTCCTCGATTGTATTCTAGCCTACTATGATATTAATGTCAAGAGAAAAATGCCCAGTAGGGGGCTTTTCGCTGTAGCGTCGCCTGCATCGGCGATTCGGCGGCCAAAAGCCCCGCGACGGAAGCCCAAATGCACGCGCGCCCGACGTCTCACCTCCCTCCCCAACCGGCCGATAGCCGCACGGGGTAGTGTCGGGGACCGGCGAGGGGGGCATCCTACCCTATCGAGCCTTTCAATGGCTGTTTCCTCGGTCGCCCCGGCGACAGAGGGTCGCGGCCATGCGCCGCGGGGTGACGGGGGAGTTTCCCCCGCAGCATTCCCCGCCGGAAACCGGATCGCGCGACGGAGGCACAGAGGACGCCAGCGGAACGGAAGGAAAATTCCCTTATCCCCTCGTCTAATTCTGTCGATATACGATGCGGCGGAGTGTCGGGGGACCGGCGAGGGGGGCATAAAACCGAGCCGCTAGCAATATGCTTAGTTTAGGGGCGGCAAAAAAAAT
>CAVTDA010000170.1:0-8951 GCA_963733285.1 uncultured Acidobacteriota bacterium
CACCGAAGACTACGTCGAGATGCTTGCCGCCATTGAGGATACCGCCGCCAACCTCCAGATGCCGGTGGTGATTGAAGGTTACCCGCCGCCCCACGATCCGCGGCTGCGACACATCAAGCTCACTCCTGACCCGGGCGTGCTGGAGGTCAACATTCATCCCCGCCGAGAATTGGCGCGAGTTGGTGGAAAACACCACCACCCTTTACGAGCAGGCGCGGTTGAGCCGTTTGGGGACGGAAAAATTCATGCTCGACGGCCGTCATACCGGCACCGGGGGGGGAACCACCTGGTGCTGGGCGGACCCACGCCGGTGGACAGCCCTTTCTGCGGCGGCCCCGATTTCCTGAAAAGTATGTTGGGATACTGGCTCAATCATCCCTCGCTTTCGTACCTGTTCTCGGGACCTTTATCGGCCCCACCAGCCAGGCGCCGCGCGTGGATGAAACCCGCGCCGACTCCGTCTACGAATTGGAGATCGCCTTCAGCCTCTTGCGCCGGACCGAGGCGGGTAGGTGCCCGCCCTGGATGGTGGACCGGATCTTCCGCCACCTTCTGGTGGATGTGACCGGCAACACTCACCGCGCGGAGTTCTGCATCGACAAGCTCTATTCGCCTGACAGCGCCACGGGGCGGCTGGGCCTGGTGGAATTCCGCTCCTTTGAAATGCCGCCGCACGCGCGCATGAGCCTGGCGCAACAACTACTGGTGCGCGCGCTGGTGGCTTGTTCTGGCGCGAGCCTTACGAAGAGAAACCGATTCGCTGGGGCACACGCCTGCACGACCGCTTCCTTCTTCCCTACTTCGTGCAGCAGGATTTTGGCTATGTCCTGAACGACTTGAACCGCGCCGGTTATCCCTTTGATCCGGCGTGGTTCGCCCCGCAATGGGAATTTCGTTTTCCGGCCTGTGGCCAGGTTGTGTTACGACGGGGTCGATATCGAACTCCGCCAAGCCATTGAGCCCTGGTACATCCTGGGAGAGGAACCCGGAGCGGGCGGCACCGCGCGGTACGTGGATTCCTCTGTTGAGCGCATTCAGGTGCGCGCCCAGGGCCTGGTCAGCGAGCGATTTGCGCTCGCTTGCAATGGCCGGCGATTGCCGCTCCAGTCCACGGGCACGCACGGCGACTTCGTGTGTGGCGTGCGTTTCCGCGCCTGGCAGCCGCCGCATTGCTTGCACCCCACCATTCCGGTGCACACGCCTTTGATCGTCGAGTTGATTGACATCGCCGCCGTCTCGATCGGAGGGTGCACCTACTACGTGGCGCATCCGGGCGGACGCAACTACGAGACTTTTCCCGTAAATTCCAACGAGGCCGAGGCCCGCCGCCGGGCGCGTTTTTATCCCATCGGCCACACGCCGGATCTAAGGCGGTGCCGTCGAGGAAGTGAATCCGGATTTCCCGCCACGCTGGATTTGCGCCGCCATGGGAAAAAGGAACTGTGCTAGACTGAGAAGGGTTTCGGGACAGGGGTTTTCCTTTTCGTTCAGATTTTGCTCGTTGAAACGCCAGTCGGCTAATGAGTGGGTAGGGTCCTCTTTATAGCGCCGACCTTGAGGTCGGCACCTGCTTTTAGGAGTAGCGCTGACCTTCAGGTCGGCACCCGGCGCGAGGCGCGCCAACGAGGGTTGGGTAGGGGAGCGCTCCGCGCTCCCAGGGGCGGGAGTCCGGAGGACTCCAAACAAGGCGCGAACTGCGCCCGAGTAGGGTCTCATGACATCGTTTAAACCGGGTGCCACGACATCCTTTACACTTCCTGTCAGGGCTACAAGGCACGTAATGGGCTCAAGAGGCTGCGAAAAACCATGGATTTACAACGTAGCGGCGGGTTTACCCCGCCACCGCTCTGTGTTAACGCGGTTGGCTTTGTGGCGGCATCCCGATCTTATCGGTATAAATTCCGCCGGCGCTAGTCGACACGGGAGACCCCCCGGGTGTGCCGGAAAGGCACTAGAAGTTTGACGGATGCGGGAGTTGAAGCTAGAAAGTGCAAGAGACCCCTCACCCACCCGTCAGCCGACGAATCACCCTCTCCCCGGCGGAGAGGGAAATTGTTTGAGGCGCGACGGTGTCGCGCACAAGAGTTTGCGGCGGTCCCGCCGCACAAGATGCCTTTCCTTCTCCGTGGGGAGAAGGTGTCCGTCAGCCGACGGACGGATGAGGAGTTACTATCGGCCCCTCTGAGGGGCCAATTTCTAAAGCCTTCGGCTCTGCCGGAGGATATTTGCACCGGTGAAAACAAACCTTCATCCCGTAATCGAAATCTGTCGATAGGCGATGCGGGAAAGTGCCGGGGGACCGACGCGGGGGGACAAGAGATCGTGCTGCTCCCACTTGTGAGCGGGAAGATTCGAGTACCCGGCGAGCACGCAACGCACTGTAATCAAAGGCATTAGTCGTATGTAGCCAAGCCTTCAAAGGCTTGGTGGGATGAGGCCGCGCGTAAGTCATTGTGCAGCTTGAGTTTAGAGCCGGTCGAAAAGGGCTAATCGGTCTAAGCGACCGGATGATAACTTGGGTTTTGGGCCTTTGCCGAATTTTTATAATTATTTTTTTTATTTTTTCGATTTTCGCGCAGATCAAAAAAGGGCACAACACCGGGATCAATTGATGAAGGATCTTTCCGTGGTATCGGCGGAATCGATGGCGGAGGGGTGGCGCTACGCTCCCCTGCAAGGCTATTGGGACGAAGCCGTTACGCCTTCCGGCTTTCCGCGGCGCCATTGGCGGGCGCTCACCGTCGCTATGCGGCGCATGGGCTTTCGCCAGTTCAACTGCTATTGGCAATCAGGCGTCCAACTGATTCGCGACACAAGCTTTTCCAGCAATGTCTCCAACGACCCTTGGGGCAATGAACGCCCCCTTCCGCTCGATCCCATTCCCCTGGTGCTGGAAGAGAAGGAATGGTCGCTGATCGAAAAGGCGGTCATTCAGCGTGCGCGCCTGCTGAATGCAATGCTCTTCGATCTTTATGGAAAGCAGCGGCTGGTTTATGAAAGCCATCTTCCTCCCGCGCTAGTTTTCGGAAACCCGCAATTTCTGCGACCCTGCGCGGGGATCAACCTGCCCGATGACATTCACCTGCACTCGTATGCAGTGGACCTCGCGCGCTCGCCTTCGGGCCAGTGGTGGGTGATCGCGGACCGCACCCAGGCGCCGGCCGGCATGGGTTATTCGCTGGAAAATCGCCTGGTAAGCGCGCGCACGCTGCCCAGCGTTTTCAGCCAGTATCGCGTGCCGGCAACTCGGTCATTTCTTCGATCTCCGCCGCGACGTTTTGCTCGGCATCGCCGCGCGCAAGAGCGACCGTCCGCGCGTGGTCGTGATGACCCCCGGCCCTCACAACGAAACCTATTTTGAGCATTCCTTCCTCGCCGGCTATTGGGGATTCCCGCTGGTCGAAGGGGACGACCTCACGGTGCGCGATGGCCGTGTTTATCTGAAGACGCTTGCCGGACTCAAGCCGGTCGACGTTATCATGCGCCGGTTTGACGATAGTTTCTGCGATCCGCTGGAGCTGCGTGGGGAATCGCTTTTAGGCGTGCCGGGATTATTGCAGGCGGTTCGCAATGGCAATGTGGTCATGGATAACGCTCTGGGCAGCGGCTTGGTGGAGACCGCGGGGCATTTGGCTTTTCTGCCGGGACTCTGCCGCCAGCTTCTGGCAGAAGATCTCCTGCTGCCGTCGGTTGCAACCTGGTGGTGCGGACAAGAGGAGCCCCGGAAATACGTTCTTGAGCACCTCAACGAACTCGTAATCAAGCCTGCCTCCCCAAGCTTTGGCCAGCAACTGGAATTTCCCGCATCGATGGATTCCGAATCGCGCGAAAAGCTGATTGCGCGCATCAAGCATCATCCCGAACAGTACGTGGCGCAGGAGGGAATTGGGCTTTCGACGGTGCCCACGCGAAGCGACGCCGGGCTGGTTCCGCGCCACATGGTTCTGCGCGTCTTCGCGGTTTGGGATGGCCAATCCTACACGGTAATGCCCGGTGGTTTGACGCGGGTCACCGCGGAAACCTCTTCCTACCGGCTTCCGATTCCGCTAGGGGGAGCGAGCAAGGATACCTGGGTGCTGGGTGCGGCGGCCGAGGCATCGCCGGCGACGGCACAGCCCGCCTATGCGGTGGCGAATAATTTCACTCGCAGCACGCTGCCCAGCCGCGTTGCCGACAACCTCTTTTGGCTGGGCCGCTATACCGAACGCGTTGAAGCCAATGTGCGCCTGCTTCGCGCCCTGCTGCCCGCGCTATCTGCGGAAGAGGATTTTGGCCGCACGGTTACCTTGGAAACCGCGCTGAGTATTTTGGTGGGATTGCATTTCCTCCCTCCCGAAGACATCAAGGCTTCACTCTCCGAACAGCGATGGCGCGTGCAGCGCTTCCTGACCGACATGGTCTATGACCCTTCGCGCATCTCCAGCCTGGGATGGAATCTGAAGGAGATGCGCCGTGTCGCCTGGCAATTGAAGGAGCGGCTGTCGAACGACACGTGGCGCGTCCTTCTGCACCTGGAATCGGAATTTTCCCGCCCCGTTCCAGTAAACCCCGAGCATCGCTTCATCGCCCATATCGCCGTGCTGGACCGCGCCGTGACCACGCTTTCGGCATTTTCCGGCCTGCTGATGGAGAACACCACGCGCGGCGAGGGATGGCGATTTTTGGAAATCGGCCGCCGCCTGGAAAGAACCGTGCAGATCGCGGACATGCTGCGCACGAGCATCGCCGAGGTCCCGGCCGACACGCAGCCGCACTTGAACCTCCTGCTTCAGTTCGCCGACAGCTCCATCACTTACCGCACGCGCTATTTAAGCGTGCTCAGGACCGATCTGGTTCTGCAACTGCTTCTCGTCGATGAAACCAACCCGCGGTCGATTGGATTCCAATTGGCGGCGCTTTTGAATCAGATCCAGTCTCTCGCGGAGATGAGCGACGCCGATCACGGCCGCCTGGGAGAATTGGCGAAGAAGATTCTGAGTGGAGTGAATGCCGCGCCGATTGCGGAGATTGCCCAGCGGGATGAGGAAGGGCAATTCGCCGGGCTGGAGGCACTGCTGATTCAGCTTCGCTACAACTTATTCGAGTTTTCGGAACTGATAACGGCGCAATACCTGACGCCCGTCAAGCCCTCGCGGCTGGCGGCGACGTGGTGAAAGGGTTAGACCTGTTATTGGAGGAGTGACGGAGCGGTGGGTTGCGTAGGGGTAGGGCTTGCCCTACCCGGACCGATTGCATGCAATCGGTAGGTGAACGAGGGGAGGGCAAGCCCACCCCCTACAAACGGATCGAAGGCCGTGGTCACGCCGCATCGACGCACCATCCTCGCAAGTTTGGACGGTTCACTTGTTATACCGAGTCACACATTCAACCCGCTACAACTATCCGTCGCCGGTGACACAATGCTTCACCGAAGCGCATCTGGCGCCGCGCGCTTTTCCCGGCCAGGAAGTCCGCGAGTACTCATTGCAAGTGACGCCCACGCCGGCTTTCATCAATGAGCGCACCGATTACTTTGGCAATCAAGTTTCCACCTTTGCCGTGTTCGAGCGGCATGACCGGTTTTCGGCTATTGCCGGGAGCGTGGTGAGTGTCCAATCGCCGAACCGGGAGCTGCAACCATCACCCGCCTGGGAATCGGTCTGTGAGAAGCTGGCCATACCCCTCGATTCCGACTCGATTGCGGCGTCGGAGTTTACCTTCGATTCGCCCTATATTTCCGCTCTCAATGAGTTACGCGATTATGCCAGCCCGACTTTTACCCCCGGCCGCCCGTTGCTCGATGCCGTGCAAGAGCTGACGCGGCGGATTCACGACGAGTTCAAATATCAACCCAAGTCGACATCCATCGATACGCCGCTTCTGGCCGTCCTCCAATCGCGCCGCGGAGTGTGCCAGGATTTTGCCCATTTGATGATTGGCGCCTTACGTTCATTGCGATTGTCGGCGCGCTACGTGAGCGGTTATATCCGCAGCGGGCCGCGATTTCAGGGAGCGGCAGCGTCGCACGCCTGGGTGCAGGCATTCGACCCGCAAAATGGGTGGGTCGGATTTTGATCCCACGAACAACATGATGACTACAGACGCGCATGTGACCGTAGCGTGGGGACGCGATTATGGCGATGTGACTCCGGTCAAGGGACTCACCATGGGTGGGGCGGGGCAGACGGTGGAAGTGGAAGTGAGGGTTCAGCCGCTCGATGAGGATTTAGGGTTGCAGGATTCCGGGCAGAACTAATCGCCGAGGGATATACCCTGACGGTGGCGGGAAGGCAGCCGCAGTTTGACAGTTCCGGCATGGGGAGCTGGATAAAAGACCCCTCACCCGGCCGAAGGGTTCCGGCCTGCCCTCTCCCCTCGGAGAGGGATCTGAGTTTTTCCGGTGTACCGAAAATCGCCCAACTTCAGATGCCTCTCCGAGGGGAGAGGGCGCAACGCGAAGCGGGCGGGTGAGGGGTCAGTTCCCGAGGGCGGCGTTCAGCGCCACAATCTTACAAAATGGATTCTTCCGGTATCGACTCGCGATATCCGAATAATGCCCGTTGCTTGATGACTTCCGCCGCCGGAGCGGGCAGATACTTCTCCCATCCCGGCGTCCCATTTTGAATCGCGCTAAGAACTTCTTTGGGAAAGACCTTCAGTTGGCTGGCATCGAAATCCTCGATGGCCTCGATTCCCCCCTTGTCCCGCAGATATTCCAGCATATGAATGAGCGGGTGGACCAATTCCAAATTGGTGGAGGTGGACACCTGGCCGGTGGCGCGATCGAGGGTGGGGTAAACATAAAGCCGGACGTTTCCCTGAAACAGCCGCCCCAACCCTTCCAGGATACCCCCGGGCAGGAGGGCGTAGTACTGTTCGTCGAAGATGGCGCGCAACGTGGGCACGCCCATGACGAAGCCCAGCCACTGAGGCGTGTAGCGCCGCATGGAAGTGGTGACGCTGTCGAAGCGGGTAAAGTTGGTTACCACCACGGTTTTGCCCAGCGCGCCCAGCACGTCGGCGCGATCCAGGAAATCGCGGCGGTCGATGTCCGGCCCCTCCGCACTCAGGTTGTGCAGCGTCATTTCCATGACTTCCACCGGATCGCCATCGATTCCGGGTATTTTCTTGAAGCGGTCCATGGCGCCATTCAGCATGTCGAGCCCCACGTTGGTCACCGGGCGAAAACTTCCCCGCGAGACCAGCACCGGTTTCTTGAAGATCACCTCCGCCGGCTGCACCACCTCTCCCTGCGCGGTAAACATTGCGGCGTCGGTCAATCCCAACTCCACCAGTTGCAGACTCGCCAGCCGGTTGTCAACCTTGGCAGAACGCGGGGCCGGAAAACTTGATCATGTCGATATCGACGCGCTGGCGGCTGAGCCCGTCGATCAGCGACTTCATCAGCGCCTCGGGCTGCTGCTGATGGAAGGCGCCGTACACCAGGTTGACGCCCAGGATTCCCAGGGCCTCCTGCTCGCTCACCGGCACCTGGTCCAGCAGGTTGACGTGGATGATGATTTGGGAATAAGGGGCGCGGGGTTGTGCCTGGAAGCGGATTCCCAGCCAGCCTTGTCCGTCCCGATTGCGCGCGCGGCTGTGGGTGGCGACGGTGTCGGCAAAAACGAAAAAGCCCGTGCGCTCACCCCGCACCGGGTTGAGGCGCTCCAGCAATTGCGTCCATTCGCGCTCCAGCATGGATTCCAGACGGGCCCGGCTGACGTAGTGGTCGGTGGCGCCGTAGAGGATGTCGCTGATCACCATGTCATACGCCGACATCGACTTGGCCACCGTGGCGGAGGCGTGGCCGACATGGAAGAACCAGCGCGCCACCTCCTGCCCGGCGCCGATTTCGGCGAAGGTGCCGTACTTCGAGGCGTCAAGATTGATCGCCAGAGCCTTTTCCTGCGTGCTCAGCGCCGGCAGCGGGCCTGCCGTTGGAATTGCGGTTTGGTCGATTCCCATGAGTGTGTTTTAGCCCTCAACCCATTTTAGCCGAATCGAGGTTACGCGTCGATGACAGTAGGGATAATGTCGCAGCAAGTGAGAAGTTCCTGTAGCAGCAAAGTAGAAAGTTCCTGTCGGAAACCGTCAAGATGGCGGGATGAGAAAACAGGAGAAGCTGGCGATGAGTGTAAAGGAGCGGGAATGGTTGAAGGTGCTGCATGAAGTGAAGCAGGGACATATGACGCAGCGGGCGGCGGCGGGTCGGCTGAAGGGTGACGGAGTGCTGGGCGCGAAAGTTGCTGTGCGGATGAAGCAAAAGGACGCGGATATCGTGCATCGGCTGCGGGGGAGGGAGTCGAATCGGCGCCGGGGGAGAGCGCGCGGGGAAAGGTGCTGAAGCTGATGCAGGTGAAGTACCACGCTTCCCGGGCCCCACGCTGGCGGTGCCAATATCTGGAGCGAGACGATGGAATACCCCTCAGCAAGGAGACCTTGCGGACGGGGGCTGATCGGGGCCGGACTGTGGTGGGCTTAGCGGCGGGGGGTGGAAGAGGTGCATGAGTGGCGGCCACGGCGAAGCTGTCGGGGAGAACTGGTGCAGTGGGGACACGTCGTTTCACGACTGGCTGGAAAGTCGTGGGCGAAAGCTTTACCTGGTGTTGATGATCGATGACGCCACGAGCCGGGCCTACGGGCAAATGGTGGGGGCCGACAGCACGGGAGTGAACCCGCGGGTGCTGTGGGGATACTTGGAGCGCTGGGGCCGTCCGGTGGATTTTACACGGACAAGAGCGGCCTGTTTCGGGTGAACCGGCCGCGCGTGGAAGCCGCGGATGAAGCGGTGAAAGAAGGTAGTGGACGCAGATCGGGCGGGCCTTGCGGAAACTGGGGATTGGGCTGGATCGCGGCGCACTCACCCCAGGCCAAGGGTCGCGTCGAACGTTTCTTCGGCATGGGCTCAGGACCGGCTGGTGAAAGGCCTGCGCTTGGCCGGGGCCAACAACCTGGAAACGGTGGAAGCCTAC
>CAVTDA010000171.1:0-85493 GCA_963733285.1 uncultured Acidobacteriota bacterium
GGCAGAAGCCCGCTCACCATCTCGGCAATCGCCAGGCAGGAGGTGAGCCCGGTGACTCCATGCCGATAAGGTTCACGAACCCGGGCAGCCCGCGGTCAGTCTCTTCCCGTATGATGAAATCACGGAAGGGCTCGCCAGCGCGGTAGAGCTTCGGCGGATTCCCGACATGTCGGGTGTGAGATCGGCCGGCTCCAGGAATGGCGGGAACTTCCGGCCTTTTCGAAGAACTCCCTCCCGTGGGAAGGGTCGACGGCATAGTCCAGCTCATCGACTTAGAAGGAGCTGGGCCCGATCTTCATGCCGCCGTCAAGCCCGAGCACCAGGTGCGCCCCGAGGTGCACCGGCGAAGGCACGGGATAGACAAGCCGGGCGAGCGTGCCCCTGTGCCGGTCCGCAACCTTGAAGTACTCCCCCTTGCAGGGACGGATGCGGCAGTCCTCTTTCCCGCAGTCCATGCCCGCCATCTCCGCCACCCTGTCGGCGTACAGGCCGGCGGCGTTGACCACGCGCAGGGCGCGCAGCGTGAGCCGCTGCCCGTCGGCATCGTCTATGTCCACGGCGTACCCCTCGCCGTCGCGCGCAATGGCGGTGAGGCGGCAGTTGTACGCGATGGTGGCCCCGCGGGAGACCGCCGCCCGTGCCAGTGACTCCATCAGCGCATGGCTGCTCACGATGCCCGTGCTCTCGCTGTGGAGGCCCAGCACGCAGCTGACGCGCGGCTCCAGGGACTGCACTTCCTTCTGCGTCAGTATCCGCAGGCCGGGGGTCCCGTTCTTGAGGCCCTGCGCGAGTATCTTGTGCAGCGTCGCGACCTCCCCGTCATCGGTGGCAGCCACGATTTTCCCTGTCCTGCGAAAGGGAATGCCCTGCCGCTGGCAGCGCTCGTAGAGCAAGGGATTGCCCCGAACGCACAGGCGCGTCTTCAGGAGACTCTCTGCGTAATACATGCCGCAGTGGATGACCTCGCTGTTGCGGGAGGAGGTCTCGCGGCCGAAGCTGTCGTGCTGCTCGACAACAACGATGTCGGCTCCCCGCTCCGAGAGACGTTCCGCGATTGCGAGGCCGATGACACCGGCCCCAATAACGAGAATGTCCGTGGTTTCCATTGCACCCACTGTAGCAGAGACCCGGGAGGAGGGTCGAGGAGCCGAGGCAGTGGCGCGGGGTACCGCGGCGCCCGGAACCGCGGGGTACCGCGGCGCGAATCCGCGGGGTACCGCGGCGCGGAATCCGCGGGGTACCGCGGCGCCCCGGAATCCGCGGGGTACCGCGGCGCGAATCCGCGGGGTACCGCGGCGCGAATCCGCGGGGTACCGCGGCGCCTACCCTGCTTTCTCCCCCAGCATCCGGCGCATGAGCTGCGCGATCTTGATGGCATCAGAGCTGGCAAAGCAGGCGCGCAGCTCGTTCCTGTCGACCCTCTCCAGCATGGTGTAGCCCATCCTGATGTTCGCGATGCTCTGCGCAACCGCGTCCTCGGGCATCTCGCGGAAGGGGAACAGGTCCAGGCCGAACCATCCGTCGTAGCCCAGCTCCTCAAGCCAGAACAGGAGCTCCACCGTTTCCCAGAGGTTCGACCATGCCCACCATGGCATCGTCGTCATACATCTTGGAGTTGTCGTTCCAGTGGGTGTGAAACAGCCTCTTGTAGCGCATGGCAAAGGCGAACGTCTCGGCGAGGTTCTCCTGCATGATCAGCGCGTGGCCGGTCTCGATGTTGATGCCGAGGTTGGGCCGGTTGATCTCGTTCAGGAGCGTGACCGTCTGCCCGACGTTGGGAAGGAGGATATGGGAGCGCGGGTCGTAGGCCTTGTACTCCACGACGATCTGCTGCTTCTTGTTGTAATCGGCCCACTCGGCAAGGCCCTCGGCCAGGGTGTCCCAGCGCCGGGGGAAGTCGACCTGGAAGGGATAGTCGTAGCCGTCCTGCGCGGGCCAGTAGCACATGAACTTCACGTCCAGCTCGCCGCCCAGGTCGGTGACCTTCTTGGCAAAATCTACGGCGCGCCTGCGCAGCGCCTTGTCGGGGTTGCTGAACTGGCCGAACTTGTACACCGGGTCGATCCAGAGGTGCGGGGTGAGCATGACGAACTTCAGGTTCATGTCCGCCGCGCGCTTCTTCAGATCCTTCCAGTTCTTGTCGTTGATCTCCGTGGGGTAATGCATCTCCAGGCCGCCGACACCGGGGATCTTCCCCGCGGCGTCGAAGCGCTCCTCGATGGTCCTGTCGGGCCGGTAGCCGGCCTTCACGAAACGGTCTCCCGTGGCCCCCATGTACCACATGCCGACGGATACCTTCAGGTCTTTCATCTCTGCCGATCCTCCTCGATGGAAGATACTCACGTCCAGAACATTTTTCCCGGCTTTTCGCTGATGAGCACCTCTTTCAGCAGTCGCCACGCCCTTTGCCAGCCCTTCATCGATGGACATCATGGCATCCTCGTGCTCGATCGAGACCACGTAGTCGTAGCCCACCATGCGCAGCGCGCTCATGATGTCCCTCCACGTCTTCTGGTCGTGGCCGTAGCCGATGCTGCGGAACGTCCACGCCCTGCGGGGGATCTGGTCATAGCTCTTGTTGTCGTTGCACCCGTTCACCGACACGTTCAGGTTGTCCACGTAGCAGTCCTTGCCGTGCATGTGAACGATGGCATCCCCCAGCTTCCTGATGGCCGGCCGGCACGTCCACCCCGTTCCAGAAAAGGTGGCTGGGGTCGAGATTGCATCCCAGCACGGGGCCGACCGCCTCCCGCAGGCGCAGCATGGTCTCCACGTTGTACACCAGGAAACCCGGGTGCGGCTCAATGGCGATCTTCACCCCGTGCTCCTGCGCGAGCTTGCCCGCTGCCTTCCAGTACGGGATGGCCACTGTGTTCCACTGGTAGTCGAGCATCTTCAGGTTGTGCGGCGGCCAGGGGCAGGTGACCCAGCTCGGGCTCTTGTCCCCCGGGCAGCCGGCGGGAAGGCCCGAGGAGACGTTGACGACGGGCACCTCGAGGAGCGCGGCCAGCTTCACCGTCTTTCGGAAGACGTCATCGGATTCCTCGGCGAGGGCGGGTCGGGGCTCAGCGGCTCGTAGTGGCAGCTGAAGGCGCTGATGATGAGGCCGCGGGAGCTCACAGCCTTCAGGTACGCCTTTCGCTTCTCTCGCTTACCAGAAGCTCGTCCACCGGGCAGTGGTGGCTTCCGGGATAGCCCCCGGTGCCGATTTCCACGGCGGATATCCCGGCATGCCACGATTCGGTCGAGGGCCTTCTCGAAGCCCATGTCCTGGAACAGAACGGTAAACACACCGATGCGCATCATGTCCCCCCTTTCCGATCGTCTCGGCGGCGCGGATGTCAGTAACGCCCGGCCGCGTACCCTTCGCTCAGCATCGCAAGGAGGTTCGCCACCGGCACATACTCGGGTATCGAGTTGCCCGAGCCCAGCGCCCACCCCCCGCCGGGGGCGCAGCTGCTCGATGAGAAATCGCGTGTGCGCGCGCACCTGTCCTCGCGTCATCGAGGGGAGCTTCACCATGTCGAAGCCCCCCAGGTGGGCAATGCGCGAGCCGTACTTCCGCTTCGCCTCCCACACCGGCTCGATCACGTCCTCGAAGGAGTGCCGGGCATCCCATCCCGTGTCGATGATCTCCTCGATGACCGCGCCGAGATTGCCGCAGGAGTGCAGGATGATCGGCTTCCCCCGGTGCGTGGGCAGCGGCGACGATCCGCCGATGCCACGGCAGGACGAGTACTCGCGAAAGGCGTCCGGGCGGCAGGAGAAGCTGCGTCTTGAAGCCCAGGTCATCCCCGTAGCGCAGCGCCCCGACGCAGTCGAAGGACGCGATCGTGTCGAAATAGCGCACGCACCCTCTGGCCGACCTCTTCGAACAGTCCTCGATCAGCCCGGGTCGTCGTAGAGCAGGTAGCGAGATGCCCTCGTATCCCAGGAGCCACATGACGTTCTCGAAAACCCCGGGGCTGTCCCCGATGACGGCCATCCCCTCCGGCAGCAGCCGGGGGGCGAGCTCGAACGGGGAATAGTCGATGGCGTCGCATGTCGAGCCAGGGGTAGCGCTCGAAATCCGCGCGGTCCGCGATGGTCTTCAGCTCCTGCGTCATGTAGGGGCGCGTCTCCCTCGGTGGTCAGCGCCGTCGGCTTCTCCTTCTGCGGGAAAACGAAAGCCCGTCATGGATCTCCCGCACCGCCGCGTAGTCGTAGCCCAGCCAGTACTGGTGGCGGATATGTGTTCGCAGAGCGCGCAGGGCTTCGCTCCTGTCAGTGGCGCGCCGCGCGGGCCCCGGCAGCGCGGGGTCCCCGAGGGCCTCAAGGACATCGGCTTCGATGTTGGAGAAGATCTCGTAGAAGGGAACGCGGTCGGGAATGCCGCTTCTGCGGAGCACTTTCTCCAGCCGGCGGAAGTCGGGGGCGGGGTGCGGTAGGGGCGGGCGCAGCTCATTGACGGGCATGCCGAGCGCTGCTACACCTTCACCCAGGTGGAACCGCTCTTCGCCGACTCCCCCGCCTTGATCACGAACCGCATGCCGCGCAGGCCGTCGTAGACGGTGGGGAACTTGTAATCGGCCGTCTTCATGGGCTTCCCGTCGATGTGCCGGCGGATGGCCTCGACGAACCCGCAGTAGATGTTGGCAAAAGCCTCCAGGTATCCCTCGGGGTGGCCGGTGGGGACGCGCGTGCTCCACGTGCGAAATCTGAGAGGTATTCCTTGTGCGCGCGGCTGATCGATCTCCCGGGGCGGTTGTAATGGTAGATGCTGCATGTAGTTCGGGTTCTCCTGCGCCCAGAGGATCCCGCCCTTTTCCGCGTAGATGCGGATGGTGAGCCCGTTCTCCTCTCCCGGTGGCCACCTGGCTCACGGTCATGATGCCCCTGCCGCCGCCGGAAAGCCGCAGGAGGAGATTCGCGTCCTCCTCCAGCACCCGGTCCGGAAGGAACGTGGTGAAATCCGCGCACACCTCGCTGATGCGCTCCCCGGTGATGTACTCCAGCAGGTTCTCGCAGTGGGTGCCCGCATCTCCCATGGTACCGACAAGCCCCGCCTGCGTGGGGTCCGTGCGCCATACGGCCTGCTTGTTGCCCTGCTTCTCCTGGGGCACCATGAGGAAATCCTGCAGGTACTCCACGAGCACCTTGCGGACTTTCCCCATCTGCCCGCCGCGGAAGAGTCCCCGCGCGTGGCGGATCAGCGGGTGGCCGGTGTAGTTGTGGGTCAGACAGAACACCAGACCCGTCCTCTCCACGAGCTTCACGAGCTCTTCGGCCTGCTCCAGCGTGTATGTCATGGGCTTGTCCATGACCACGTGGAAGCCGCGGCTCCAGGAACGCTTTTGCGATGTCGAAATGGGAGACGTTCTGCGTGACGATGGACACGAAGTCGATCCGCTCGTCCGCCGGAAGCGCGGACTCCTTCTCCACCATCTCCTGCCAGGTCGCGTAGGCGCGCGAAGGGGTCGATGTAGAGCTGCTGCGCCGGTGATCCTCGTGTTCTCGGGATCGCGGGAAAAACAACCGGCGCAGAAATCGATCTGGCCGTCGAGATTCGCCGCCATCCGGTGGACCCAGCCGATGAAGGCCCCCTGTCCCCCGCCCACCATGCCCATGCGAACCCGCCTCTTCCACGGTTCCATGTCGCTGCCTCCTGAGACTCTTGCCGCTATTCCTTGCGCTGCACCAGGACGGCCACGATGATGATGATTCCCTTCACCGTTCCCGTGACAAAGGGCGAGACGCCCATCAGGGTGAGCATATTGCTGAGGATTCCCAGGATCAGCACGCCGAAAAAAGTCCCGATCACGCTCCCCTTTCCGCCGCTCATGCCGCGTGCCGCCGATGATGACCGCCGCGATGGCATCCAGCTCGTAGCCGGTCCCCGAGCTGGCCGCGGAAACCGAGTTCAGGCGCGAGGTCTCGATCATGGCCGCGAATGCCACCATGGCGCCCCCGATCATGTAGGTGATCATCTTGACCCTGTTCACGTTGATCGCCGAGAGGTGGGACGCCTTCTCGTTGGAGCCGATGGAGTAGATGTAGCTGCCCCAGCGGCGTCTTCTGGGAGAAGATGTCACGACCACGGTCAAAAAGATGAAGTAGAACACCGGGTAAGGAGATCCCGAAGATATCGCCGTTTGCAATGACCTCGTACGGCCGGCACGTTGGCGCTGATGCCGCCGCCGTTCAGCAGGTACAGCGCCAGCGACCGGCAGGTGGCCATGACCCCAAGGGTGGCGATGAACGGGGTGACCCGTCCGCGCGTGATGATCGTGCCGTTGATGGCCCCGATCAGCAACCCGCCGGCAAGAGTGGTGATCAGTCCCAGCGGGATGTTGTGCGTCGCGTTGAGCACCCAGATGCCCGCGGCGCCCATCAGCACGAGCCCCGAGCCGACGGAGAGGTCGATGCCGCCGGAGATGATGATCAGCGTCATGCCGAGGGAGATGATGCCGATGATCGAGGTCGAGCGCAGGATGTTGATGATGTTCGTCTGGCTCATGAAGGAGTCGCGCGCCAGGATGGTGGCGATGATCACCATGGCGATGAATGCCACGATGACGCTGTTCTCCCCGAGGAAGCGGACCACGGGTCCCGCCACCCGGTGCTCCCGTATCGTCTGGTAGGTTGTCTTCACGCTCATGAGCTTGCCCCTTCCTGCCGGGGGGAAGCCGCACGCCCCGGCGCTTCAACACGTCCCTTCGCGCCCGTGGCGAAGAGCATCACACTTTCCTCCGTAGCCTCGGCGCGATCGAGGATCGCCGAGAGCTCGCCGTGGTACATGACGGCCACCCGATCGCAGACTTTCAGGATTTCCGGGACCTCCGAGGTGAGGATGATGATGGATTTCCCTTCCATGGCAAGACGCATGATGAGATGGTAGATCTCGGCCTTGGCGCCGACGTCGATGCCCTGCGTGGGGTTGTCGAGGATCATGATGCGGGAGCCCGCCTCGATCCACTTCGCGAGGACCACCTTCTGCTGGTTGCCGCCGCTCAGGGAGGTGATGGGCATGTTCACGTCCCTGGACCTTGATGTTCAGGTTCTTCACGTGCTCCTGGGTGCGCCGCTTCTCGCGCCGGCATCGATGAACGGCCCCCGGGTGAATCCCTTCAGCCGGGCGAGTGTGGTATTGGCGCGGACGGTGAAATCCTTCACCAGCGCGTTCTCTTTCCTGTTCTTGGGCGCCAGGCCGATGCCCGCCGCCAGCGCCTTCTCGGGATGGGTGAGGGAGCGCAGCGTACCCTCGACGATGATGCGGCCCGCCGTCTTCTGCCGGGAGCCGAAGATGCATTCGAACAGCTCGGAGCGTCCGTCACCCACCAGGCCGGTGAAGCCGAGGATCTCCCCCCGGCGAAGGCTGAAGCTCACATCGTGGAAGAAGCCGTCGCAGGCGAGCCCCTCGACCGACAGCACGACCTCACCCGGCTGCCGCGGCCTGTAGAACTGCTCCACCGCCATCTCCCGCCCGACCATCAGGCGGGCAAGGTCCTCCTCGGTGACGCCGCGCGCGCGCGGCGACCTTGCCGCTGGCTGCCAGGGCGCCGTCGCGAAGGACGGTGTAGCTGTCGCAGATCGTGAGGATCTCCTTCAGCTTGTGCGAGATGAAGATGACCGCCACCCCCTGCTCCCGCAGGGTGCGCATCACGGTGAACAGGTAGCGGATCTCGTGCTCGGTGAGAGAGGTGGTCGGCTCATCCATGATGAGGATCTTCGCGTTCTGCAAGAAGGGCGCGGCCGATCTCCACCACCTGCTTGTAGGAGGCATCGAGGCTGCCCACCATCTGCCGCGGATCGATCTTGACATCGAGCTGGTCGAGGATTGCGCTCGTCTTCTCGCACATCGCCTTCTCGTCCACGAAACCCAGGCCGGTCCGCAGCTCAGCTCCCAGGAAGAAGTTCTCGTAGACGCGCAGGTCATTGACGAGGTTCAGCTCCTGGTGGATGAAGCTGATCCCCAGCCTGCGGGACGCCGCGGGGGTCGGGATGACGGCCCGGGTCCCCGCGATGAGGATCTCCCCGGCATCCGGGGTGAGAACGCCGCCGAGAATGTTCATGAGGGTGGTCTTCCCCGCCCCGTTCTCCCCGATCAGCGCATGGATCTCCCCCACGGCAAGCGAAAAATCGACCCCCCGCAGGGCAGGCTGCCCGAGGAAGGACTTTGATATTCCCGTCATCTTGAGAATCAGCTCATCCATTGGTTCCTCACAGGGGAAAACGCGCGGCCGGCCCCGGGGCCGGCCGTCGCCTCCCGATCGCCCTAGTACGGCGAATTGGGATCCAGGTACTGATCGACATTCTCCTTGGTCACAGGGCTCGCAGGGATGATGATCGATTTCTGATCCGGCATCTTCCCGTTCATGATGTCCACGGCGTACTTCACCGCGTCCTTCACCATGAGGGGAGAATAGAGGAACGAGGCCAGGGTGATGGGGCCCCCTGCCTTGATCTGGTTGAAATATTCCTGCGCGCCGCCGGCGCCGGTTTCGATCTTGATGTCCTTGCGCTTGTTCTCGGAAATCGCCTGCAGCACGCCAATGGACAGCTCGTCATCGATGGTGAACACCGCGTCGATGTGCTTTTCAGCATTCAGCAGGTCGCTCATGATCTTCAGGCCCGCTTCCTTGGAGCTGTTCTCAGCTCCCACTTCCTTTGCAAGCTTGATCTTGGGGAACATCTGCGTCAGGGTGTCCTTGAAGGCGTTCACCCTCTCGGTATGCACCGAGCCGTAGGCGGGGACGCCAATGGAGACCACGGTGCCCTTCCCGCCGAGCTTCTCTCCGATGAACTTCGCCGCATTCACCCCGATGCCCGCGTTGTCGCCGGCAAGGTAGAATGTCGGCTCAAGCTCGACCTTGCGGTCGAAGATGATGAGCGGGATCTTCGCATTGAGGATCCGCTGCGCCGCCGGAGTGAGGGGCTTGGTATCGGAGGGCAGCATGATGACGGCGCTCACCTTCTGCGCTATCAGCTCATCCACCTTCGCCGACTGTTCGCTGGGGTTCGCACCCGTCGTGAGGATGTACTTCACGCCGAGCTCGTCCGCCTGCTTCTTGGCGTTGTAGATCACCGCCGCCACCCAGCCGTGGTCTGCCGCGGGGAAGCTCATTCCCAGCACCTTTTCTTTCGGCTTGGCCGGGCCGCACGCGGCCAGGGCAAGTACTCCGGCGACCAGGACCGCCGCCACAAGAACGGAAACACCTTTTCTCATGGACCAACCTCCTTGAACAGTGGCGGCTTTGCCGCCATAAAAAATCCTCCATCCATGCGGATGGATTTTCTCTCACGAATGTCATGCCCCCGTGGCCCTGTAAATATCGCGAAATATCTTCCCGGAAACGAATGGCACGCCGCCTTATGCCTTGCCCCCGCTTCCCATGACGTTCGTGATTTTGTAGATATACAATTCCTTCATCTGCTGCCGCCCCGCCGACAGGAACGAGCGCGGGTCGATGGAGGCGGGCTTTTCCGCCAGTGCCTTGCGCACCGCGGCGGTCATCGCGATCCATCCGTCGGAGGCGATGTTCACCTTGCACACGGCGGACTTCACAGCCTTGATCACCTGGTCCTCGGGAATCCCCTGGGACTCGGCCAGGGCCCCGCCATAGCGGTTCATCCGGGATGCCTTGGTTTCCGTACCTCCCAAACTCCGCATGGCGGCGTATGGGTCTGGGGGCAACGCCTTGGGAGACGATCTCGCTGTTATTCTCCCCACCGCGGCACGCGGAATCGTCGTGGAATTCTCCTCGCCTTTGGCCGCGCGCTGGGCGAGACGATGGCGCTGGCCATGTTGGTCGGGAACGCCAACTCGATTACAGTCTCACTCTTCTCTCCCGCCAACACGCGGCTGCTCTGCTCGCCAACACTTTCCCCGAGGCTCAGTACAAGGAAGTGGGAATCCTCATGTATGCAGCCCTGGTGCTTCTTGGAATAACCCTTGTCGTCAATATGATCGGCGCATTCATCCTGCAACGCGCGTCCGCCGGACTGGAGGGAGCGAAATAATGGCAGCCATCAATCCGGCAGGCAGCTCGCACCTTTCAGGCCTCGCGGGTCAGCCCATTATGGGGCCATTTGACGGAGTGGATTTCAACGACCTCGAGCGCTCACTGCGCCGTCCCCGCACATTTACGAATATCCTGCTGACTTGGATCGTCTCGGGCATGACACTTGTGGCGCTGGTGCCCTTGTTTTCCGTTATCTGGATGCTTTTCTGGCGTGGCGGCAAGAAGCTGAGCCTTGCCATCTTTACCCAGCTTCCCCGCCCCACTTGAGCAAGGGGGCGGATTCGGGAATGCCATCGTCGGGACGATCATTATTGTCGTTCTGGCCGGGCTGATCAGCATTCCGATTGGAATTTTGAGCGCGCTCTACATGGCACAGGCGCCCGATGGCAGCCGCCTGGCGAGCGCCGTCCGTTTTGCCGCCAAAGTCCTGACCGGATTTCCATCCATTCTTGCCGGCGTGTTTGCTTACGGCGTGGTGGTCCTGGCTTCGGGCGGATTCTCCGCCGTCGCCGGAGCGGTGGCGGTTTCCATCCTGATGCTGCCCACGATCATGCTCACGGCAGAAGACGCGATTCGCATGGTTCCGGTTAAAATGAAGGAAGCGGCCATCGGCATGGGAGCCACGAAAGCTCAGACCGCCATCATGGTGCTGCTGCCGACGGCCTTCCCCGGAATTCTCACCGGCATCATGCTGGCCGTTGCGCGCGCCGCGGGCGAAACGGCGCCCTTGCTCTTCACTTCTCTGTTCAGCAGCTATTGGCCGGCTTCCGGAAATCATCTGAACCTGATGCAGCCCACCGCCTCCCTGGCTGTCCTTATTTACAATTTTGCCGGAATGCCCTTTAAGAACCAGGTGGAAATGGCCTGGGCCGCGGCATTGGTTATGGTTCTCATGGTACTGATCATCAATCTGGTTGGACAAAGCCTCGCGCGGCGTCAGGTCTCCTAGGAGCAAAAAAATATGTCACCAGCACAAGCGCACGAACGTCAGCCCGTTTCCACACCGCCGATACCGAGCGTGGCCAAGACCTCCGCGGACAACCACGTGGTGATCGACTGCAACATCAAGGAGCTTTATTACGGGGCCTTCAAGGCGGTTCGGGACACTGCGATTCCGGTCAAGAGTAACACCATCACGGCATTTATCGGGCCATCCGGCTGCGGCAAGAGCACCGTGCTCCGCTGCCTGAATCGGATGAACGATCTCGTGCGCGGATTCCGGTTCCAAGGCCACGTCCACTTTCGCGGCAAGGATATCTATCATCCCTCCATCGATGCGGTTGCGGTGCGCCGTTTTATCGGCATGGTCTTCCAGCAGCCCAATCCCTTCGCGACCAGCATCTTCAACAACGTCGCTTTCGGTTTGCGCTTGAACAACTACAAGGGAGATAAGCACGCCAAGGTGGAAGAGGCCCTGAAGGGCGCGGCGCTTTGGGATGAGGTCAAGGACAAGCTGAACAAGAGCGGCCTGTCGCTTTCCGGCGGACAGCAGCAGCGCCTGTGCATCGCGCGCGCCATCGCCACCGAGCCCGATGTTCTATTGATGGATGAACCCTGCTCGGCGCTCGATCCCATCGCCACGCGCAAGATTGAAGAGTTGATGACGGAATTGAAAAAGCGCTACACCATCGCCATCGTCACCCACAACCTCCAGCAGGCGCAGCGTGTGGCAGACAAGACCGGCTTCCTTTACGTCGATACCACGCAGGGAGGACGCACGGGTTACCTGGTGGAATTCGGCGACTCGAAGCAGATTTTTGAAGATCCCAAAGAGAATTACACGCGTGAGTACATCCGCGGCGAATTCAGCTAGAGCATCGAACGGATTTCGAGAGGACCTCTCCTGCCTTGAAAGCTGTGGAGGTTGGTGCCCCGCAGAGGATTGGGGCGGTCGCGGGAATCCTCCCAAAACGGTCTGTCGCGGTACAGGGAGAAGGAACATGAAATCGGGGAGCAGATTACGCTCGCGCTGCAGCCGCCTCCTGCCGACCCTTATTGCGTTGGGAATTCTGGCAGGCGCCACGGCGTGCTCGACGCACGGCGACGAAAAGCCGATGCCTGCGGTTCCTCCCGGAGGAGTACTTCTGCGAGGCGCGGGCGCGACTTTTCCCGCTCCGCTCTACCTGGAGTGGTTTGGCGATTACCAGAAGGCTCACCCGAAGACCGTGATTACCTACGATGCGGTGGGAAGCGGGGAAGGCATTCGCCGGTTTATCGGCCGCAATGTTAAGGACGAAGATAAGGTGGATTTTGGCGCCAGTGACGCCGCCATGCAAGATAGCGACATCAATCAGGTTCAGGACGGCGTGGCCATGGTGCCGATGACGGCGGGCGGAGTGGTGCTCGCTTATAACCTCCCCGACGTTTCCCAGGACCTTAAACTTTCTCGCCGCGCGTACGCCGGAATCTTCCTTGGCGAAATTACCAATTGGAACGATCCGCTGATCGCTGCTTCCAATCCTGGCGTCAAGCTTCCCAAGCTCACGATTGTGACCGTGGTGCGCCAGGATGCGAGTGGAACAACTTTCGCCTTTACCAAGCACCTCGACGCCATCAGCGACAAGTGGCGGAGCCGCTACGGGCCCTCAACGCTCGTCGACTGGCCCGGGAATGCTATGCGCGCCAAGGGAAATGAGGGTGTAGCGGGCATTCTGTCTCATTCCATTGGCGCCGTGGGTTATGTGGGCTACGAATTTGCGCACCGCTACGGACTGCAAATCGCGCGGCTGGAAAACAAATCCGGGAACTTCGTGGCGCCCAATGAGGACAGCCTGAAGGTGGCCCTGGCTTCCGCGGAGATGCCGGGAAATCTGCGGGCTTTTGTGCCCGACCCCACTCGTCCCGAGGCCTACCCGATTGCCACTTTCACATGGATTCTTCTGCGCCGAAAGGATGCGGACGCTTCCAAGGCGCAAGCGCTGCGCGATCTGTTTACGTGGACTTTGGGGGAGGGCCAGAGCTACGCGTCGGCACTCGGCT
This sequence comes from uncultured Acidobacteriota bacterium, assembly GCA_963733285.1. Lineage (GTDB taxonomy): Bacteria > Acidobacteriota > Terriglobia > UBA7540 > UBA7540 > Bog-366. Next base: position 12,981 of record CAVTDA010000171.1, read on the forward strand.
ACATCCCGCTTCCTTCCGAAATTGGAGGGAAAGCGTTGGCGGCCTTGCAGACGATCAACCCTTAGGTCCGTTGCCGGGGCCGGCCGGCAGGTGCGAGAATCCCGGCGAGCAGGTAGGCAACACTATTTCCGCTGCGCAAGCATGAGAAAGGCTGAAGACCATGCCGAATTTGTTTCTCAATCTATTTAGTGACAAGGAGACGACGCCCTTTTCTGCCGGGCAAACCGTTTTTAAGGCGGGTGAGCAGGGTGTGGAGATGTTTATCGTCGTGGATGGGGAAGTTGATATCCTCGACGGACCGAACCTGCTCGAAACGGCGGAAAAAGGCTCGATTGTCGGCGAGTTGGCGCTGATTGACGACGAGGTCCGCAGCGCCTCGGCGGTTGCCAAGACGGACTGCCGGCTGGTGGCGGTCGACCGCAAGCGCTTTCTGTACATGGTGCAGGAAACGCCGCTGTTCGCGATTTCGGTGATGAAGGTCCTCGCGGATCGCCTGCGCAGGAAGAACGTCAGAAATCGCGCCTTGGTGTAGGACCACCGGCGCGAACGTCTTCGATTAAGTTTAAGCCTCCCCGAGGCGGGCGTGGTTTTTTGTTGCTGCTTGGCCGCTCCCATCCTAGGGACATCCACTCATCCACTGGGTCGCCGCACCGGAATTGGGGCACCACCGCAACCTGCACTCCCTTCGTCCAAAGGACGCTCTCAAAAAACTTGTTCAGCCCTCCCACCGGGGAAATGATGGCGATGCGGATAGCGCGATTCCATACCCTTCCGAAATGTGTGCCCAGTTCGTGCATGTCCAGTTTGGGGACGGTGCCGGCAATTTCGGTCATATCCAGGATGACCACATTTTTAGCCCGCTTCTCACTCTCTTCCCTTGCCTTATCGAGCAGGTTGTAGAGGTTCTCAAAACTGTATGGGCCCGAAGCTCTTATCGACAAATAGGTATCAGCTTCCTGAATCTGAACTTCCAGGCTCATCGCTAACCTCGATTGAGATTCACTAGGAGCGTGGGAATCGGGTCTCAATCTCCGCCTGTCAGGGGCGCGACTGAACTCCGCGTCACATCACGCATTCCGCCGCGACGAAGGAAGGCATGAAGGTCTGCAGGAGTTCCACTTCATGTTCCAGGCGCATCGTGGCTTTGCGGACGGCCTGAAGATCCCCCAGGGCGATTACCTCTTCCAAATACAGGGCGGACTCATACGCCCTTTTTGCGGAGACGTTGCGGGCTGCAGCTTTGGCCAGGCGCGCGGCCTTGCGAACGCTCGTAAGGTCCCCCGTCGCCATGCCTCCCCGGATATCCGCCAGCAAAGAAGGCCATGCCGCCGAGACGAGTCCGAAAAGCTCGCCGAGGAATTCCCTGTCGCCTCCAACACTGCTTAATGCCTGAACTTCATCGAATACTTCTGTGGTTGGTCTTTTTGTCCTTTCCATGGTTTCCCCTCCGTCCCGAGTTTGCGGCCTTTTGAATGGCCGTAATTCACAAATCGAGCCCTTTGGGCTTCTTCTTATTTTGCTCTTCCGAAATTCCAGAAAGGAACAAACTGGTCCTTATCCCTTGAAGTTCCCACAACGGACTTGCAACATGGGCTTCAAGGCATTGGACCCGAAAATTTGAGGCGATAATCAGACAGTGCTTTCCCCAGGGTCAAATCTGCCGAACTCCCCAATGAATCAGAGAGAATTAAGACCTGCTCGCTGCGCTTTATCAGCGTCGATTCAGGCAAAAAGTCCGGTTCAGCGCACAAGCCGCTGAAACCTTGATCCTGGGTTAAATCGATTCGTAGTAGGCGACTTCAATCAAAAGCGACTTTTTGCCTGATTCTAGCAGGCTGATGAAAAATGCGACTTAACAAGCAAATTTCGCTTCAATCCCAACGGCGGAGCCATGATCGTGGCGCAGACCGTGTTGGGAGGGGCCGTTTTGTTGGCCGCCGGGCGCCCTGCGACGGGCCGGATTTTGATCCGGGGCCCCCGTGTCCGAGCGTTTCATGTTGTCGCTCCCAGCAGATTTCTCATGCGCACCAGATTGTAGGCCGCCGCAGCCCAGGTAAACATCCAGCCTACCCGTTCCAAGCCCCGATAGCGCGTCTTGCGCATCAGGGCTACGGTCTTGAACCAGCCAAAGATTTCTTCCACCCGCTTGCGTTTGGTCTGACTGACGGCGTAGCCCGCGTGTCGGGTGGTGCGTTGATCCAGCGCACTGCCCCCCGGCCGTCCGGTGTTTTGCGCCACATGAGGTGTGACCTTCAAGGCGCGCAGCGACGCCACCTGCTCGCGAGTGTCATAATTCTTGTCGCCTCCCAGGGTGAGGCGTCCGCGCTTCTGGTGCCGCTTTTCTCCGATCATCTCCAGCGACGCCTCGCGTTCCGCCGTTCCCGTCGCCCGGGTCAGCCGCGTCTGGACCACCAGGCCATGGCGATTCTCCATGAGCACGTGGCCGAGAAAAGCCAATTTCGCCTCCTGCCCTTTCGCCTTTTTATACAACCGGGCGTCGGGGTCGGTGGTGGACGCATGCGTGTCGTTGCTGCGCTTTTGGCCGCGAAAGTCCACGTCGGGATTCCCGGCATCGGAATCGGTGGGCGGTGGAGTGCCCGCCTTGGGCTGGAAACTCTTCTGTCCTGCCCATGCCTCGATCAGGGTGCCGTCCACGGTGAAGTGCTCGTCCGACAACCACCCTTGTCCTCGCGCCAACTGCCCGACTTCGGCGAAGAAGGCCCCCGCCACGTCGGCTTGCAGCAGACGCTCACGGTTCTTGGAGAACACGGTGCAGTCCCAAATCGCGTCGTCCATGTTCAACCCCACAAACCAGCGGAACAGCAGGTTGTAATCCAACTGCTCCATCAACAAACGCTCGCTGCGCACCGAATAGAGGCACTGCAACAGCAGGGCGCGCAGCAGTTTCTCGGGAGGAATCGACGGGCGTCCACCCTCGGCATACATGGCCTCGAAGCGCGGCGAAAGACGTTTCAGCACCGTATCCACCATCTGGCGAAGGGGCCGCAAGGGGTGATCGGCTGGAACCCGCTGCTCCGGCGAGAGATAACTGAACATCGTACCTTGCTGGAGATCGTTGCCGCGCATGAGGTATCCTCCTTTAGAATCCTTAATTTGGATTATACCTCATCGAATATATCTAATAAAGAAGCAAATCTTGGTTTTTCATCACCCTGCTAATCCCTGAGGGAGATCCCCCGGCATTGCCGTGGAGGTAGTAAAAGTTCGACATCTACGGGAGTTGACAGCAGAAAACTGAAAGAGACTCCTCACCCACCGCCTTGCGGTCCCCCCTCTCCCCTTGGCGAGGGAATTTGCATTTCGCTTGTTACGACGTGCGCGAAATGCTTGTGGCGCTAGTGCGCCCAAAAAACAGGCTCTTCCTTCTCCTCGGGGGAGAAGGTGGTCGAGGTACGAGGTCGGATGAGGGGTCCCTTTGGTCCGCCGGATGGCGCAGAGATTCAGTTCAATCTCTGCGAACAGCGGATCATCGACATGAATTCTCTCCAAAACAAAACGCAGACTGCAAGCCACGGCAATCTGCGCCATCCGCATCAATATGTAATAGATTGCAGTCCACTAAAACTATGGGGAATAATGTCATTAATGGCCAAGAGCCGCAGGGAAATTCCAGAAGACGGAACAGTTCTGCGTTAAGCCGCTTAACGCAATATTTTGGGGATTACGTCTATGCAGCCGAAAGAGGAACGACAAATTACCAACGTGACAAGGAGGGATATTGTTGATGAATTGTTGATCAGCGATGAACCATTTCATGGCAGGCTGGATCTCGTTTCATTCCTCAAGCGAATATGGGATCTGAAATCCATGCCATCTACGGACTCGCGTTTCAAAAACGCCGAAGGCGATATCTGGCAGCACATGGTAACAGCGACTGGTCGAACGATGAATGACTGTATAACCGTCTTGGGGTGCTCGATGTACCAGACGATTTCTTCGCGCAGTTCCTGGAGGCATGTGTCCATCCGCTGGTGTCGCCCGATTCAGAACGAACTAACCGACTTGTGGAGATCTTCAACAAATCCTTGAGAAACGATGATTCGGTGATGCGACCGACCGGGCAAATCTCGAACCGGATAGTCTATAAGGTTGTTAGCCTATCGGGCGCCGATGGGCTCGGCCGGGCGTATGAAGTTGTTTTGTCGTTTGCGGGCGAGGACAGGGATTACGTGGAGGCTGTTGCGAAAGTCCTTCGGGAAAATGACGTCTCTCTTTTTTACGATAATTACGAAGAAGCAACACTCTGGGGGAAGGACCTCGTGGAACATTTGCATAGGGTATATAGCGGGTCGGCACGCTATTGCGTCATGTTCATATCACGCCACTATGCCAGAAAAGGTTGGCCGACGCATGAGCGCCGGAGTGCCTTTGAACGCGCTGTTGAGGCAAAGGAGGAATACATCCTCCCCGCGCGCTTCGACGACACCGCGATTCCTGGCCTGCGAAAGACTGTCCATTACATTGATTTGCGAAAGAAGACGAGCGACGGACTCGCGGACCTTATTCTCCAGAAGCTAGGCAGGACAGGCAAGACTGGGTAGCGCCGGATGGCACAGACATCATGGGGCATAGACGTGGCCCAAGCGCTGCATCAATACTGCCCGTGGGGTCGCCCCCGAAGGATCGGGGTCCCGCCCTGTTCCGCGCCTAGCCCGGACCTTTCCCAATGACATTGATCGGGCTGGCTATGGCACGAGAGATGTGCCACGGGCGTCCCGCCCGTGAATGGGCACGGCCAGGATGGCCATGGCACAGGTTTGCGGCGCGGCCGCGCGGAACCGACCCCTCCTCCGGTCATTTTTCTCTTGACATTAGCACCAGGGTAGGCTAGTATATAGGGGACGAGAATGCCATGGACGCCGCCTGCCAAAGCCTCAATACCGCGCAATTTCGTGCCGCCTTCCTGTCCGTTGGGAAAAAATTTCCCCAATGCGGTGCTAACTTTTTACTCGTATGGAAAAAATTGCACAAAGCTGAGAACTTACTGATAACAAAGGGAAAGTTTTCGGATTTTTCCCTTCCCAAAGCTGAGAACATACTGAAAAGAAGCCAGTTAATGAAATGGTAGTCGATGAAATCGTGCAGGACGAAGCATTTCCCCCCGGCCTGCGCAAACTGCCCAAAGATGGAATCCACCCGGAACCCAACTAGACGAGGGAGCGTTGTGTCGATGATGCAAAACGACAAAAGCCTACCGTTGGCGGAAACCCTGGTGCAGGCCGTCGAGGCCGTCGTCTGCACCCTTGGAATCGTCTGGGGATTTGCCCTGGCGGGAAAGCCCGGCGCAATCTGGGCGCTGGTTTCCGCGGTCATCGTGCTGCGCCCGGGCTTTGAGGATTCCCTGCGCGCCTCGCAAGTGCGCGTTGCCGCCAATACGGTGGGAGCTCTCGTAGGGGTGGGCGTGAATATGGTGACGCGCTCCGCCGGGGCGCCGGAAATCGCCCTGGCGCTGGCCCTGGTCATCATGATCTGCCGCTGGCCGACGCTCGAAGTCGCGGTGCGTTCCGCCTGCGCGGGCGTGGTGATTGTGATGATGCATGAGGGCTCGGTCTCCCACATGGGCTTGGAGCGGCTGGCGGCTGTCTTGGTGGGATGCGTCGCCGCGCTGGTGGTGGGATTCGCCGGCGACCGGATCTCCCGATGGTTCCTGCCGCCCGCGTGCGATACCGGATCGAAAGTCAGAGCGTAATGACTTTGCCCGCGAGAGATTGGCGCCGCGATGATATCCCCCATGCCCCCGATAATCCCCACGCGAACTTGATCGAGCAATCTGTAGTGTTCCAGGCAGGTCTTGCAGATGATCAAACGAACTCCCTGCGCTTCCATCGATTGCAGGACGTCGAGGACCGGCGAACCCTCCACCACCATCTTGACTCCGGAGGTGTAGAAACTGATGGCGCCCGGCAGCGTCTGGTTCTCCATCAAGAGCAGCAGGTACTTTCGCAGCAGCGCGTGTTGCAATTCGATATCGCCGGACCCCATGCCGTCATGAATGACTTGGATGAGTACTGATCCGCGGTCATCGATTTTGCTCATGGTTGCACCGGTTTAAGAAAATGGCTGGCGGTTGAAGACAAACTCAGAGCGGAAGGGGTGGATTCACTGAACTGAATGGAATTGAAAGCTGGCCATGTCAAGTCCTGCAATGGTCGGACGAGTTCTTGGTCTTGTATGCGCCTCAGTGATACCGAAGCTGGATTTTGGCGTGAAGTGGGATCAGGGTGAAATCAAACTCCTCCAGCGCTTCGTCCTTTTCGGTGATGACGAGAAGATATTTTCCAATTTTTGCGATCAGGCCCGTGGAAGTTATTTTTGAACCCACAAAGGTATTTCCTTCGCGCATGGCATCAAAATCGGGAAGCTTCCCACGCGTGGTGCTGTGCGCGTCCTCCCAATCGACCTCTCCCGGACGGAATCGAACCCCATTAATGACGACACCTTTTGGCCTGGCCATGACTGCTCCCATATATATCTGATGCTTGGTGGGTTCACGCGACGCGCTAACCTCTCCTATAAGGCTAGCGGCCAATTGAACCTCTTGCAAGGTCTATCTTCGACTAATTTTCGGCAAAGAATGGCTGGATCTCGAAGTTCTTTATGCCACTGACAACACGTCACTTGTGGGCTGGCACGGAATCAGTGAACTCAGATTTTCAACCCAGGTTGGCATTGCGGCCGCGTTGTTCGGCTCGGTCGGGGATCATGAGAGCGAATCTCGGCTAATGGTAACATTGGAAGGGGTTTATCGGAAATATTGCGGTCTCTGGCGAGGTGACCTGGATGTTGGCCAGGCCTCTAAACCATTGAACCTAATGCTCGTCGCGCGAATTCTGGCAAAAACATGGCGCATCACGCTGATCTCCAGCGATTAGGTTCTTTTTCCAACAGCTTGCGCTCAAAGCAATTTTGCCTTGCCGACGGGTTCCGGTTTATTGACCCCAACGATTACCCCGCCGCCCTCATGTATGAAAAGGCAATGCATTGTCCGACTGGAAGCATGAATGTTTTTACTCCTGCCAAAATAATTTAACAATCGACCAGCCCAATCGAGGGTCACTTTCCCTGCGGTGTAGCATACCTTCCATCATCCCTCAATCCTCTGCTTATAGGGATTGAAATCCCCCATCGCATATAAGTCAAACTCTAAGAATCAAATCGTTTTTTCGCCGGGACGAAACGCCCGGAGGTCATCCTGAGACCCTCCTAAAGTCAATTTCAGAGGTGCCGATAACAAAATTGTCGCTGCACAGGGGCAGCGCTCAAATATCAAATTGGAGATTGCGAGGATGCTGATGGCAACACAACGCCGTATCACTAGCAGCGGCGCTGAGAAATCCGGTGGACCCAGGAATAGGAATGCCTTTAAGCGAACGACAATCGCGCGCATCAAGTCGGCGAATTCGCCGAGCGCGGCGACTTTTGAATATTTGCAGGGGGCGGCAACGGCGATCTCAAGAATATGGAAAGATCTGGGTGGAACCTTTGGCTCCCCGCAGCGGGTTCAGGAAGAACATTCGCACCGGGTTGCACTTTTCGGTTGGAGGATTGCGAATCTCTTGGGACTCCCTCCAGAGCAGGCGGGGCGAATTCTGCGCGGGGGCTACTTGCACGATGTTGGCTGGGTTTGCGTGCCGGGCCCCAGCCTCCTCAAGCCCGGGAGCCTCAGTGCGGAGGAGCGCATGGCGGTTCATTCCCATCCCTATATCGGATTCGAACTTCTCCGCGCATTTTTATCAACCGAGGATCTTTCCGAGATGGCGCTCTTACATCATGAGCGCTTTGACGGGGAGGGTTACCCCAATGGTCTGCGGGGAACAAGAATTCCCATTGAGGCCAGGGTTTTGTCGATTGCCGATTCTCTGGATGCGATGATGTCCCCGCGTCCCTACCGCAACACATTCACCTATTCCCAGGCCATGGCGGAACTCATACGGGCCGCCGGCAAGCAATTTGACTCGAGCATCGTGGAGGTCCTCGCGAGTCGCGCCAAGACTTTTGCCGGTTTACTCGGACCCTCCCTGCCAGCCACTCAGGTCCGCAAAGCAAGTTAACCAAACATCGCGTTCATCGCCAACGCAGACTTCAGCGGGTTTCCGCCCAAACTACCGATTCTTCCCGCCGCACCATTGGAAGGAGGCCACCTACAGTGCGGCCTTGTTTCTCGGCGCTTCCTCCGTGCTGGACTGCACCGGGCGTTGTTGATAAAAGTCCAATCCTGGAGACAGCGGTGGCGTGAGTCACCCCTGCGCATTGCGGCGAAACTTCATGCAGACGGAGCGTCGAAATATCCACTGGCCATTGCAATTCGACGCAGCCGGGCATATGCTTGCGCCCGGTCCATAATCGAAAAAAAAGAAATTTCCGCTTCTGCCCCGCGAAGCGCAAGCAAAACAGGAGCACGAGAATATGAATCGAGGAACGAAGAAGGCTCGAGTGGCGACGCCCGCTATTTTCTCGCTTGTCCTGGTCCTTTTCCTCACGCAATCGGGAGAGTTCCTTGCTCAGCAAGGGGTCTCGCATCCCGGAGCGGCCAAGGCGGCCACGCACAAGATCGTTCCCAAGAGCGGGATTTGGTTCGTGCAGTCTGACGACGACAAGCCTTTTTATTTTGAAGTGAAGAATGGTGTGCTTTCCGGCCAGGCCGGGGTTTCTTATGTGGTAACGTGTGGCGGCTTCTCGGAAAGCCAGACAGACTATTCCGTCGACCTGTCGAAGGCCGGCGGTCCCCCGGGCCACATGCGGACTCTGATGCCGCTGCATTACACAAGTCCCGACAGCTTCGTCGCCGAATTGTCTCCCGGCGATCGCGATGACAATGTAAAGATCAAAATCACGTGGAAAGGCTCCTTTAAATCCGCAGATTCGGCGTCAGGCACGGTGACGGTAAGCTGTTCCATGTGCGATAAGCCCACTATTTCTTCCTGGACGGCCTCGCCCGGAAAATGACCGAATTCCTCGGAGGCCGAACCCGTGCTTGGGCGGGGCCTTATGCCAAAAACATAAATTGATACTCTATTGGTCTTCTGTGAACTCCCCGATGACGGTCAATTAGTCCTCAGATTTATCCGCGTCCAGCTTCTCCTTCCCTTACGTAAGTACTCCGTTTTGAAATTGACAGGTTTCCGCGAGCCAGCATAATATCTCTGGCCGAAAGGAGACCAGCAAGTTGAGCTCCCAACCCGTGCCCTTGCAGCCAGAAGCGGAAGAAGAAACCCGAGAATCCCCAAGCACCCGCAGCAGTGACCGAGTTTACCTGGAAATTCCAATCACCCTTCGGGGAAGCGATTCCGAGGGGCGGAATTTCAGCGAGGATACCCACACCCTAGTGATCAGCCGGAGAGGCGCCAAGATCATTTCTCGGCAGCCGCTCGTCCCACGCCAGTTGCTGGCAATCCGCTGCAACAAAACCGGCTTGGACGCTGCCGCGCTTGTGGTGGGACCGATCATGGGCGATGAAGAGGGTTGCCACTTTGCTCTGGCTTTTTTGCATCAAGAAGAGGACTTTTGGGGGGTCAGTTTCCCTTTGCTGGATGGCAGGGAGAACGCGGCAGGAAGGATATTTCTTGAATGTTCAACGTGCAAGGCCCAGCAGGTGGCCCATCTGGACGTTTTCGAGCTCGAAGTGCTTTTAGCGAATGATTCCCTGACGCGTCCGTGCCATCGCTGCAATCGCTCCAGCTTATGGGTGCGGACTGCGCCGGAAGAGGAACGGACTCCATCCCTCCAGGTTGTCCCCGACCTCCGTGCCAAATCGGAGAATCGCAAATCGGCGGGCATCAGTCTGAAGGTGGATGTCTGCATCCGCCACCCCAAGTTTGGCGACGAAATGGTGATTACGGAAAACGTTTCGCGTGGGGGGTTCCGTTTTCTTGGGCACAAGGACTACCCGCTGGGAAGTACTCTGGAAGCCGCACTGCCCTACCGCCGAGGCGCCGTTAATATCTTCACCCCCGCCAGGGTTGTTCATCGGCAAGCCGAATCCACACCGGGATTATTTGCTTTTGAAGTCGAGTATCTCGCCTCGGTCCTGGCGCCTTCGTTGACGGGCTTTCGAATCACTCACCCCAAATAGCTCGCGGTCAACTGAAGATACTCTCCCTGCCATCGAGTGGTTCACTGTGGTTACTGCCTGATTGCCGAAAAATTCTGGGCTCTACCATCGAAGTTGGAAGGGAGTCACGTACCGCGTGACCTCCGTTCTTGGCGCTTCCTTCGCGCTGAATTGCGCGGGGCGCTGTTGATACAACCACGAACCCGGCGCCAGCGGCGGGGTGAGTTCCACCAGCGTATTGCCGCGAAACTTCATGTCGAAAACCGTCCCCGCGGTGGGCAATTCCCTCAGGACCACGGTGTTGGCCGGGGAGATATTGGGCGGCGTGGTCCAGGTTTCGGTTCTTGTCTCGATCGGAAACTCGATGATGATGGTCTTGCCGCGGTCTATGTTTTCAAACCGCACGTAACGCCCAAACCACTCCGGCCTTGCTGTTCTGCCTGCCACCTGGCATTGAACTTTGGTGGCGTCAACCCACAACGGAATTCTCACCCAAATTTCGCGCGCGGCTTTGTTGCGCAGAGACCACCTTGCCCTCATAGGGCAGGTGGCTATCCATATCGAGCCAGGGGGAGGCGCGGTTCAACAGTAGATTGACTTGCACGCGTCCATCAGTATGACGCAAGGCGCCGTCCCAGGCGTAAAACGTTCCCATGTTGCCGTGCGTGCAGCAGCACAGCCCGGAATTGATCTTGAGCGGAGTGCGCGAGCTGGAATACCCACCCATGGTGCGCTCGATCACGTGGTCGGAAGTCACGCTGGGGTGGACGGGCGGCCCGGGCTTGCCCTCTCCCACCGCCTTGAGATGGGGAATATCCTCCGGCATAAACTGCATTTCGGTGCCGTGATTGCGAATGTACTGGGCTGATGTCCTCCCAATAGTCGCCGACGCCCGCGTAAGTCATCTTCACTGAAAGTCCAAGCAGCCGTCCGCAGGCGCAGCCCTGGCTATCGGCAAAGAACCCGATGCGCGAGAGCCCGCTTTGCCGCGCCCACTCGTAGCCATCGCGGACGAACATCTTGAGGCGCGGATCGTTGGTGGCAATCGCGTATTCGAGAATTGCGCGCAACGTGTTCACATAACCATGCCAGTGCCCCTGAAAGTGGGCGTGGTCGGCGCCTTCGGTGCCGGGATATTCGCCGCCTGGAAAATCCGCCCAGAATTGGGGCTTGGTATAGAAATTCACCAGTTCACCCGCCAGCCTCAGCGCCTGCTGATTGCCGGTCAGCATGTACCAGTTGGAGAGCGCGCCCGGCGTGTGCCCCTGATGGTGAACAGCGAGCCCTCTTCGCCGGCCTTTTCATTGGCGGGTTCCTCGGTGCTCTTCCAGCCGCGATCGCGCAGATAGCACGAGCGGAAGTATTCCTGCGAGAGCCAGCCTCCGGTGGGAATGAATGCGTAATCGTTCTTGCGAATGGCCATTTTGGTGTCGAGGCCATCGACGAGGCGGTCAATGCGTTCCTTCCAAAACGGGGTCGCCCGTGTATTGATACCAGGCAATCATGGCCGCGCATCAGGCGGGCCTGGCCGTGAGTGTTGGCGTAAGGGCGCCATTCCTCGGGGCCGAGCCACGGCTTGCGGCCACCCGTCTGCGGAACGTAATAGACACCGTCCTCCCCGACGTTCGACGCCATCATGCGGATCATGCCGGCTTCGAGATCGAGCCGTCGCGGCTGCCGCTCATGATCCGAAGCATCGCCATCGCTTCCACCGCCTTACCCTGGCAGGCCATCAGGACTGTCGGGTTGAAGGTCATCGTGGGCGGATTGTATTCGGCAAAGTTGCCGCCCCACGCTTGCGGCAGGTTGTATCCCAGCAGGGCATTCATGTGCGAGGGGTAAAAGTGGTTCACCCCCCAATACATCTCGTAATCATTCTCGGCGCTGATGAGATTCAGGAAGTGGGCGAGGCCGGTGCGCGCGCTCGGCGAGATCTAGTGTGTCGGGAACCTCGGCCTTGTAGTACTCGCCCGCAACTCGTGGAGTGTTGATGCCGGTGGGCGCAGGGACCGTAGCCGCCTCACCTTTCCCGACGCTCGCGCCGGCGATGGCGGTTCCGAGCGCGGCGGCGGAAGCGAGAAACTCCCGGCGCGCGAGTTTTACGCCCGGGTCGTTGGTGCCGAGCGCGGCTGTAGCCGGCTTGTTGTTTGAACGGTGGTTACGCATGATTCCCCCACTTTACGGCACGACTCAATGCACTTCGAGCACGACCTCTTTCTCATATCGAATCAAGACTGAACTCTCAGCATTTACAAGTCCGATCTTAAGGCCCGCGGCCAAATCCTTGCCGGTCATCACTTGCTTGGTCCCGCGATCGACGTCTTCGACTTCGTAGGTCGCATCAGGCACGAGTCCCTGAAGTTTGACCACGAGCGACGCAGCCGCCTCTTTGCGCCGGAACGCCATTACCATGCCCTCGCCGAGGTCCGGGCGGTCGCACTGATAACTCAGCCATTCCTTTTCGTCGGTGTTGATGGAGGTCAGCGGATAGATGTCGCCGTAATAGTACTTTGAATTATCCCTGGCCTCGGCGGCAATCTTGCGCGCCAGGACGAGGTTCAAGTCGGGCTTGCGAACGTCCCAAAGAATAATCGTGCCGGAGCTCACGGTGCTGCGTGCCTCGTAAAGGTTCGGGGGGTAGTAGGAGTGAATGAACAATCCCCCGGAGCTGAGCGGAACCCAGAGGTTGAGGCCCAGCCCGATGGCCTGTATGCCATTGGTGTCGCCGAAGAGATCCGAGCGCCATATCGGAACGCTGCGCGAGGTGGTTTCCAAATCGATCCTGCGCCCGCCGCTGGCGCAATTATCAATCAGCAAATTGGGATGCCGCCGCAGCAGTTCATCCCAAAACGCATACAGGCCTTCGATGTAGCGAATCTCGGTGATGCCCTGGCGGTCGGGCGCGTCGGCCTTTTGCCAGAATGTCAGCGGATCGATATTGAAATCGTGGCGGAAGATGTCGATGCCATCCTCGTCGATCGCGTCCGATATCATGTTAGTCAGCCAGCGCCGGGCATCAGGGTTGCCGAGATTGAACAGAACCTGCTTTTCTTTTGCGTCCAACCATTGCGTGCCCTGCCCTTTTTCGAGCAGCCACTCCGGGTGATGGGTGTAGAGCCACGTGCCTTCGGCAACGCGCTCGGGCTCAAACCAGACGCTGAACCTCATGCCGTCCTTGTGAACTGCTTCACCGACGGGGCCGAGGCCGTGGGGGAACGCATCCTTCTTGGGGAACCAGTTGCCCACGCCGTGCGGCCAACCACCCTCAAACCATCCGGCGTCGATCACCAGCGTATCGATGGCGATTTTCTTGTCATGAATCGCGTTGGCGAATTCGATTTGATTCTGCTCCGTCACCGCGTTCCCGAATTTGAACTGAAACCAGGTGTTGTGCGCGACGGGCATCTGGACCATCTTCCCGCCCGGTCGCGGCGTGTGATGGGCGAGCAGAAAACTGCGCAGCAGGTTGTTGGCGCGGATCGGCTCAGGGCCATGCCAGAAGATCAGCGCCATGCGCGGGGTGCGAATGCTTTCGCCGGGCTCGAGGCGCAAATGCGTTTTCTGCATTCCCATCTTGAGCCGCACCGCACCTTGCTCCCCATGGAAGTTCGCCGACCACTGGCCGCTCCAGCCGAGTGCGATCATGATGCCGCCGCAGGATAATTGATGGGGATTGCGAACTTTTTGTGAGGGGCAGCCGTCTTCCGGAGGCGCCGTCAGATTGAAGAAGGGCAGCGAAGTAGTGTCCGATGACCGGCCCGCTCTGGGCGCGAGATCGATCTCGGCACCAGAAGCGAGTGGTTGGTCAACGGGGAAAAAATCAGTGGGCGCGGCGTTGCTGCCCAGATCGCGGTGCAGGATCCACTCTCGACCCTTGAACGTAGCGTCCAGAGCGCGCACATCCTCGAGAATCGGCGTGGGCTTGCTGCCGGTGTTCTTGAAATAGAGAACCCATTCCACCGCGGGAAAGTCTTCATAAATGGTCAATTCGCAGGTGAGTTCAAGGCCGGTCGAGGAGTCTCGATAGTAGAACTCCTGTACGTGCTTGCCCGCTTCGTGGGCGATGGGTCCCGCAGAAAAATTCCAGTGTTTGAACAATTCTGCGGAAGGTTTGCCATCATACACAAAGGAAAACGGAGGAAGCTCTCGGCGCGGCCCCGAGGATCTGAAGTTCGCGCTGGCCCATGCCCGGGCGTGGTGGAATTCCGCAGGAGTCGGCGTGACCGCCCGGGCGTTGGCGGCCACGAGCAGCGCCATTACCAGGCCAATCACCCGCGGGCAAAAAGAGTGGAACCTGCGATCTCTACGCATCCGATTCATTTTTGATTTTCAGCCAATTCATCTCGAACCAATTGGCGCAGGTCGGCCCGGAGTCTCCCCCCCGCCCTGCGTAAACTGGCAGGCGGTCAATTTATGCGCGATATTGGGTGGAGTCAACTGGGAAGGAAACCGGGATCATCTGGCGGGAAAGGAGGGCAAAGATTTGTGAAAGGTACTCCGGCCTGGCGCGCTAGGCTTTTTCCGAAACCGTATAAGACAGACCGTAGATCCAGCGCTCTCCCTGAAAGAACGTCAGGCGGTTGCGGACTTCGGCCTTTTGGGGGAAATTCTGTCCCCCTTCGCAATAGGGGCAGCAGACGGTGACGATATCCCCGACTTCCAGTTTCAAGGCCAGGCTGACCGCGAGGCCGCCTTTGGAGAGGCACTCGGTTTTGGAAAGCTCCTGGTCACCCTTCTGATCGCGCACGAGGATGGGGAGTTTCATGGCGAGCCGCTTGTGGGCGCGCTTGCTCACCCAGGTTAAGGGAGCCGGGGCCGCCGTCTTCGCTTCCGGTTCCGGCAGTGATTCGGTGGGGCGCCCGTTTTCGATTCCGACATGGCCGTCGGCGTATTGCCACTTGGTGGGCCCGCTGCACGTCTCGCAAAACCGCTGCAAGTAGCCCGCGTCCAGGCTTTCAATTTCCCAATCGCGCAAAACGCTGAAACTCTCCGTACCGCATTCCCCGCATTTCAGCAGGGCTCCCAGCTCATTAGCGGTGGCCTTCAGCGGCGGTGAAAACCTGATGTCCCAAAGGTTGCGGTCGGTGTCCAGGCAGGCCACACCCCAATCGCTGACGCCATTTTCCTCCAGGCGCTTTGGCCCCGCGACGCGGAAATCGGCTTCGCGCATGTTTTCCAGATTCACGATGCGGAGCGTGTCGCCAGGATCGACGGAATGCTTCAGGGCAATTCGCGCGCCGTCACGATTGATTTCCACCGTGTAGGTCTCCTCCGAAAACCCCCCTTCGTGTCCGCCATAGGCGATCACACGGATCGGAATCGTCAGGAGAATTCGCTCGGTGTGCCTCTTCTCGTCCGTCATGTTGCTTGCGAACCTTCCCATCCAGGGCCAACGCCCCGAAAAACCATGATACTAGCGGAAACCGGTGCACCCGCCGATTTCGTTGCGAGTTCCACCGTCCAGCGGCCCGTTTTCTCGATTTCCTTTGCTCCCTTGTGCTAATTCGACACCATACCTTTGGACCGGGTGGATTGCAATGACCCGAAAGTCCCGGTATCGGATGCCTTGGTGGGGCGGAAGTTGGGTGCGGATTCCAGATTCAGAAGGTGATAAAGAAGAATTCGCGCGTGGCTTGATATTACCTTGAATCCGAGCCTCAGCGCACGTGCGCGATGGTTAGCCTCTTGGGACCCGCTTCCAGGACGTGCTCGGGGCACTCCTTCATCATCAACTTGAAATTCTCGATGAAGCGCGCGGCGAGGGCGTCGTACTTCTTGTTGTACTCCTCGCGGCTGGGCCAGGTGTTGGCCGGGTCAAGGATTTCCGTGGGCACGCCCGGGCATGACTTGGGAACCTCGAACCCGAAGACGGGGTCCTTGTGATATTCCACGTCCTTCAGTTTGCCGCTCAGTGCGGCGTTCAGCAGCGCGCGCGTGTGAGCGATGCTGATGCGTTTGCCCACTCCAAATGGCCCGCCGGTCCAGCCCGTATTCACCAGCCAGACATCGGCATGGTGTTTGACGATTTTCTTCTTCAGCAGTTCGGCGTAGGCGTAGGGGTGATGGACCATAAAGGGTCCGCCAAAGCAGGTGCTGAAAGTGATCTGCGGCTCGGTGCCGAGTCCGATTTCCGTCCCTGCAATCTTGCTGGTATAGCCCGAGATGAAGTGGTAGATGGCCTGATCGGGAGTAAGGCGCGAGATGGGCGGCATGACTCCCGAAGCATCGCAGGTGAGGAAAATGACGTTCTTGGGATGGCCCGCGTGCTTTTCCGGCAGGTGGTTATAGATGTACTCCAGAGGGTAAGCGGCGCGAGTGTTCTCCGTCACCTTATCGTCGTTCAAATCGACGTGGCGGGAGATGGGATCGTAGGAGACGTTTTCCAGAATCGTGCCGAAGCGGCGGGTGACGGCGTGAATTTGCGGCTCGGCCTGCTCCGAAAGGCGGATCACCTTGGCGTAGCAGCCGTCTTCAAAATTGAAGACGCCGTTGTCGCTCCAGCCATGCTCATCGTCGCCAATCAGGTGGCGGTTGGGGTCGGCGGAAAGCGTGGTCTTGCCGGTGCCGGAGAGTCCAAAAAAGATGGCTACGTCGCCGTCATTGCCCACGTTGGCGGAGCAGTGCATGGGCAGCACGCCTTCCAGCGGCAGCAGGAAATTGAGCACGGTAAAGATGGTCTTCTTGATTTCGCCGGCGTAGTTCGATCCGCCGATGATCGCCAAGCGCTCGCGGAAATTGAGGATGATAAAGGTGTCGGTGCGCGTGCCGTCCACCATGGGCGAAGCCAGGAAGCCGGGCACGGCGACACGGTGAATTCCGGCACATGCTTTTTGAGGTTGTCCTGATTGTGCGCCTTCAGGAACATCGTGCGCGCAAACAGGCTGTGCCACGCCTTCTGCGTGATGATGCGAATCGGCATGGAGTATTCGGGGTCGGCGCCGGCAAAGCAATCCTGCACAAAGACGTCGCGGCCCTGAAGGTAGCCTTGCAGGCGCGTCAGCAGCGAGCTGAAGTTTTCGCCGGTAAACGGGCGGTTGTAGGTGCCCCACCAGACGCGGTCTTCGGTGGATTGCTCGCGTACAACGAATTTGTCCGCCGCGGCGCGCGCCGTGTGCTTGCC
The DNA here is from genome assembly GCA_963733285.1 of uncultured Acidobacteriota bacterium. Lineage (GTDB taxonomy): Bacteria > Acidobacteriota > Terriglobia > UBA7540 > UBA7540 > Bog-366. The sequence goes on from CAVTDA010000171.1 coordinate 30,173, forward strand.
CGTGTTCACCAGCACCGGCCCCAGATGAGTCAGCGGCCCTCGGAGCGGAACACATCTCTTCATAGAGCGCGGCAGTGCTGAGGTTCCAGTAGACGCGCCGCAGATTGACCAGTCCGTGATTCTGCAACCCATAGTCACTGGCAAGAATTCCAGCTTCTTTGGAAGCGGGAGATCGATGTCGAGGTAGATGTTCATGCACTCGCTGAATCTGGGAGATGAGTCCAAACATCTCGGCCTTTGGCAGGAGCCTGGAAATGCGGTAGGACTCAACCACCAAATCCATGGATTTTTCCCAAACTTTAAGGTCTCTGTAACTTTTCACCATAATGCCATCACCTGCCTCTGGTAGTCAGCAGAAAGCGCCAAGTCATTCGCAGCCTGACACCTGACACCTGGCACCTGATACCTCGCTTTCTAAAGCCAGTCTCTGACCAACTTCCGGTCGCCCAGGTACAGCTCGTTAGCGGAGTTGGGTCGAGCGCCCACTGGATGCGCTCACAGCCCTCGGTAATATCCTTCATGGCGCCGCAATAGCTCAGACGCAGGTGGCCTTCAAAGCCGAATTCCTTGCCCGGGACCGCCACCACGCGAACTTTCTGGAGCAGGAAGCTGGCCAACTTCTGCGAATCCTTCATATAGGCGCTGAAATCGGGGAAGCAGTAGAAAGTGCCATCGGGCTTGGTCACTTTAACGCCGGGAATGGCCTGCAGGCGTTCGAGCATGACGTTGCGATTGTTTTCCAGTGTCATGCGCAGGGCTTCCACCGATGATTGCACGCCGTTAAGCGCGCCCACCGCGGCCCACTGCGATGGCGCCGCAGGGCCGGAAGTTTGCTGCGACTGGATATTGCCCATGGAGTCGTCAACTCCTTGTTAGCGACGGCCCAGCCGATGCGGAATCCGGTCATGGCATACATTTTGGAAACCCCGTTGATGACCACGAGCTTCGACTGCTCGAGCGGAGTCTTCGCGAAGTCATAGCAGAGCGGCGCGTTTTTGCCTTCAAACACCAGCCGGTTGTAGATGTCGTCCATGATCAGGTAAATGCTCTTCTTCTCGCAGAGTTCGACCATCTCAGCGATGAAATCGCGCGAGTACATGATGCCGGAGGGATTATTGGGGCTGTTTAGGATGATGGCCTTGGTGTAGGAGCCCACGGCGTCGGTGATTTCCTTCACCGTCGGGAAGAACGAGCCATCTTCGGCCGTCACCGGCACCGGAACGCCACCTGCCAGCTTCACCATTTCCGGGTAACTGACCCAGTAGGGTGCGGGAAAGATCACTTCTTCTTTTGGGTCCAAGATCGCGTGGAGCAGCACCATGAGGGCCTGCTTGGCTCCCCCGAAACCAGCACGTTTTCCACCGACGCGGTTTTGTGGTAGTGCTCTTCGGTGTAGCGGATCACAGCCTTTTTCAACGCGGGGATGCCGTCCGGAGCCGTGTAGCGGACCTCGCCGGTATTCAGCAGAGAAGTGCAATTGATGATGGCATCGATGGGAGCCTTGCTCTTCGGCTCTCCCCCGCCCAGATGAATCACCGGCTCGCCCTTCTCGCGCAGCAAGGCGGCGGTTTCATTCAGCTTTAGGGTGGGTGATTCGTTGATCGATCGGGCAAGTTGGCTGAGGCTCATAGTGGCTCATTCCTTCTCTTCAGGTTTCCCTGCGCATGTCCGTAGGCGATGAAGAGCCGACGGTTCTCAGGCACGCTTGTTCTTCGGCAGCATGATCATAGCCGATGAGAAAAACTGTGTATTACCTGGACAATTGGTTTTGTGTGGGGAGAGTCCGTAGACAGTTGCCCCAATCACATCAGTCAGGCAGCCAGTGGAGGGGCCCCCGCTGAAGTCCATAGAGTAGCGAAGCATACTGCAGAAGGGCAACTGTGTCATTTTTTTCGAGCTCAGAAACCGCCGTGCAATTGAGTTACCGAAGGATTGCCCAGACTGCAATCGCCAGGGATTATCTCGGGACAAAGCATGGAGCAGTTGGGTTCGGAGTTTAGTAAGAAATGCCCGTCCTCTCGGCCGACAGTCGTACTGCGCTATTTCACGACAATTTGTCTTTCGCGCGCCCTACAATTTCGCCTCTAACCCGCCCGTGCGATTGCAATTTTCCCTTTGACTCCGGCAGAGTTCGCCGTTACTTTCCATTACGGCAAAGCTGAAAAACATGCTTGCTACAAGGCCTTATTCGTTGCGGGTTTGCAGCCTGCAGGAGGGCCAAACTTCAAATCTGGTCTGCTCAGGGATAGATCGCACATATTACCTGGAATGGCAGAGTAAGTGCTTTGATACCTTGACTGTACCAGTGATTCGGGGGACCAGACTGATGGCGTACGACGCAACCCAAATGCAGGATTGGCAAATTTCGGAAGCGGCAGAGAAGAACATGCCGAGCCCGCGCGAATGGCAGGAAAGGTTGGGGCTGCAACAAGATGAAGTAATCCCCATGGGCCGGCTGGCCAAGCTGGATTTCCTAAAGATTATCGACCGCCTCAAGGACCGGCCAGACGGAAAGTACATTGAAGTCACCGCCATAACCCCCACCCCCCTAGGTGAGGGAAAAAGCACAACTTCTCTCGGAATCATCGAAGGCCTGGGCAAGCGGGGTGTAAATGTCGGGGGCTGCCTGCGCCAACCTTCCGGCGGTCCCACGATGAACGTCAAAGGGACGGCAGCAGGCGGTGGAAACGCCCTGCTGATCCCCATGACCGAGTTTTCTCTTGGACTTACGGGGGACGTCAACGACATCGCCAATGCCCATAACCTCGCCATGGTGGCGCTCACTGCGCGCATGCAGCATGAGCGGAATTACGATGACGAGCAATTGGCTAAGCTCAGCAATATGAGCCGGTTAGACGTCGATCCGACCCGGGTCGAAATGGGCTGGGTCATGGACTTCTGCGCTCAAGCCTTGCGCAATATCGTGATCGGCATCGGCGGCCGGCAGGATGGCTTCCTGATGCAGTCGAAGTTCGCGATTACGGTCAGCTCGGAGCTCATGGCTATTTTGTCCATTGTCCGCGACCTCGCCGACCTTCGGAAGCGTCTGGGAGAGATCACCGTCGCCTACGGCAAACAAGGTAACCCCATTACCACCAGCGATTTAGAGGTCGCTGGCGCTATGGCCGCCTGGATGCGGAATACGATTAATCCCACCCTTTGCTCCACCGCGGAATATCAGCCCTGTATGGTCCATGCCGGACCCTTCGCGAACATTGCCGTTGGACAGTCCTCGATTATCGGCGACCGCCTGGGCCTTAAGATGTTCGATTATCACGTTACGGAGAGCGGCTTCGCGGCAGATATCGGTTTCGAAAAATTCTGGAATGTGAAGTGCCGCTACAGCGGGTTGAAGCCGAACGTCTCCGTGCTGACCGCGACGGTTCGGGCGTTGAAGATGCACGGTGGCGGCCCGCGCGTCGCTCCCGGCATTGCTCTTCCCGAAGAATACACTAAGGAAAATCTCAAACTACTCGAGCAAGGCCTTCCCAATCTGCTTCACCACCTGAGCATCATCCGCCGCTCGGGGATCAACCCTGTGGTCTGCATCAATGTCTTCCATACCGATACCAAGGATGAGCTTGCACTCATCAAGCGTGCCGTGGAGGCAGCAGGGGCGCGATGTGCTCCGGCGCGGCATTGGGCCCAGGGCGGGGAAGGGGCCTTGGAGCTGGCGGACGCGATCCTCGACGCCTGCAAGGATGAGGTCAACTTCAAGTTCTTGTATCCGTTTGAAACCAAGTTCCGCGACCGAGTGGAAATCATTGCCAGAAACGTCTACGGCGCCGATGGAGTTTCCTGGACCCCGGAAGCCGAAGCCAAAGCCCGGCAATTTGAGGCTGACCCGAAGTTTGCCGATTACGCCACCATGATGGTGAAAACCCATTTGAGCTTGAGCCATGACCCGGCGCTCAAGGGGGTTCCGAAGGGATGGGTGCTGCCGATTCGAGACGTGCTGGTTTACTCTGGAGCCAAGTTCCTCTGCCCCTGCGCTGGAACCATCAGCTTGATGCCCGGAACGTCTTCCAGCCCGGGATTCCGTAAGGTCGATATTGACGTCCAAACCGGGAAGGTCAGCGGACTTTTCTAAAACAGGAGAGTGTGATGTACGGTGAATCGAATTATTTGTTTCAAGGTCTCAGCGACGCAACCCGCGAACAGGTCCTGGCGCAAGGGCACGAGGAATCGTTTGCGCCGGGGGAAAGTATCTTTCGCGAGAATGAGGCTGCGCAGAACTTCTACATCCTGAACCAAGGCCGCATTCGGCTCACCGCCGGCGGAAGGCCTTTGCTTGCGCACGTGGCCAGTTCCGTGGGCGATGTCATCGGCTGGTCGAGCCTGGTGGGAAATCCCACTTATTCGACCTCGGCGGAATGCATGGTCAATACGCGCGTCGTCCGCATCGAAAAACTGGAATTGGACGAGATCCTGGCGGGAGATCCTCTGAGCGGAATGAATTTCTTCAAGCACCTTGCCGCCCTGGTGGGCCAGCGGCTGGTGAGGACGTATCTCTCCAGCGTTTCTTGGGAAGAGGAACGCCAAGTGCGGCCCGCAGTTTAGGTTTTTAGGTCGCGACGATGACGAAACTCGAAACTGGAAAATCGAAACTCGCTGCGAAATTCGAGCTTCGGATTTCGACTTTCGGTTTGGGTAAGGAGGATTGAATGGCGGGGGAGATTCAAACTGGAACAGCGAACCACCTCCGGCAGGCGCTGGAGCGCAAAGAGTTCTTTTGTACGGCGGAGCTGGTTCTCGGCCGCGACCATAACGTCACCGAGGCCGAAACTTTCCTGAATGATGCAGCCGCCGAGCCCAGTGGCATCAAGGTCATCAGCGTAACCGACCTGCCGGGAGGCAACCCCGCTCTCCCCCCGGAGTCCTTTGTTTCCTCCATCCGCGACAAGGGGCTGACCCCCATCGCTCACGTTACCGGCAAGGACGGCAACCGCTCCGCCCTCGAAAGCCGCCTGCATGCTCTGGCGCGCATGGGCGTCGAGAACATCCTGGCTTTAACCGGCGATGCCCAGAAGGAAGGTTTGGGCGGCCAGGCAAAGCCCGTTTACGATCTCGATTCCGTCCTGATCCTCTGGCTCGTTGAGGCCCTGCGCAAGGGCATTGAATACAACCTCGGCCCGCGCACCGTTCACAGCACGCCCTTCAATTTCTTCCCCGGCGCCGTCGTGAATCCGTTCAAGACTCGCGAATCCGACCTGATGATGCAGCTCTACAAACTGCAACTGAAGATTGGAGTGGGCGCGAAGTACGTCATCACGCAGCTTGGCTTCAACCTGCGCAAGCTCTATGAAATGAAGCAGTACTTGGGCGCGATCGGTCTCGGCGAAGTGCCCGTACTCGCCAACGTCTACGTTCCCACGGCCAAAATTGCGCAGATGATGCAGGCCGGCGAAGTTGCCGGTTGCGTGATTCCCGATGAACTGATCAAGCGCCTGGAAAAAGAGAAAAAGCCAGAGCGGCTGGAGCGCGCCGCACTTATGGTTGCGGCGGCGAGAGACCTGGGATTCGCCGGGCTCATATCGGCGGCTTCAACCTCGCACATCGGGATTTCATGACCATTACCGAACGCGCAGCTTCGATTGGCAGCCAGTGGCGTGGCCGCATGGACGAGCTTGTATTCCCCATCCCGAATGAGTTCCACCTTTACCCATTGGGCAAAGACGGTTTGAGTGACGGAACAAGAAAACTCCAGCTTAGCCAGGCCAAGCGCCATGCCACTTTTACGCAGTGGCTTTCCCGTCAGGTGCACCGTCATCTGATTGCCGACGGCTCGCTCGGCGCACGCTTCTTCGCTTCCCACCTTCATGCCAACGGAACGCAGACCTCATGGCGGCATAGCCTCTGGTACAAACTGCTCGAGCCTTCCAGCGCCTATCGCAAGGCTACGGTGGGGTGCAAAAGTTGCGGCGATTGCCTGCAGGATCACCTCGACTATGCGGGCTGCTCGATGCGCTCGTGCTACAAGGAACTCCGCAACGGCCCCTGCGGCGGCTCGCGCATCGATGGCACCTGCGAAGCCCGCCGGACCAGGAATGCATTTGGAACGTCGTATACAAAGGGGCACTCGCAATGGGCGATGATCCGCAGAAGTTTGCCCGAACGCTGATCCCGCCGCGCAATTGGAGCCTCGATGGCACCAACGCCCTGGCCAATCGATTCGCGGGAATTGATAACCTCGAGAAGCGGGTCAAGATTACGGCCGGCGAATCGGGGAAACATTAGGGGTCGGATGGAAATCAGAACGGCCTGGGACGCTGGGAAGATGGCTGGAGAACAATCGGCCGGCCCGCATATTTAAGGAGGACATCATAATTTATGCTCATCATCGGTGAACTCATCAATTGCACTCGCAAGAAGGTTGGCGCCGCGGCGGCGGCTCGCGACGTCCAGTTCTTCAAGGACATTGCCCGCCGGCAGGTTGAGGCCGGCGCCGACATGCTCGATGTCAACGGCGGTCTGCCCGGACAGGAGATGGAAGTCCTGCCCTGGCTCGTGAACATCGTGCAGGAAACCGTTTCCGTGCCGCTCTGCCTTGACAGTGCCGATCCCGAAGCCCTGCGCCGGGCTTTGCCGTTGTGCAAACAACGCGCCATGATCAACTCCATCACCAATGAACAGGCGCGCATCTCGGCGCTCATGCCGGTGCTGAAGGAATTCAATCCCAAAATCATCGCCTTGTGTCTGGGCGAATCAGGGCCCCCCAATAACGCGGAAGAACGCGTGGCCCATGCCTGTCAACTTGTCGATCGGCTGACGGCGAATGGTTATGCGCTCGACGACATTTACGTGGATGGCTGCTGCTGCCCGTCAGCACCGGTCCTGAGCATGGCCGGGGGCTGCTGGAAGCCGTGGGCAAAATCACCTCGCGATATCCCGGCGTTCATGCCAGCGCCGGAGTCAGCAACGTTTCCTTTGGCCTGCCGCTGCGCAAGCTCCTGAATGAAACGTTCGCGGTCCTGCTGATGGCGCGCGGCCTCGATGCCGCCATCGTCGACCCCTGCGACGCGCAACTGACGGCAACGATCCGCGCCGCGGAAGCCCTTCTGGGCCGCGACGAATATTGCGCAAATTATCTGCAGGCGTTTCGCGAAGGCAAACTGGAAATGCCCAAGGCGGCGTGAAGAATTGTCGATTTTCGATGGATGATTTTCGACGCAAAGAAGCCATGTGCCCGGCGCGAATCGTCAATCGACAATCGCAAATCGAATATCTCATATGCATACCCTGATCCAACAACTCATCAGCAAAGGCCCTGTCCTTACCGACGGCGCATGGGGCACGGAATTCCAGGCGCGGGGTCTCGAAGCCGGCGAGTGCCCCGACCATTGGAACCTGACGCACCCCGACCGCGTCGAGGAAGTTGCGCGCGCCTATGTCGAAGCGGGCAGCCAGGTGATTCTCACCAACACCTTCCGTGCCAATCGCCTCGCCATGGAGCGGCACGGTCTCGCCGGCAAAGTTCGGGAAATCAATCTGCGCGGAGTGGAAATTTCCCGCCGCGCTGCCGGCAAGAAGGCCAGGGTGTTTGCCTCCATGGGACCGAGTGGCAAATTGCTGATGATGGGCGAGGTCAGCGAGGATGAGCTGCTCGATGCTTTCACTGAACAATCCCGTGCGCTTGCCGATGCCGGCGCGGATGCCCTGATTTTTGAAACCATGAGCGACCTCGAGGAAGCCAAGGTCTGCTTGCGCGCGGCGCGTCCCATAGGATTGCCCGTGATTGTTTCCCTCGCCTACGACTCGGGCAAGAATCTCGACCGCACGATGATGGGAACCACGCCCGAAATCGCCGCAACCGAACTTACCGCTGCCGGAGCCGACGTGATTGGCGCGAATTGCGGGCAGGGCATCGAAACCTATGCCGCGCTTTGCCAGCGGTTGCATAACTCGACCAGCCTGCCCATCTGGATCAAGCCTAATGCCGGACTGCCTGAGTTAAGAGAAGACGGCACGCACTACCATACGGCGCCGGAATCGTTCGTAAAGCACGCGCCCGGTCTGCTCGCTGCCGGTGCAAACTTTCTCGGTGGATGCTGCGGCACCAGTCCCGCGTTTATTCGAGCTCTGGAGCCCATGCTGAGTGTGATGAAATGAACCGCCAAGACACCAAGGTACAAAGGAAGGCAAAGAGAATTACAGAAGAAAATGCATAAACAGGAGCGGACTCGCTTCGGATATAGGCATTTGTTTTGATCTTCCCGGTGTCTTTGTGTCTTGGTGGTGAAATTCTATGCGTCTGAAGCTCATCAGTTGCGAGATTTTCTTCCGTGAGATGTGCGCCTGCGTGGCGCGCTCGCCCCACACCATCGATTTTGATTTTCTCCCCAAGGGCCTGCACGACATCGAATGCGCCAAGATGCTGGCCCGCTTGCAGGCGGCGATTGACAAGGTGGAGGAACGCGAATACGACGCGCTGCTGCTGGGCTACGGCCTATGCAACAACGGCATTGTGGGCCTGAGAACCCAATCCATTCCGCTGGTGGTTCCGCGCGGGCATGACTGCATCACCGTATTCCTGGGCAGCGCGCCCCGCTACATGGAATACTTCAACACCCACCCCGGTGTTTATTTTGAGACCACCGGCTGGCTCGAACGGGGCAAGGCGGACGGCGAATTGGGTCAACTCGCCCTGGGCAACAAGCTGGGATTGACGCAGAGCTACGACGAGATGGTGGCGAAGTACGGCGAGGAGAACGCGAAGTATTTGTGGGAGGAGTTCGGCAAAAACCTGGCGCGGCACTACGGGCAGACCACCTTTATCGAGATGGGCATCGAACCCGACGGCAGCTTTGAGCAGCGCGCGCGGGACGAGGCTGCCAAGCACGGTTGGAAATTCGAAAAGATCCCCGGTGACATTGGCCTGATCCAGCGTCTCGTAAACGGCGAGTGGGACCCGAAGGAATTCCTGGTGGTTCCGCCCGGGCATCGCATTGTGGCGAGCTACGACGAAAGCGTCATCACTTCGGAGGCGGCGGCGTGAACTCTCTTGAGCGCGTGCAGACCGTGCTGGCAGGGGGAATTCCCGATCGTGTGCCGGTCTGCCTGCACAATTTCATGCTGGCGGCGCGGGAAGCGGGCATCCGCATGGAAGATTACCGCGTCGATCCCGAAGCCATTGCCCAAGCGCACCTCCAGGCGGTGGAAAAGTACGGGCATGACTGCATTCTGGTGGATACGGACACCACAATGCTGGCGGAGGCCATGGGCGCGCGCTCGGAATGCGCCCCGGATGAGCCCGGGCGCATCGTCGAGCCCGCCATTCGCACCCTCGATGAAGTTGACAAGCTGAAAGTCGTTAATCCGGAGACCGATGGCCGCATCCCCGCGATACTGGAGGCCGTTCGGATCATGTCCAAACAAGTGGGCAGCGAGGTCGCCATTCGCGGCAACGCCGACCAAGGTGGATTCGACCTTCCCTGCATGGTGCGCGGGATTGAGACTTTCATGATGGATCTTCTCGATGCTCCGGACGATCCCCGTCTCGCGCGGTTGATGGAAGTTTGCTACCAAAGCCACCTGGCCGTGCATCGCGCCCTGATCAAGGCAGGAGCGCATTTCACCTCAATGGGTGATAGCCTGGCGAGTCCCGATGTCGTCTCCCCCCAGATGTTCGAGCGGGTTGCGCGTCCGTACGAGGAGCGCCTGATCTCCGACCTCGCCGCCGATAACATCTTCGTCGTGATTCATATCTGCGGCGACACCAGCCGGATTCTCGATACCATGGCTCGAATACGACAACTGCGGTTTCGAGATCGACTATAAGACCGACGCCGCAAAAGCTAAGCAAACCGCCGGCAAGCGCCATGTGCTGTTCGGAAACATCGATCCCAGCGGAGTTCTCACGAATGGCACTGAGGATGATGTTCGCAAAGCCACCTGCCAGCTCATCTCCCTCTGGAAGCCGCAAGGGGGATTCGTCCTTAACGCCGGATGCGCGATCCCGCCAACGGCGCCGCCAGAAAATATCCGCGCCATGATCGAAACCGCGCGGGAGTGCGGGAGTATTGAAGTGAGAATGTCAGGAGTTAGAAGCTAGAAGTTAGGAGTTGGAATGCCTCTAAACTTACTGCCTGCCAAGAGCTTTAAAGACCTTATCGTTTGGCAGAAAGCGCATGAATTCGTTCTGGGTGTCTACAAGGCGACTGCGTGTTTTCCCAAACACGAAACCTATGGGCTTTCGAGCCAAATGCGGAGAGCTGCCGTATCCGTTGCCGCGAATATCGCGGAAGGATTTCGAAAACGGGGAAAGGCTGACAAGGCGCGATTTCTGAATATGGCCGAGGATCTCTGGAGAAGTCACTACTACCTGATCTTGGCTAGAGATCTCGAGTACATTGAAACCGAAACTCTGGTAGCCGCCCTTGATGAAGTTAGCCGCTCTTGAGCGCATATTCACGCGCCATTCTAGCTTCTAGCTCCTAGCTTCTCGAATCTGCTCTATGTCCGACGAGTCTACACATCGCGTAACCCTTCGACCAGTACAAGCGGAGCTGAGCGCCGCGGAAGGTACTCCCCTGCGCGACCTGCTTTTTGCCCAGGGCGTCGAATTTCCCTGTGGCGGGCAGGGCCGATGCCGCGGTTGTCGCGTGCATGTTTTGGAGGGCAGGCATCCATCAATGATGCCCAGCGCGAGCGCCTGAGCCCCGAGGAGCTTGACCAGGGCTGGCGGCTTGCCTGCCAGTGCGCCCTCGAGGATGACCTTGTCATCGAACTCCGCCAGTGGGACGCCGCGATTCTCGTGGACGAAACGCCTTTTGCCTTCCACCCGCGCCCGGGCCTGGGCGTGGCGGTGGACCTGGGAACCACGACCCTGGTGGCGCAGTTGCTGGATCTCAATACCGGTCGTGTCCTGGCCGTGCGCACGGCGCTGAATTCCCAGGCGCTCTTTGGCGCCGACGTCATGAGCCGCGTGGACTTTGGCGTAGCCAAGGGCGGCGGCCCACAACTTCGCGACCTGATTCGCCAGCAGATCGGAAGTCTGATTGACCAATTGGTGTTCGCCGCCCACGTTGCCAGAGATGAAATCACGGATGTGGTAGTGGTGGGAAACACCGTGATGCACCACCTTTTTTGCGGGCTGGATATCGAGCCGTTCTCGCGCTACCCTTTCGAGTCGGAACAGCTTGGCCTTCAGACGTTTACGCCCGGCGATCTGGGATGGCATCTCTCCGGTCAAGCGCGGATTCGTTTTTCCCCTGCCTGGGGGGCTTCGTGGGAAGCGATCTCCTGGCCGGGATTCTGGCCACGAATCTCAGCGAGCGCGACGAGCTGAACGGGCTGGTGGATCTGGGCACGAATGGAGAGATTATGATCGGCAATCGCCATCGCATCCTGTGCGCTTCTACCGCCGCCGGGCCGGCTTTTGAAGGAGCGCGGATTTCCATGGGCATGCGCGCCGCGACGGGCGCGATTTCCGAGGTGAAAGTAGGAACACCACATCATCTGCCGCGTTCTGGGCAACGTTCCGCCTCAGGGCTTATGTGGAAGCGGACTCGGTGGATGCCGTGGCGGCGGGGCTCGAATTGGGACGAATTCAGTCTTCGGGCCGCTTTACCAACGGAAGTACGGCACATGGGAGCTGGCCGCCCCGGTCGTTTTAACGCAAAAGGATATTCGCGAGCTGCAACTTGCCAAGGGCGCCATTGCGGCGGGAATTCGAATGCTGCTGGACCGATTCGGTGCTTCCGCCGGCGACCTAAAAAAGCTCTATCTTGCCGGGGCTTTGGCAATTATATCAGCCGCGCCAGCGCGCAGCGCATCGGCCTCATCAAGGTTCCCTCCGAAAAGGTTGAGGCTGCGGGGAATACCGCACTTCTTGGCGCGAAACTGGCTCTGTTTCTCCCGGAGGGGGAGGACGGCACATTTGCGAGGATTCGACAGGTACTGAACACGTAGCACTGAACGCGGATGAGAGTTTTCAAGATACTTTTGTGGAGGAGATGGGATTTCCCGGGGCTATGGGATGGGACATAAGTACCGAAAAAACCGCGCTGCCCAACCCCCAGCACCCTGATCTCAGAACCTAAAACCTGGAAAGGGAGACTTGTATGGCTCAATTCGAAGAACTGAACAGGCAATCATTGATGGAAAAGCTCCGGTGTCGAAAGAGCTGACGGAAAAGATGCTGAAGGAAGGAATTCGCCCCGGCGAGTTCTTTCCCAAGGCAATCATTCCCGCCATGGATGAAGTGGGACGGCGCATGCGGGAATGCGAATTTTTCATTCCCGAAGTGCTGATCGCGGCTCGCGCGGCCCGCGCCTCCAGCGACATTCTTCGGCCTTTGCTGGTGGGCGAGGATGCCATGACCGCCGCCGGGACCGTGGTGTGCGGCACCGTCAAGGGCGACCTGCACGACATCGGCAAGAACATCGTGGCCATGATGCTGGAAAGCGCCGGCTTCAAGATTGTCGACCTGGGCGTGGATGTCACGGCCGAGAAGATCGTCGAACGCGGTTCGCGAACAAGGCCAATCTCGTGGCGATGTCCGCGCTGCTCACCACCACCATGGTGAACATGAAGGGCGTCATTGAAGCGCTGACCGCCGCCGGATTGCGCACGCAGGTGAAAATCATGGTGGGTGGAGCTCCCGTCACCGATGCCTGGGCGCATTCGATTGGCGCCGATGGCTACGGCAAAGACGCTCCGGCGGCCGTGGAGTTGGCGCGGCAGCTCGTGGCGGCCTAAGCAGCCCGTCTCCGACTAAATTCTCTGGTCGCGCCGCAGCCCCCGGGGCTGCGGCGTGGAGGCAGGGCTTTCACCATGATGAGCTCACGTGAGCGAGTACGCCTTGCTCTGGAGCACAAGGAACCCGACTGCGTTCCCCTTGACCTGGGCGCAACCTCGGTGACGGGTATGCACATTGACACCGTTTACCGCTTGCGCCAGGCGCTCGACCTGGACGCGCCCGGCACGCCCGTCAAGATCATCGAGCCATTCCAGATGCTCGGTGAAATCAAGCCCGATCTCATCCAGGCTTTGGCCATTGATACCGTCCAGGTGGGCGGTACGGGCACGGCATTCGGCTTCCCCATGGAAGGCTGGAAAGAGTGGAAGACCTTCGGCGGCGCGCCGGCCTTGGTGCCGGCCGGGTTTCAATACTCAAACTGAGCCCAATGGCGACTTGCTGCTTTACCCGCAGGGCGATCGCTCCGCTCCCGCCTCCGGCCGCATGCCGGCGGGGGGATATCTACTTTGACGTCATCATCCGGCAGCAGCCCTTCAAGGAAGAAGACCTGCGGGTTGAAGACAACCTGGAGGAATTCGAGCGTTCTCTCCGATCGGGAGACTGAACATTACCGCCGCTGCGCGGAAGACTTTTATACGCAGACCGATAAAGCCTTGGTGCTGAACCTGGGGGCGCTATCGCTGGGCAACATCGCCCGCGTTCCGGGCCCGGCGCTTGAAATATCCGAGGGGAATTCGCGAGTCGGAGGAGTGGTACGTCAGCCTGAGCTCGCGGCGCGACCACGTCTACAAGATTTTCGAACGCCAGACCGAAATCAATCTGGCGAATGTGCAAAAGCTCTACGCCGCCGTCGGCAACCGGATTCGGTGGTGAACCTGACGGGCACGGATTTCGGCGCCCAGAATGGGCCACTGGTTTCTCCCGCAGACTTATCGCAGCCTCTTCCAGCCTTTTCACAAGCTCGTCAACGATTGGGTGCATCGCAACACCACCTGGAAGACCTTCATCCACAGTTGCGGTTCCGTCTGGGCATCTGCTGGAGGATTTCATTGCCGCCGGGTTCGACGTTCTGAATCCCGTTCAGTGCTCCGCCGCGCAATATGAATCCGTCCGACCTGAAAAGCAAGTTCGGCGACCGCGTCACTTTCTGGGGCGGGGGAGTGGATACCCAAGCGACGCTGCCCTTCGGCTCACCGCAGGAAGTCCGCGAGGAAGTGCGGAAACGGATCAAACCTTTGGTCCCGGAGGGGGCTTTGTGTTTAATGCCGTTCACAACATCCAGGCTCTGGTGCCGGCGGAAAACGTGTTGGCCATGTATGAGGCGGCGCGGGAATTCGGCCGATATCCGCTGAGCGCAAGGAGAGCGCGGCCTGAAGAAGTGGCATGTGACTTGTGACGTGGGACGAGCACCCAGAAGACGAAATTCGAAAATCGAAAATCGCCTGCGAGTTTCGAGTCTTCGACCTGTCACACGTCACATGGAAATGTCACCATCGGAGCGCACTTTCACTGGATCTATGACATCACGCGAACGCGTCAACAATGCACTCAATCATAAGGAATCGGACCGCGTCCCCGTTGACCTCGGCGCCAGCGCGGTGACAGGGATGCAGGCCGACACGGTTTACAAGCTGCGGCAGGCGCTGGGCCTCGATGCGCCCGGCACTCCCGTCAAAGTGGTGGAACCCTATCAGGTGTTGGGGGAAATCAAGCCTGACCTGATGGATGCTCTCGGCATCGACGTGGTTGGCTTGGGAAAGCCTGCCACCCTGTTCGGCTTCAAGAATGAAGGGTGGAAGCCCTGGACCACTTTTGGCGGCACCCCGGTGCTGGTTCCCGAGGGCTTCAACACCAAGCCGGATGAGAACGGCGACATTCTGATCTACCCCGATGGAGACAAGTCCGTGCCCGCCCAGCGGCCGCATGCCCAAGGGCGGATACTATTTCGATTCGATTGACCGCCAGCTTCCGGTCGATGACGACCACTTGAACGTCGAAGACAACCTGGAGGAATTCACTCCGATTTCCGACGAGGACTTGGCGTATCTGGGGCACGAGGCGGAGAGAATCTGGACCGAAACCGACAAGGCCGTGCTGGCGAGCTTCGGAGGGACGGCGTTTGGCGATATCGCCCTGGTTCCCGGCCCCTGGATGAAGCATCCCAAAGGCATCCGCGGCATTGAGGAATGGTACGTCAGCACGGCGTCACGCCGCGACTACGTTTACAAGATTGTTCGAGCGCCAATGCGAAATCGGCATCAAGAACCTGGAGAAGATTCACGGCGTCGTTGGCGAGCGCGTCTCCGCGATATTCCTTTCGGGCACCGACTTCGGCCAGCAGCACGGTCCCTTCATCTCACCCAGGGCCTATCGCGATCTCTATAAGCCTTTCAATAAGGCCGTGAACGACTGGGTGCACAAGAACACGACGTGGAAGACCTTCATTCATTCGTGCGGATCCGTCCGCGCCCTGCTGCCCGACTTTGTCGACGCGGGCTTCGACATTCTCAATCCCGTGCAATGCTCCGCGGCGTGCATGGCGCCGGAAGAGCTGAAGCAGGAATTCGGCGATCGCGTGACCTTCTGGGGCGGCGGCGTGGATACGCAAAATACCCTGCCCTTCGGCAGCGCAGACGATGTTCGCAAAGAAGTCAGCTCGCGCCTCAAGATTTTCGGCAAGGGCGGCGGGTACGTCTTCAACTCGATTCACAACGTCCAGGCGCGCGTGCCGATTGAGAATGTCCTGGCGATGTTCGAAACAGTAAAGGAATTCGGAAACAACTGAGATCGCTTCCAACTCTATACCGCTCATCGCGCCGATTCCACCCTTTAATGACCGGCGAACTGGGATGCTATACTTGAAGTAATCCCATGGCCGATCAATCCCCATTCCTACCCGCTCCAACCTCGCAAGTGTATGAAGCCGCCCCACGCCGCTTTTGGCCTGTCGCCACGCTCATTCTGATTGCCCTGAACTTTCTGGTTTTCGGCCTGGAAATTTATATGGGCGGGGCTGACAACAATTCCGTCCTGCTGAATTTGGGCGCGGCCTATGGACCCTACCTGCGGCGGGGTGATTACTGGCGGCTGGTGATGCCGATTTTCCTGCACGCGGGCTGGAGCCACATCCTCGGAAACACGCTCGTTCTGTACATCCTTGGCCGCATCATGGAACGCCTCTACGGTTACGGGCGTTACCTCACGGTTTACGTCGCCTCCGGGATTGGAGGCGCATTCCTCTCCATGACGGTTTCGAACAACATTTCCGTGGGCGCTTCCGGAGCCATTCTGGGAATTGCCGGCGCGCTTTTGGCCGCAGGATTCCTTTATGGCGACACGATTTCTCCCCGCTGGAGGCGCGCTCTGGGATGGAGGCTGGTGCCCTTCATTGCCCTGGTTCTGATTTCCGGACTGACCGAACGCAACATCGACAACTGGGGTCACGTGGGCGGATTGCTGACCGGCGCGCTCATGGTGCGCATGATTCCTCCACCTTGGCGCGATTCACCCGACGGAGAGCCCGCCGAGTCGCCCTCGCGCGCCTGGGTGGTTCTTCCTGCCACCGTCGTGCTTCTCGCCGGCATCGCTACGGTCCACCATTTCCGCGTGATGCGATCTGTGGATCAACTGCTGGCCGAAAGCCAGCGATTCGACGAGGCCCGTCAGTACGACCGTGAGTTGCAGAGCATCGAGCAGGCGCTGCGCCTCGCCCCCAAAGAGGAAATGCCCCATGAGCAGATGGGCTTGTTCTATCTGACCCAGAAAAAATTCGACCTGGCGATCAAGGAATTTCAGGAAGCCATTCGAT
Source organism: uncultured Acidobacteriota bacterium (assembly GCA_963733285.1). Lineage (GTDB taxonomy): Bacteria > Acidobacteriota > Terriglobia > UBA7540 > UBA7540 > Bog-366. Next base: position 46,681 of record CAVTDA010000171.1, read on the forward strand.
TAAGCGGTGGCGATGACTACGCCAAACTCCAGCTTGGCTTGGCGTACGAATTGAAGGGCGATCCTAACTCGGCCCACCAAATTTTCGCGAGCGTGCTCGGTGAGAATCCCCAAACCCCCCAGGGCAGGGAATTGCTGGCCTCAAACCATGCCATGCTGGCGGACCTTTACTCGCAGCAGAAGCGCTATGGACAGGCGATTGGCGAATACCAGCAGGCTTTGCTGCTCGACCCCAATTTGCCGGAGGCGCAAAACAACTTGGCCTGGCTTTATGCCACCTGCGATGACGCACAGTTTCGCGATCCCGAGCAGGCTTTGGACCATGCCCAGCGCGCCGTGGAGCTCACGCATTGGAACGACCCGAACTCCCTCGACACTTTGGCGGAAGCGCACTACCTCAAGGGAGATTATCAGCAGGCGGTGGAGACTCAGAGGAAGGCGCTGGCGCTCGATCCCAACAACAAGGAATTGCAGGACCACATGTCCAAGTACCGGCATGCGGCAGCGATCTGATGGCGGGTTGAATTCCAGCGGGTCTGCGAGCGGATTGGCGTTTGCGTCCCGCTATTTCAATTCCGGCTGGTCGGCAGCGCGCTTCGTCCAGTTGTAGGCTCGAATCGAATTTTTCCAATAGAATTTCTCCGCCACCGCCCGCCCCTTCGGCATGACGAAATCGCGTGCGAGGCTGAAGACCTGTTGGTACGAACCCCAACGGTCGCAGTTTGGCCAATCGCTGCCGAACATGATCCGGTCCTCGCCGAAAGTCTCCCAAATCTCATCGAGCCTTGATTTATAGAACGCGAGGTCGGTGGGAACCTTTCCGTCCACACGCCGCAGAATCTCCGAAAGTTTGAGATAAATATTCGGCAGAGACGCGAGTTCGCGTAGGGAGGAGTCCCATTCCTTGCGCGCCGCAATTTCGCGGGAGGATCCGCCTGCGGCAAATGATCGAGCACGACTCGCAAGTTCGGAACCTTGTCCACCAATCGAACCACGGCCGCGAGCATCGACGCGGACTGATTCGCCGTGTCGAGCCCCAGGCCCAGATCGGCAAGCGCCTTGATGTCGGCGACGAAATCTTCCTTCATCACATCCGCCGCGAGGTCCCGTCCCCACAGATTGCCCCAGCGAATGCCGCGAAAGATCGGGTTGCGATGAAAACGCTCAAGGTGCTTGCGGAAGTCGGGCTTGCCGGGCTCGAGATCTCCCACCTTTGCGACAATCAGCGTTTCATTCGCGGCGATATCGAGCACCCACTGATTGTCCTCGAGCCACGAACTGCACTCCACCTCAATCACGCCCACGATTCTCAGGCCCTGGGTAAGCTGGCGATAGCGGTCCGGCAGCGCGGGGCGGTAGAGGATTTCGTCGTCCTGATTGTCTTTCTCCGGCCACGGAATGCCTTGCGGGCGGGTGGGGTCGAAGAGGTGGATGTGCGCGTCGATGATGGGGAATGGCGCTGAATGACCACCGCCGCTGACTCCCCCGGAGGTGTTGCCCAGTCCCAGAAACTTCCTGCGATTCATCTTATGCCCATCCTATTTGGCGGTCTGCCCCAAGTGGAAATTGCCGATTCATTGCAGGGGATTGAACAATGTACACGGGATGGATTGAGGGCGCAAGCGCGACAATAATGCCGCTCTCATGTCGGACCCTAAGTGTATGAGGGAATTGGGGTTCTACCGGCCGTTGGAAGGAATGACCAGGGTCACGTCGCGATCCAGGCGCATGCCCACCAGGGAGCCGGCGGCAATCTGTGCCTGCGTCCTTTGGGGAGCAGGAGGGCGGTGATAATTCCTGCGGCGCCCAGGGCCACGCCGGTTCCGATACCGCCCACGGCGCCGACGACGGCGGGGACAACGATCAGCGCAGCCTGTTCACGCCGGTCCGGGCCTTTGCCTTTCAGTTCGCCTTCCGGCCCGACGACGGGATCGCTGCCGCTTTCACTGGAGAACACTTCCGTGAGCGAGCCCAGGATGGCCACCTTCTGGCCGTTGGGCAGCTCCACGGTGTCGAACACAATCGTCAGATAGCCGCCTTTGCCTTTGCGCCCGGCGGGACGCGACTTCGCCCACGTGGCCATCGATGCGCACGCCCTTGGGGAGCACGTCGCGATCCTCCACCGCCACCGGATCAATCAGCGAGCACATGATCCGGTCGCCGGCCTTGGAGTTGCTGGAGTTAATCGTGGTGTGCAGTTGCAGCTTGAATTCCGTGCCTTCCGGAATGGTGATCTCATCGACGGCGGGGGTATTGTCCTGCGCGAAGAGGGGCGCCGTCACGCTGCCGAGCAGCGACGCAGACTGAGCAGTAATGCGAAAAATTTTGCCTTCATTCCCAATTCCCCCAAAGGATGGCCCCGCACGCGGCGTCCAATCCACTGGGCGATTCCGAATCCTACATTATCATCGTCAAAGCCCGGCGCAGTCAAAGACAAAATCGCTTCCGGGCTCCCAGGGCTTGTTCTGTTCGATGCAGGATTACCCCCAGGGTTTGGATGGAGGGCGGCGGGATAGGGCCTTGGGGATTCCGGAAGGGAACTATTCTCTCCGGGCAAGGCGGCAAAAGGGATCGGTGGAAATCCGTCTCCGCGACGGGCCGAATCGAAGATCCCCGCGGAGTGCCCGCAATCACCGCAGCCAAGCCTGACCAAATCAAGTCCCAACCTTGACTCAAGAATCCCGGCCAACCTCAGACCAGACCGAAGCCGTTCCCCCGCAGAAAACTTGAGTGTCAACCGCAAAATCCGAATCAAGGATCGAGTTGACCATCCGAATAAATGCAGCCCAAGAGTCCGCGCGCCCCCCCACACGCACCAATCTTTGCCTCCGGTATCCAGCGCGCTCTACCTCAAAGGCTAGAATTTGACAAAGCGAACAAAATCACGGGCCCACAGCTAACATAAAATTTCTTGAGCTGGCGCTTATAACTGCCGATAATGTGCATGTGATGAAAATTCCCCACCCTATTCCATATCAAGGCAGCAAGCGAAATTTGGCCCCTGCAATTTTGGAATATTTCCCTTCCACTCTTTCGACGCTGATCGAACCGTTTGCCGGTGCTGCCGCCGTGTCGATTGCGGCGGCGGTTCGGGGCAAGGCTGAACGGATAATTTTGAACGATATTAATGAGCCTTTGACGCGCCTTTGGGAATCTATTGTTAACTCCCCGGAAGTCATCGCGGCGGAATACGATCGGCTTTGGCAAGCCCAGGCGGCCAATCCCAGGACTTACTATGATGCCGTGCGTACAAAATTCAATCTCAGTCACGAGCCTCGCCATTTTCTCTATCTTTTGGCGCGTTGTGTGAAGGCGGCTATTCGCTATAACTCGCACGGTGAGTTTAATCAGAGTCCGGATAATCGGCGCTTAGGCATGAATCCTGAAACGATGCGCCGGCACATTTGCGCGGCGTCACGATTGCTGGCGGGAAAAGTCAGAATCACCTCGGGGGACTACAGGACCACGTTCGATCGCTGCACCCCCGGCGACTTGGTCTACATGGACCCGCCGTACCAAGGGGTGTGTACGAATCGCGACTCCAGGTATTCCAGTTTTCTGCGATTTGATGACTTCACAGCGGCCCTCGATGACCTCAACAAACGCGGCATCTCCTACATCCTCAGCTATGACGGCAGAACGGGGGAGAAATCGCACGGTAAGCCCATGCCCGAAGAACTCAGTCTGGTGCGCTTTGAAATTAACGCTGGGCGCTCGTCGCAGGCAACGTTGCTTGGACGGGAGCATATCACTTACGAGTCCATCTACCTTTCCCCCGCCTTGGTGAGCCGCATTGGCAAGATTAAGAAAAGACAGTTGACCCCAGCTCCGAAACAGCTTAGTCTCTCCACCCAGCATGGGCGAGCAGAAGCTTTCCAAGGAATTCCGTGAGCAGCTTTCCGCAGTCACCTCCCTGCGTCCTAAGCGGGTGATCGAACACATTTTGAAACATGGCTTCGTTACTACCGAGGAGCTCAGGACAGAATTTGGTTACGACCATCCTCCCCGCACAGCCAGAGATGTCAGGGAATGTGGCATTCCGCTCGAAACCTTTCGGGTCAAACGGAAGGCTGACGGCAGAAGCATTGGGGCGTACCGTTTCGGCGATCCCACCAAAATTCGAGATGGTTTTATTGGCGGCCGACGTGCTTTTTCAAAAGCCTTCAAGCTGGTGTTGATTGAAGCAAACGGCTGCCGTTGCCAAGTCTGCTTTCATTCATATGAGCCACGGTACTTACAAATCGACCACCGGATACCCTACGCGGTGGCCGGTGATATTCGATTCGATGAGCAAGACATCGCGTCGTACATGCTTATTTGCGGATCGTGCAACCGTGCTAAATCCTGGTCATGTGAACACTGCACGAACCTCACTGAAACGAAGTCCTCGAAAATCTGTCAAGGATGCTATTGGGCTTCCCCAAGGTCTTACAAACACATTGCACTACTCAACGCGCGAAGGATTGACCTCGTGTGGACCGGGGACGAAACCAAATCGTTTGACGATCTTCAGAGGCGAGCCAAAGCCGCGAGAGAATCCATGCCAGAATACGTTAAAATGGTTTTAAGGAAAGCGGCCAATTGAGGGCCGACAGATTGCAGTCCTGCATAACTCCCAATAACCATGCCACGGACAACAACCCCGTTATTATTGACTGTAAGAAAATGAACGCCTCCGCCCTTGCGTAAAAACCTATTTTCATTCGGAACGGTTGCTTATTCCCGGGCTTCCGCGTGGTGGCGCACGTCGACGCCCTCCACCAGGAAGAGCACATCTTCGGAGATATTGGTGGCGTGGTCGGCGAGCCGTTCCAGGTTGCGCGCAATGAACATTAAGTTAATGGCCTGCCGGACGGTCTTGGGATCGCGCTCCATGTAGGTGATGAGCTCCTCATAGACTAAGTCGCGTAATTCGTCGACCTCGTCATCCGAAACCAAAACGGTGCGGGCCAATTCGCCATCGCGCTGCACAAACGCATCCAGGCTTTTTCGAATCATTGATTGCACGCGCGTGGCCATGGAGGGAATATCCACCAGCGGCTTGATCAGCGGCTCGGTGATCAGCGACATGGCGCGTTCCACGATGTTGACCGCCAGATCCCCCATGCGCTCGAGGTCGTTGTTGATTTTGATGGCGGAGGTCAACAGGCGCAGGTCCGTGGCCATGGGTTGTTGAAGGGCCAGAAGGCGCACGGCCAGGTCGTCGATCTCAATTTCCATGCGGTTGATTTCCGCTTCGTTTTGAAGGACCTTTTCCGCCTGCTGGGGATCCTTCTCGGAAAGGCAGAGGACGCTGCGATAGATGGAGTCCTCGACGAGCGCGCTCATCTCCAGCAAACGGCTCCGCAAATAGTCCAATTCTTCAAGAAAGTGGCGCAAGGGCTAAGTCCCTCTCAAATAATCTTGTGAAAAACGTGGGTGCCTGGCGAACCTATGCGGTGGTCATTCCGGCTATTGTCACTGAAGCGTCTGACCACCGGGCTCCGCAGTTTTATCCGAATCTGCCGGTAATGTAGTCTTCGGTTTCCTTGCGGGCAGGTGTTTGGAAGATTACCGGGGTTTTATTGAATTCAATCAACCTGCCCATCAGGAAGAATCCGGTGAAATCTGCGGTGCGTGCCGCTTGTTGCATATTATGCGTCACAATCACCATGGTGCAAGCGTCTTTTAGTTTGAAGAGCAGCTCTTCAATTTTTGCCGTGGCGATGGGGTCGAGCGCCGAGCACGGTTCGTCCAGCAGCAGGACCTCGGGCTCGACGGCCAGGGCCCGGGCGATGCACAGGCGCTGTTGCTGCCCTCCGGAAAGCGCGTAGGCGGATTTGTGGAGCTGATCCTTGACTTCCTCCCAGAGCGCCGCGCGCCGCAGGCTTTTCTCCACCGCATCCGCCAGGCCCGCCCTGCCCCCACCCATGCCGTTGATCCGCAGCCCATAGGCGATATTGTCAAAAATCGATTTGGGGAAGGGGTTGGGTTTTTGAAACACCATGCCCACCCGGCGGCGCAGATCGACGACGTCGAGGGAAAAAATGTCCTCGCCATCCAACTGCACCTCGCCCTCGGGGTGGGCTTGCGGAACGGTTTCATACATGCGGTTCAGGATGCGCAGAAAGGTCGTCTTGCCGCATCCGGAAGGGCCGATCAAGGCGGTAATCCGCCCGGTGGGAACCTGCAAGGCGATGGCATGCAGCGCCTGTTTTCCCCCGTAGTAAAAATCCAGCCCGGCGGTGCGCATCTTGATGTCAGGCGGCCACGGGGCAGTCACGCCGGCCACCGCGGCGGTGGCGCGGGATTCTTCCGAAGTCTTCATGGCCATAGTGGAAACACTCGTTGCAGAAGTCACGGCTCAAACCCTTTGCCCGGGCGCTTTCGCAGTGCGCCACTAGGCTCGTCGAAATGAAATTCCCCTGGAGACCACCATGCGTGCCCCAACGTTGGCGAGCAACACCAGCCCCAGCAGAACCAGTCCCGCTGCCCAAGCCTGGCGGTGCCAATCGTCGTAAGGGGCGATGGCGTAGGTGTAGATCATGACCGGCAGGGAGGCGATGGGCTGATTCCATCCGGAGCTCCAAAAGCGGTTGCTGAACGCGGTAAAGAGCAGGGGAGCGGTTTCACCCGCCACGCGCGCCAGAGTCAGCATGATGCCGGTTACGATTCCGCGCGTTGCCGCCGGCATCACCACGGTGGCGACGGTCTTCCATTTGCTGGCGCCCAGCGCCAGAGCGCCTTCCCGGAGCACGCCCGGCACACTGCGCAGGGCCTCCTCGGTGGTTCGCACGGCGATGGGGATCATCATGACTCCCAGTGCGATCCCGCCGGCGAAGGCGGAGAAATGCTTCATGGGAATCACAATGATCGTGTAGGCGAAAATCCCCATGACGATGGAAGGCACGCCGTTCAGCAGGTCGGTGGTGTAGCGCACCAGGAAGGAAAAAGTCCGGCCGCCGAACTCGGCGAGGTAAATTCCGGTGAGCAAACCAATGGGAATCCCGATGCAGGAAGCGAGCAGCAGGAGCTTGCCGCTGCCCACAATGGCATTGGCCATGCCGCCGCCCTTTTCGCCGACGGGAGCCGGGAGGTTCGTGAAAAATGCCCAGTTCAGCGACTTGCCACCGTAATAGACCAGATAACCCAGAATGAAAAAAAGGACACATACCGTGAACAGGGCGCACACCCCGGTCAGGCTGAGCATGACGACGTTCACGAATTTTCGCCAAAAAGCGCGCAGGCTCATCCGTGTGCCGTGCCCTTCTGCGTGGTGGCGATAATGACCAGCCGGGCCAGGCCATTGATCAGGATGGTCAAAAGAAACAACACCAGCCCCAATTCAATCAGGGATTGGAGATAGAGATCGCCGGTGGCTTCGGTGAACTCATTGGCAATCACGGCGGCGATGGAATAGCCCGGGGCAAAGAGCGAGGCGCTGATCTTGGGGTCGTTCCCAATCACCATGGTGACGGCCATGGTTTCGCCCAGGGCGCGGGCGAGGGCGAGAAAAATCGACGCCATGATTCCCACCTTGGCGAAGGGCACCACCACCTGCCAGGTGGATTCCCACTTCGTGGCGCCCAGTCCCAAAGCAGCCTCGCGCTGTTCCACCGGCACGGCCAGCAGAACTTCCCGGGAAACGGAAATAATGAAGGGCACGATCATGATGGCGAGCACAAGCCCCCCGGCCAGCATGCTGACGCCGTAAATGGGGCCTTTAAACAGCGGCAGGAATCCCAGGGTGTGCTTGAGAAACGGCATGGCAAATGTCCGCAACACCGGAACCAGGATGAAGATTCCGAGCAGTCCATAGATCACGCTGGGAACCGCCGCCAGCAGCTCGATGACAAAGGTCAGGGTGTTGGAAATCCGTGAGGGCGCAAGTTCGGAAAGAAAAATCGCGGCCCCCACCCCCAGGGGGACTGCCACCAAAAGCGCCAGCGCCGAGGAGACCACCGTCCCGTAAATGAACGGCAACGCGCCGAAATCACCGCTGACCGGGTCCCAGGTTCTTCCCAGGAAAAATTCCAATCCAAATTTCTGGCGGGGCAGGGCGGAATTCAGATAGAGCTGGTAAACCAGCATGATGGTGACGACGATAATGCTGGCCGCCGCCAGCAGGGTAATCAGATGGGCAAACTCATCCCCGTGCTTTAATTGCTTCAAAAATTGGCGCGCGCGCCCCGAGAGGCGCGCGCGGCTTGCGGATAATGGACCTGTTGCCACCCTAATTGACCTTTGAAATGGCTTTGCCTTCCTTGGCAACCACCTCTTTGGGCAGTTTTGCGTAGTCCAGAGATTCCACCATGGTCTGCCCATCCTTCAGCATCCAGTGCAGGAAATCGATAATCGCCTGCTTCCGGGCGGGGTCATCAATCTTGTCCGGAATCAGCAGCCAAGTGAAGCTGGCGATGGGGTAGGTGTTCTTTCCCGGAGCATTGGTGATGGACACGCGGAAGTCGTCAGGCATGGCCTTCGCTGCGCCTGAGGCCGCGGCCGTCACGCTCGCCAAATCCGCCTTCACAAAAACCCCGGCGGCGTTCTTCACTTTGCCGTAGGATATTCCATTCTGGATGGCGTAGATTAACTCGACGTAGCCGATGGCGCCTTCCTGCTGTTTGACCAGGCCGGCAACGCCTTCGTTACCCTTGCCGCCAAGCCCCACGGGCCAATTGACTGAGGTTCCTCTGCCCACCTTCGTATTCCACTCCTCGCTGATCTTGGACAAGTAATCAACCCAGATGTAGGTCGTGCCACTGCCGTCCGAACGGTGCACCACGATGATGTCCGAGTCCGGCAGACTGACGCCCGGGTTGGGGCCGGTGATGGCGGGATCATTCCACTTGGTAATCTTTCCCAGGTAGATTCCCGCCAGCGCTTCAGGAGTGAAGTTTAGCGAGGCTGTCACGCCCGGGATGTTATACGCCGGAACATCAGCCCCCATGACAGTTGGAAAGTGCAGGATGTTGCGGTTGTTCTTGGACTTGAAATCTTCGATCTGTTTATCCGTCATCGGGCCGTCGCTGGCCCCAAAGTCCACGGTCCCGGCGATAATCTGCCGTATTCCGCCGCCGGAGCCGATCGATTGATAGTTGAACTCCAGATCCGGATGAAGCTTGTGATACTCGTCAAACCACTTGGAATAAATCGGATACGGGAAGGTCGCGCCGGCTCCGTTAATTAAGAGGCCGGAATCGGGCGGGGGCGCTGGCGCCGCCTTTGGGGACTCGAGAAGTGTGCCAATCCCAAGGGCAACGACCGCGAAACCTAAGGCAATACGTGTAATTGTTGTTTTGATTTTCATTCTTATCCTCCGCCGCAAGTTTCGGGGATAGATGTTACGGCGGCGTTAAAGCGCTGTTATTCCTGGATTGTGCAGCAATGCAGAATAAGATTTTGCGGGAGTAATGTTACAGGTATGTTAAGCAACTGTTGCGCGAGGATAAAGGGCTGGGGAATGCCTGGACATAGATAAAGACAGGGGTGTGGCATTTTGCCACACTCGAATCGACCCTAAGCGGGGCTAACTCGGTCTAAGATGACATCGATTCCTGGACTTAGCCAGTTTTAACATTTTCAAAATCGCAAAATCGAACTAAAACTTTGAAAATGTTTAGTTGAGAAAAACACTCCCATCATTATTAGAGTGTTGTAACTCACGTGCAGAATTGTGCTTGTGGCGAGATTTCCGGTAAACCCCCGGACAAAGGAAAATGTTAGACCCACTAGGGTAATCATCAGAATGTGATTCCACGCGTGCCAGTATTCCGGAGCGTGCAGCGCGCCAAACAAAAGCGCCGTCGTCACTACCGCGGTCTTGATACCCACCACCCTTTCCGCAATCGCAAACAGCAGTCCGCGAAAAACCAGCTCTTCCACGACCGGGGCAATGAGGACGGCAAACACCCCAATCGCAATCGAGGCGGGCTGGGAATTGAACAGCTTCTCGAGGGGAAACGATTGCTGATCGGGCAGCAGCCAGAGGCCAAAGCTCGCCACCAGCGCCAGCGCGAATCCACCGGCGATTCCAGCCAGAATTCCCTTGAGCACCGGCGTTTTCCAACCCAGCGATTTCCAGAACGGCTCTCGATGCTCAAAACGCGCGAGCAAAAATAGGAAGGTGAGGACGAAGAAGTAGAAAACGCACTGCTGAATTAGCAGAAAGATTGTGCCCGTCTGGGCTTGATCCGCAGTTGAGTGCCATCCCGTCAGGGGCCGCAGCAGCGCATAGGCCACAAGCAGTGCGATCTTTGAGCCGAAAAGCGCAAAGGGAACAAAGGCTACGAGATAGAAGAAATCCCTCAGACCCCAAATGTCGCGCGGGGCGAGCGGCGTCGAGGGCGTTGGAGCGGGCAGGCCATCCGGCAGTGAATCTGCCGAGCCCGGCGAGAAGTTCTGGTTGGTATCCAGCATGAGTCGCGTTGGGCCCCTTTGCGCCACTATCTCACATTCGCCGCGTGGTTGCCATTCAGAAGCGGCGCCAGGGCCTGTCCGGTATAGGACTTTTGCACGCGCGCAACCTCTTCCGGCGTGCCCTGCGCGACGATCCGCCCGCCCGCGTCGCCGCCCTCCGGTCCCAAGTCGATAATCCAATCACCCTGCTTCACCACATCGAGGTTGTGCTCAATGATGATCACGGTGTTTCCGAGGTCGGTCAGGCGGTTGAGCACTTCGAGAAGCTGCTTCACGTCGTCAAAGTGCAGGCCGGTTGTCGGTTCATCCAGGATGTAGAGGGTGCGGCCGGTTTGCCGCCGACTCAGTTCGCGCCCCAGCTTGATGCGCTGCGCCTCACCGCCGGAAAGCGTTGTCGCAGGTTGTCCCAAGTGAATGTATCCCAGACCAACGTCCACAATCGTTTGCAGCTTGAGGCGAATTTGCGGAATATTTTCGAGCAGGGGCAGAGCTTCCTTCGCCGTCATGTCGAGCAGGTCGGCGATGGACGCGCCCTTGTACTTCACCGCCAGCGTTTCGGCGTTGTAGCGGCGACCGCGGCACACCTCGCAGGTTACAAAAACATCGGGCAGGAAATTCATTTCAATCCGCCGCATGCCCTCGCCCTGACAGGCTTCGCAGCGTCCGCCTTTGACGTTAAAGCTGAAGCGCCCGGCGCGATAGCCGCGTTCGCGCGATTCCGGAAGCATGGCAAAGATTTCGCGAATGGGCGTGAAGACACCGGTGTAAGTCGCGGGATTGGAGCGCGGTGTGCGCCCGATGGGAGATTGGTCGATGACGATGACCTTGTCGAGGTGCTCGAGTCCCGTAATGGCTCGATGCGCGCCCGAATCTTCGATGGACCGATACAGCTTCTTGGCAATGGCGCGATGCAGGATGTCATTGACGAGCGTCGATTTTCCCGAGCCCGAGACGCCGGTGACCACGGTCAGCAGCCCCACGGGAAACGAGACATCGATGTTCTTCAGGTTGTTGGCGCGCGCGCCCTGTATGGTCAGCATCTTTCCATTCGCGGCACGGCGCTTGTGCGGCACAGGAATACTCAGCGCGCCGGACAGATACTGCCCCGTCAAAGAATACTCATTGGCGGCAATCTGCTCCGGCCGGCCCGCGGCGACGACGTGGCCACCCTGCTTTCCCGCGCCGGGGCCGAGGTCAATCACATAGTCGGCGCGGCGAATCGTCTCCTCATCATGCTCCACCACGAGGACCGTGTTGGACATGTCGCGCAGGTGTTCGAGCGTTTGCAGCAGGCGCTGATTGTCGCGCGGGTGCAGACCGATGCTCGGCTCATCCAGCACGTAGAGCACGCCGCGCAGCTTGGAGCCAATCTGCGTTGCCAGCCGAATCCTCTGGCTCTCGCCGTTCGAGAGCGATGAAGCCGAACGATCGAGACTCAAATATCCAAGTCCCACGGCATTGAGGAATTCCAATCGCTCGCTAATTTCATGCAGAATCCGGCGCGCCACAAGTTCCTCGCGCGGCGTGAGCTTGAGCTCGACCAGGACTTCCTTGGTCTTGAGAACAGGCAAAGCAGTGAGGTCGGCGATGGAAAGGCCCATCAGCTTCACCGCCAGGCTTTCCGGCTTCAGCCGCTTGCCCTGGCACTTCGGACAGGGCACCGCGCGACATGTACTGGCCATACCATTCGCGAAAATTTTCCGAACTCGATTCCCCGTACCAGCGGTCGAGCAGCGGCAGGATTCCGGAAAACACGGTTGACGCCGGAGCATTCTCGGAGATTTTTCCGTAGAGTACGAGGTTCTGAATTTTTCGCGGCAATTGCTCAAACGGAGTCTTGAGGTCAAACCCAATCTGCTCGGCGGCGCGAACCAGGCTGCGTTGCAAGGCGGTCGAACCCGCGCCCGGACCTAGCCCGCCATCCAGCAGAGGCCGCGACCAATCGATAATCACCTTCGCGGGGTCAAAGGTGTAGAGGCTGCCAAGGCCGCGGCAGGAGGAGCAGGCGCCGTAGACGCTGTTAAACGAGAACGAGCGCGGTTCGAGCGCGGGCAGGCTCATGCCGCAATCGACGCACGCCCATTCCTGCGAGTAGAGCCGCTCTTCGCCATTCACCACCGCCACTTCCACGATACCCTTGGCCAATTTCATGGCGGTTTCAATCGAACCGGCCAGGCGGCCCTCGATGCCCGGCTTCAGGAGCAGGCGATCGACAACCACCTCGATCGTGTGGTTCTTGCGCTTGTCGAGCTTGATCTCCTCATCGATCTGGCGCATCTGCTTGTCGACGCGGACGCGCACATAGCCCTCGGTTTCAAGCTGTTCGAAAAGCTTGCGGAATTCGCCCTTACGTCCGCGCACAATGGGCGCGAGGATCATGACCCGCTCGCCCTCGCCGTTCGCCGCTCCGTCACTCTTCATGGACATGATGGAAGCGACGATCTGCTCGGTGCTTTGCCGGGTGATTTGCCGGCCGCAGCGCGGGCAGTGGGCGACGCCGATGGAGGAGTAGAGAAGGCGGAGGTAATCGTAAATTTCGGTGATGGTGCCCACGGTGGAGCGCGGGCTGCGGCTGGTGGTCTTCTGTTCGATGGAGATGGCGGGGCTCAGGCCCTCGACGGTGTCCACGTCGGGCCGTTCGAGCTGATCGAGGAATTGACGCGCGTAGGCGGAGAGCGTTTGCACATACCGCCGCTGCCCCTCGGCGTAGATGACGTCGAAGGCAAGGCTCGATTTGCCGGACCCGCTCAGCCCCGTCACCACCGTCAAGGTGTTGCGTGGAACCTCAACGCTGATGTTCTTCAGGTTGTGCTGGCGCGCGCCCCGAACCGTAATGCGGTCGATCATTCGCCCTGTGTCCTACAGTGAGAAATTTCGGCAGAACCCCAACCTCTCATGCTAAGTCGGCGGAGGCTGCGAGTCAAGGCTGGGGGTAATGCGGCGGGTTGAGGCTGGGATTTGCCCCCGAAGCGGCAGCGTCATGTTGAACTGCCGCCTGGGGGAACGTGATCTAAAAATCAGGGGTTATGGTTTTGGTGTGCTGAAGTCGACTTTCGGAACCGTGCGCGCGCTTTCTGAGGCCGAGAAGTAATCGTTGTTCCGTTGGAATCCCGCCCACCCGGCATAGATGCTGTTGGGAAACTGGCCGATGTAGGTGTTGTAGTCCTGAATGGCCTCATTGTAGCGGCGGCGCTCGACGGCGATGCGATTCTCGCTTCCCGCCAATTCGTCCTGCAAGGCCATGAAATTCTGGTCGGCTTTGAGGTTGGGATAGTTTTCGACCACTAGAAGCAGCCTGCCGAGCGCGCCATCCAACTGGCCATTGGCCGCAATCTTGTCCGCGGGCGTCTTGGCATTCAGCAGTCCTGCGCGAGCGTTGGCAATGTCGTCCATGACCTTTTGCCTCGTGCTGGGCATAACCTTTCACGGTGGAGACGAGGTTCGGAATCAAATCCGCCCGGCGCTGCAACACGACGTCCACCTGTGCCCACGCCTGTTTGATGGCCTCGTTCTTCACGACCATCGTATTCTTGCTGCTGACGTAGGATCCTCCTACGACGACTCCAACCAGCAGGACCAAAACCAGGATCACACCGACCACTGCCAACATGATCTTCATCACTGTCCTCCTCGAAACATTTCCCGGATTTTTCATCCGGGCACTTGTTCGCGGTCAAGCCCTCCACAACGATGGCTCGCCCACACCACTTCCTCACTCTTAAACACCCGGCGCCGGAGTTGCCAGCCGCCGGTCCACCTCTTCCGCGACCCTTGCCACACCTTGCAGATACGCGCTAAAGGTTGACTGGACATCCACATCGCCGCCGCGCTTGCGTCCTTCGCGAACGTCAAGAATCGCGTTGAAGGGCGCGGGATCGAATTCCAATAGTTGACTCAGGCGATTCATCGTTTCGCGCTTGCCGCTGGGCGGCTCTTGTTCCAGAGCAATCAAGGTATGCCGGAACAACGCCGCGAATGACGAAATGGACGATGTCATCAGCTCCAGCGTCTTTTTGGCGTCGGCGGGATGCTGCAGAATCGTGTTGCCGGAGGCGCAAGGTGTTGTTCCGCAACTCGCGTTCCACCTGAAGGCGATGGCGATCCATGGGAATGTCGAGGCTGGTGAAGGCGTCATCGCCGTGGAGAATCCGGTGCGCGGCCTTGATGTCGAGGAACTCGATCGCGAAGATGTCGGCGGATGCCGAAGTTCGTCGCCGGTAAAGTAGAGCGGCGCGGGATGGCCTTTTTTGACCCACCACGCCGAGGGCTCGTGCAACTTCGTCAGATCTTCGCGGCCAAGACTCTGCATGATGCAGAGGATGTTCGACGTCGGAATGCCCCTCGTGAAATTCGTCGGTTGCCGCCGACCCATAGAGGATGACCGAGAGCAGGTTGCTCCCCGCCGCGTCTTTTAGTTTGGTTACCAGATCCGCCAAGTCTCGATCATTGATCATGGAAATTACTCTCCACCTTCGCTACAAAGACATGAAGCAATCTAACCACTGAGGCACAGAGGCACTGAGAAAACATTTTCAAAATAAATCGCAAGGGAAATGTAGCGCCGACCTTGAGGTCGGCATTTTACTTTCTATGATTCTTTGGTTTTCTCAGTGCCTCTGTGCCTCAGTGGTTAATCCGATCCGTCACCAACCACCACCCGCGCCGCCACCGCCGGAAGAGCCTCCGCCGAACCCGCCAAATCCTCCGCCTCCACCACCGCCGCCAAATCCGCCACCGCCCCAGCCGCCGCGCCCTCCGCCTCCACTCAGGAGTGAGAGCAGAAACCACGGCCCGAAATACTTCAGTAAAAATGGGCCAATGATGAGGGCAAGAATGATGAAGAAAATTATCTCCCCCTTGGTTAAGGGCGTCCCCTGGTCGTCATCGGGATTGGCCTGCGGCAGTGCTCCAACGCCGTCGAGAGAAACGGCACTGTCCGCAGCGATCACCTGGGCGATCTGGCTCACCATTTGCGTGACTGCACCGCTGTAATTCCCCTGGCGCAGGAGCGGAACCATATCGCGCCCGAAAGTGCCCACCTTGCCGTCGGGAAGAATCGGTTCGAGGCCGTAGCCGACTTCCGTCCAATATTTGTGGTCGCCGGTCGCGAGCAGGAGCATCACGCCGCGATCAGTTCCTTTGGCTCCCACGCCCCACTTCTTGAAGAGGCGATTGGCAAAGTCTTCCGGCGTGTCGTCCTCGATGGATTTGATGGTGACGACGGCAATCTGGGCTTTGGCCTTCTGATCGACTTCCGTGCAGAGTTGGGTGAGCTGCGTCACGGTCTGCGCATTGAGGACTCCCGCGAAGTCGTTGACGTAACCCTGCACGTCGAGCTTCTGCCACTGTTCGGCGTGCACGGTAGCGGCCGGGGCCAGAATGAAAAGCAGGATGAAGAACGAAGGAAGGTAATAGCGGGAACGCAATTTGAACGGGTTGAGCAAAGAGCGCATTGTTCCCCAGAAAGCCGGTCCGCGCGGGAGAGGGCGCGAACTTTGGTTGAAATTGGGACTCAGAATCGCGTTTGCAGACGGCTGCAATTTAATTGTACGCGGCGGCATCCTCTCACGCAACTTGGCGGCGACCTGCGCAATGGGAACGAAGTGCCACCATGGCCCCGTGCCAAGCCCACAGATGAGGCTATAATGCAGGGCGCGTTACGCCGATGTTCGACCTGTAGCGCTGACCTTTAGGTCAGCACCGTGTTTATGAACAGCGAGGCGTGGTGAATTGGAACGATAGGTGCCGACCTGAAGTGTCGGCGCTACAATGGCTGCGCAAGAAGGGTTGGAGGAAACTTGTCAAAACTGTTCGCCATCATCCTGTGCACACTCTTCGCCGCAGCGGGAGCCTGCGCCCAACAACTCGATCCCGCAACCGATTGGGCCACGATTGCTTCCTCGGAATTCCACGTCGTTTCGAACATCGTCTACCAGACGGCGGGGGGCGAGAGTCTCAAGCTCGATGTTTACTTCCCCGGACCCAAATCGATCGCGAGGCCGACCGTGATCTATTTTCACGGAGGCGGACTGGTTGGCGGGGTCAAAGAAAACGCAATAATGAACGTGCTCCCCTATCTTGCGCGGGGAATGAACGCGGTCAACGTTGATTACCGCCTGGCGTCAGACGCGCTGGCTCCGGCTGCCGTCGAGGACGGGCGTTGCGCGCTGCACTGGGTTTTTGAGAATGCCGCGACATACAATTTTGACACTTCGAAGGTTGTCGTGGCGGGGCACTCCGCGGGCGGATATCTTGCGTTGATGACGGGAATGCTCCGGCCCGGGGATAATTTCGACAACGCCTGCGCCCGGCTTCCCGACGATTGGCGCGAGGGCACGATCCGTGACGTCAAGGTCGCCGCCATCGTCAATTTTTTCGGCATCACCGACTTCGCCGACCTGCTGCAAGGGCCGAACACGCGAAACTTCGCCGTCCGCTGGTTCGGTGATTTGCCCAATCGATT
Source organism: uncultured Acidobacteriota bacterium (assembly GCA_963733285.1). Lineage (GTDB taxonomy): Bacteria > Acidobacteriota > Terriglobia > UBA7540 > UBA7540 > Bog-366. The sequence goes on from CAVTDA010000171.1 coordinate 63,541, forward strand.
GGATCTCGCCGCGCGCGTTTCGCCGCTGACCTACGTGCGCGATGGGCTGCCTCCGATCATTTCCATCGCCGGCGATAAAGACCCCATCGTACCTTACCAGCATCAGGTGCGTTTGCATGACGCCTTGACGCGTCACGGCGTACCCAATCAACTCGTGACCATCGAGGGTGGCGGCCATGGAAACACCATGCCTTTTGCCTGGGACCGCCAGCAGACCTTGTACGCGCAAGAAGCCGTCTTCAAATTCCTCGAACAGCATGGAGTTCTTATTTCGGTTTCGGGGACGGGGAATCAGCGGTTGCCCGCACGGAAAGCGCCCTGAAATCAGGGTTGTCAGAATGCGGAAGAGCCCTTGCGGGTTGAAATCCGTGAACGCAAAACGATCGACGAGCCATTGTGGCGAGCTCGCAACGCGTGCGAGGTCATGTAGCCCACGGTGAAGCCGTGGGAAAAGTCCCGCAAATGAATCTCAAAGAGCCCCGCATAGGGTGATGTCAGGCCCCCGACAGGAGATGTCTCATGGGCCACACCTACACCAACATCTTGATCCATGCAATTTTCAGCACCAAGAACCGCGAACCCTGGCTCACCCCGGAAATCAAGGACGAAGTCTCTCGCTATTTGGGGGGTACGATTAATGAGCTGGGAGGTCAATCGTTGCTGGTGAACGGCCCGCGTGACCACGTCCACATATTGTATGTTCAGCCGCGGACGCTTTCGATTGCTTCCACCATGGAAAAGGTCAAATCCCACTCCTCCGGCTGGGTCAAAGACCGTTGGCCCGAGCGGCGCTATTTTGCCTGGCAAACTGGTTATGCGGCATTCAGCGTTAGCAAATCCCACGCGGAGCAGGTGAGGCGGTACATTGAAAATCAGGAAGAGCACCATCGCAAGGTCAGCTTCCAGGAAGAGCTGCTGGCCTTTCTGAAGAAACAAGGTGTTGAATTCGACCCGCGTTATGTCTTTGTCTAATGCAATCCCTGACGCCGCCCCTACGGAGCTTGGGGAACACGGGTTTGCTCCTGACCCATGGCTGGCTCGCCATGGGCTCAACGACTGCGCCCGCTTCACGGGCTGAGATTGGGGATTGCGAGAAGATGAAGGAGGCATCGCGGTGAGCCTTCGATGCGGGCGAGGTCAAACAGTCCAAGGTGGAGGCGTCGAAGAAGGTCTATCGGATGTGCACATCGAGCAGTGCCAGCCAATACTGCAAGGACTGCAAAGCAAATCCGCAGAAGATCAGTCCGATACCGAAAGCGCCCAGCCGCCGCTCGGGAAGGTTGTCCGCGTAGTACTCGATGAGGGGATTAACCGTGATCCCCACGCCGGTCACGAGGCCCGTCACGATGCCGATGCGCAGGGCGAACTGCCACGCATGTTGAATGTGATGTACGAGAGCACTACAGAGCAGAGCGGTGAGCGTGTACCCAATGGTTCGAACGACCGTTCCCCAAAACTGGCGCCGGGTGAGACGATGGTGGCGCGACGAAGTATAGTCCAAAGCGGGGCGCATGCCCGCGAGCGTACGCGAAGACCTGCCCGCCTGTAATCAGAAGCGCAAACGCCAGCGCGAATTCCCGACCCATCACCGGGTAGAGGCCCACTCCGAAGGCAAGCCCGCGGACGGCGCTGAAGAGTCCTTCCCAAATGAGCGAATAATGGTCGAGGCCGCGCGCAGCTCGATTCAGCTCAATTGAAATCGTGATGCCCGTGGCGACGCCCGCGCAGAGGCCAAAGAAGAGCCCTAGCCCGAGGCCATAGCCAATCCCAAAAACAATCGAGTAGGTTACCGCGCGCGTAAGCAGTCGCAACGGACCGTGCTGGCCACCCAGCAAATCATAGGCGAGATAAAGGCTCCCGAGCACATCCAGGCAGGTGCCGGCAATGCTGATGGCCGCAAGTACATGGTGATCCATCGCAGCATTATAAACGGATCGTAAATTGGCCGTGGGGAGAAGGGTGTCGTGGCTGCGTTTTAGAAAATTCGCCGCCTCGTCCAATATAGCGATAGATTAGGTGGTCGTCAGGGGGGCGTCGGATCGAGGCAAGTTCCAAAGAGACCCCATGCCTTCACCAGGATATCGTGCAATCTGAGACCTCGCACATGTCCGGGCATCCACAGCGTGAGGGCCATCTCGTGAGCGTGAGCGAGGCGTTGCCGGGCGAAAGGTTTGCACTCACTTTCCCGATTACAAATTGAGGCGAATGGACCGCAAGATTGACTTCACCACTCCGAAAGCTACGAAAAGCCCGGATGCCAAATCGGGACGGTTCGCGGATGCAAACGCCTGGAAGATGATTTTCGTCTCCTTCCTGGTATGGATAGCGGGTCTGGGCATCATTCTCGGCTACCTCATCCTTAAGATGGGCCATCTTTGGATGCTGCTGGTGGTTCTTGCAGCCGCTGCCTGCCTCTTAACACTCGACGAATCCCGAATCGGATGGGTGTCAGGAATCCCTGCCGCCCGGATCATGCAATTCGGCTGGGTGCTCCCACTTGGCATTGTCGCCCTCGGGATCCTCGTGACGGGTCTTCCCACGCTACACTTTTATTTTCAGGGCGATGACTTTGCCTACCTCCATTACTTTCACACCCTCTCCTGGCCAGACGTGCTGAGGCTGTTTCACACTGACCTGGCGCAACTGTTGTGGGGTTTGACAGGCGATGAACTGCGCCCCATGTATGGGCCATTCTTCATGCTCAATTACAAATTGTGGGGCCTCGATGCGCACGCATATCATGCCGCCAGTCTCCTGATCCATTTCGCGAATTGCCTGCTGGTCTTTCAAATCGCGCGCGAGCTGACTCCGCGCCAAGCCTGGAGAGGTTTTTGGGCCGCTCTGCTGTTTGCTGTGTTGCCGCTTGACGCCTCCGTTTTTTCCTGGGTTACAGGCGCTCCGGCTGAACTCCTGCCCACATTCTTCTACCTTGTTGCTTTCCTGGCATTCATGCGCTTCCGGACCACGCGAATGACCAGTCGCGCCGCAATCTGCATTCTGTCATTTGTCGCGTGCCTGCTGACCAAGGAACCCGCCGTCACGCTGCCCGCGATGCTGGTCAGCTACGACGTGTGGAAGACGCTTGAGGCAGAAAGAGTCATCACGAAACCGGACAGACCCGTGGGACTTTCCTGGTGGCGCAGGTTGAGCCCTGTGCACGCCATTTGCGGAGCGCTTCTCGTGGTTTATCTCGTCTGGCGCCGCATCGTTCTGGCGAGTTTCCTGAAAGAACGACTTTGGAACTTCGTCTGGGTGGGTGGCGCGGGAACGCAGGGCAATTCCACCACCGGCATTCTCCATCAATTGGGATCATTCATCCGTTTTTTCAGCAGTATGGAAGTGTTCAACGTACAAAACCTCTTTGCACCCTTCACCGTGCACTTGATCGTTGTGGTCACATCCATCTACCTCTATTGGGTCGTTTCCTTATGGCGCCATCGCAATTCGCACAAGTGGTTGTTCGGCCCCATCCTCTACTTTGGACTGGTTTGGTATGGCATCACGAATGTCCCATTGCTTGCCGCCAACCCCTACCCCTACCATCTCTACCTTCCCGCGGCGGGCGCCTGCGTTGCATTGACCTTCCTGGCATTCCCGGTTGGAGAGGGAGAGGCGGTTGCGGTCAGCTATTACCGGGTGCTTATTTTTGGAGTTCTAATTCTGGCGTTGGGTTGGCAACTGAGGAGTGCCAACGCCGCAGAACTAAAACTGGAAAGACGGTCGGAAGCCCAGAGCTTCGCGCTTCGTGCCGCGCTCATAGAATCGCCTCAACAGAGCCTCGTCATTCTCTGGCCTATGGATAACATGGGCTTTTTGAAGGAGATTTACCCGCGCCCGATCGAGCCTCCCTTCTGCGCTGCGGACCCGCACGCGCGCGGCAATATCATTGTGGATCCGGCCGTCTACGTTTCGAGCCTCGATGGATGGAAGGAGACTCGGGCGGCGCTGGATCGTAAATTGGGAGCCTCGGCGCCCGCAGAAATTGAACTTATTTTGCTAAGCTGGGACGAGCGAGGAAATTCGTTGCAAACGAGAAGGCGCATCCTGCCCACGCAGCTCGTTCGCGCCCGCGTTAACGAAATTCTGGGGAAATCGTTTGAGTCCGCGCAGTTGAATCCGGCCGAATCGGAAGGTTTGATGCAGGCGTTGGCCCGGCTTGCTGTCAATGGTTACTGATCCGGATTCCGGCGGCCCCCCGAAAGAGTCCCGGATTCGCCGCGATCCCTACCGCAGATTTGAAAGTACTTCGTGCTTACTGCTTGATGAAGGTTACGGCGCCCTGCGAGGCGGATGAAACCAGCGCCGCGTACTTCGAGAATACTCCGCGTTTGTAGCGGGGCTCGGGAGCTTTCCACCTGGCCAGGCGTTTCGCGATCTCGGCGTCGGAGACTTCCATATCCATGCGGCGCTTTTCGATATCGAGTACGATGATGTCACCGTCAGCGACCGCGGCAATCGGTCCACCGCGCGAGGCTTCCGGCGCCACATGGCCCACCATGAATCCGTGGGTCGCGCCACTGAACCTGCCGTCGGTGAGCAGGGCGACGGAATCGCCCAATCCCACTCCTACCAATGCGCCGGTGACGCCCAGCATTTCGCGCATGCCGGGGCCGCCGCTCGGGCCCTCGTAGCGAATCACCACCACGTCGTTCGCCTTGATGCCGTTGTTCATGACGGCTTTCATGGCAGCTTCTTCACTGTCGAACACGCGAGCGGGTCCACGATGGAGGGTCCGATCGTAGCCTGCCACCTTAATGACGCTGCCTTCGGGCGCGAGGTTGCCTTTCAGAATCACCAGGCCGCCGGTCTTCTTAATCGGGTTCGAGACGGGCCGAATGACGACTTGGCCCGGAGTCTCTTTGACGTTCCTGGCTTCTTCCGCGATGGTCTTGCCCGTGGGCGTCATCTGCGAGCCATCGATCAAGCCGGCTTCGAGCAGGTTTTTGGCGATGACGGGAATTCCGCCGGCGTTGTGGACGTCCACGGCCACATATTTGCCGGCAGGCTTGAGGTCGGCAATGATCGGCGTGTGCGAGCTGATCACGTCAAAGTCCTCGATTTCGAGAGGGACGCCTGCCTCGCGCGCCATGGCAAGCAGGTGGAGGACGGCGTTGGTCGAGCCTCCCGTGGCGGCCACGCTGGCAATCGCATTGTCGAATGCTTTACGGGTCAGGATGTCGAGCGGCTTCACTCCGCGGCGAAGCAGGTCCATTACGATCTGTCCGCACTGGAACGCGGCTTGGTCCTTCTTGGGACTTAGCGCCGGGATGCTGTTGAATCCCATGGGTGAGAGGCCGATGAACTCCATGACCGTCGACATGGTGTTGGCGGTGAATTGGCCGCCGCAAGCCCCCGCGCCCGGGCAGGCGTGGTCTTCCAAGTCTTTCAATTCGGCATCGGTCATTTTTCCAGCGGCGTTGGCGCCGACGCCTTCGAAGACGTCGCCTACCGTCACGTCGTGTCCTTGGAAGCGGCCCGGCGGCGATCGACCCGCCGTAGAGAAGCACGCTGGGGACGTTGAGCCGGATCAAGGCCATGGCGCCACCCGGGATCGTCTTATCGCAGCCCACGAGCGCGACCATGGCATCGAACATATGTCCGCGCCCAACGAGTTCAATCGAGTCCGCCACGACTTCGCGGCTGACGAGCGAGGCCTTCATGCCCTCCGTGCCCATGGTCACGCCGTCGGAAATGGCAATCGTGTTCAACTCCATCGGCGTGCCGCCGGCGGCGCGGACTCCCGCCTTCACTTTTTCCGCCAGCGCGCGCAGGTGGAAATTGCAGGGCATGGTTTCAATCCACGTGTTGGCTATGCCCACGATCGGCTTGGCGAGATCTTCATCCGTGAATCCAATCGACTTGAGCATGGCGCGCGCCGGGGCGCGGTCGCGACCGTCGGTGATGATATGACTGCGATGTTTGAGGTTACTTGGCATGACGCCTCCCAATGATGGCTAAGCTCCGTAGGAAAACATTCCATACTCGCAGATTTGGCCGATTGGGGCAAGGTGACATCGCCTAGTGGAAGGATGGAATTTAAGGGTCTGCCAGAACGTTAGAAAGCTTGCAGGTACGGAATTTTACATGTGCGAAGGAGAGCGACAAAATGTCAGGGGCTCGAAGGAAAATGGGGTTAAGATCCTAAATTAAAGAAAATAAATGGCTTATTTTGCCATTTGAGGAGGATATCGAGCCCGGGCGCAGGCGGTGGTTCTCAACTGGTTTATAACCGGCAAATATCTTGCATCTTTTCATGAACTTGTGGCATGATGTCGGGCAGCTTGAGCCACTATATGATTTAGCCACTACCCCTCCCACATGGGAGTCGTTTCACACAGGAAACGGGAGAGCCGGGGTATCGACCTTCCTAAATTACGCCTCGGCTCCTCCCGAGCTTTTCCGCGTCAGATCTCGAAGTCGTGCTTCTGCTGCAAGCGGTCCTGATGGAAAGCGTTTGGCTACCAGGACTTTGCGGTATTGTCAGTTGGAATCCGCTGTGCTATAGATGTTGAAGGTTGCCGACCGCTAAAAGTCCCAATGCTGCGCGTGGCTGGTAAACTTCGGCCACTTTGGTTGAGTATTGTCCGCCTTACGGCATGAAAGTTGCAAAGGGGTTGTTCGAGCGTGAGTTTCATTAATTTTGCCGCCCGGGAGATTAACTGCAAGATCGTTTACTACGGCGCCGGATTGGGCGGCAAAACAACCAACCTGCAATGGATATTTGATCAGACCTTGGGGAAAACCGGCGGGAAGATGATCTCGCTGGCGACGGAAAGCGATCGCACCCTCTTCTTCGACTTCCTCCCCCTGGACCTTGGTTCAATTCGCGGATTCAAGACCCGCTTCCATCTCTACACTGTTCCCGGACAAGTCTTCTATGATGCGAGCCGCAAGCTGATCTTGCGCGGCGTTGATGGCGTGGTGTTTGTCGCGGATTCCCAGGAAGAGCGCATGGACGCGAATTTGGAGGCTCTCGAGAACCTGGAAATCAACCTGCGCGAGCATAACTACGAGTTCAAGAGAATCCCTTATGTTCTGCAACTTAACAAGCGTGACCTGCCCGGCGTCCTCCCCGTGGATGAACTTAAGAAAGCCCTGCTGAAAAAAGACGAACCCGTCCATGAAGCGATTGCCAACCAGGGCATCGGAGTTTTCGAAACCCTCAAGGATTGCGGCCGCCAGGTGCTGGCGGAGTTGAAGAAGGGGTAGCAATGCCTCCGTCATCCTCCGCGGACCTTCAGGCGTAAAAGGCCCCCACAAACTTAAACTTACCCCTGCTATTGACCTCTCGTTCCGCGATGTGAGTTGCGCGTTTAACAATCTCAACCTGCAGGAAATCAAATTCGTTTAGAATGCCTACCCGGTCTAACGTCGCGCAAAAGGAGACGCCCATGCAGGAAACAGTTTCTGATGCTTCACCTCGGATTGGGCAATTGATCCTCGTTCCAGCCCTCCTCACTTTGGGCATTACATTTCTACGATTGGCCGGGGAGTTGGCGCATTGGTCGCCGCGGTTCTTCAGCGCGGCTCCGGGTGGGGGCGCGGCGGTAGTGGGAATCTCGTGGCTCCCCTTCTTATTTGGCCCCTATTTTGCCATCAAACTCGCCAAGTCCGGTCACGGCGCGGCGAGCGCCTGGAAGGCGTTTGGGCTTACGGTGCTGGGCATGGTCATTACGGTCGGCGGCGGATTTATCGGTTTCGCGCCGCAGGTCAATTTTCCCTTGCGGCAGGCCCTGGGAATTCTGCTGATCATTCTCGGCCCGTCCCTGCTGATGGTCGGGTGGCCGGCGCTTTTCAAAACGTTGATTGCCTATGGATACGCCGCGCGCATCCCTGTCGCCGTCATCATGTTCTTCGCCCTGCGCGGCAACTGGGGAACCCACTATGACGGCCTTCCCCCCGATTACACAGGTCCCGCCTCGCTTCTTGGCAAGTATTTGCTGGTCGCTATTGTCCCGCAGATGATCCTGTGGATTGCTTTCACGATTCTGGTGGGCGCGTTCGTGGGATGCCTGGTGGCGGCTTTGGTGGTCCGCTCACGCCCCGCACATCAGAAGGGATGATACTCAACCGTGGCTCGAGGGGGATTCCCAATTGGGGCTGGGCGCGCAGAAGACTATTGCACCGCGAAGTCTCTATTCTCGGCGCTCCATTTTGGCGCTGTCTGGATAGCTTTAATGACATCTTCCGGCTCGGCGACGATGGACCAGATGTCGCGGTGCCGGGTATCCATGAATTTCTCTTCGATGCAGTGCTCCAGGGCGGCCACAATGTGGTGATAGAACCCGCGCGTATTCACCATGATAATCGGCCCCAGGTAGAGACCCAGACGTTTCAGCGTGATCGTTTCGAAAAGCTCTTCCAGGGTGCCGCAGCCTCCCGCCAGGGCCGCGACGGCGTCCGCTCCGTCCAGCATTCGACGCTTGCGCTCCCGCATGTCGTCCACGACTTGAAGCTCGGTCAGATTCTGGTGTCCCCATTCGAGATCCATCATAAAGTTGGGGATCACGCCGATGGCCTTGCCCCCGGCATCAAGCGCCCCCTGCGCCAGCCGTGCCATGGCCCCGCCGCCACCCCCGCCGTAGACGAGCGTCGCTTGATGAAGGGCCAAGTGGCGGCCCAGTCTTTCCGCGGCGTCCAGATAGGCTGCGTCGCATTTTTGACTTGAAGCACAATAAACGCACACCCTCATTCCAGTCCTCCAAATTCCGCGCCTTGCCGACAGTGGTTAATCTTGCAGGTGAGATGGCGGGTTCGTGCCACGGGCATCCTGCCCGTGCCCAGGCATGGCCAGGATGGCCATGGCACGTTGGCTGGATGCGCCTTGTCGCCTCATTTGCATTTCTCCATGGTCTCGAACGCCCGCAGGATCACAGTCGTGGCCAATTCCGTAAGATGGTATTGGGGGAGGTCCTCGCGCTTGACCCATTTCGCGTCAATAACATCGGAGCCGGAGCGCAGTTTTCCGCGCTTCTTGCGGCAAAGATAATCGATGATGACGTAGTGGTACTTAACGCGGGCGCCCTCTTTGGTGACACGATCAAAGACAATGATGCAATCCAGAGGTTCGACCTCGATGCCGGTTTCTTCCTTCAATTCGCGCCGCACGGCGTCAACCAGCTCTTCGCCCAACTCCAGCATGCCGCCGGGAATCGACCATTCACCTTTCAGGGGTTCCTTGCCCCGCCGGATCAACAAAACGCGGCCGCCGTCAATTACCACTCCGCCGACGCCAACAATGGGGTGTTTCGGATAGGTTCTCTTCATAGATTTGTTCAGGCGATCGACCCCTTCAAGCAAGCCGGGCCGTTGCCGCCACAGAAAGTGTGTTCGCCGGCAACCTGCACGCGCAGCAATTTGGGACGGGTTTCGATGCGGATTATGCGCGCGCCTTTCCTCTTTTACGGTACCAGACAATTAGCGAATCGAGGGAGAGCTTTCCGGGGCCGAAGAAGAGAATGATGAGGGAAGCAAAGAGGAAAGTATAGGGAGCGGCGGCGTAAAACTTGTCGGGGTCGGAGAAGATGGCGCCCAGTGCCTCACGGTCACCCATGATAAAGGCCACAACCATGTCACTCGTGAGGAGCAAGGCAGTGACGCGAGAGAATAAACCCAGGGCTATCAAGATGCCACCGATGACCTCGAGCCAGGAGATGAAATACGCATTGAGAGTGGGGGCGGGAACCCCCAGACTGGTGAAGTATTCCACCACATGGGGAATATTATGGACTTTTCCCCAACCCGCCTGCCAGAACTGCCATCCCCAGTAAAGCCTTATGGCCAGCAGAAAGGGTGATTGGCACGCGTTCATGACCCAAATAAACCACCCGTAAACCTTGTCAATCAGCTTCAGCGTGGTGGACATGTTTTGCGATCCTTTAGGGCTCGGCGAACCAGCCCAGCGATGACCAATCTTGGAACCACTCCTGGAGTTGCGGACCGATGCGATTCAGTTTGCGGGAGGAAAGCAGCGCGGCCCCAATAGCCTGCTCCAATGATTTTCCCTCGCCCAGGGCTTTCAAAATGACAAATCCGTCGCGCGTCAGGCGTTTGAAATAAACCCTACCTTGCAACCGGTAGACGGCAACGAAAACTTTGCCGGGGCTGGGAAGCGATGAGCGTTGGGCTCGCGCTTTCTGTGGAAACTTGAGCACCGCGTTGCTGGCGGCTTCGTTCTGGCGATCGAGCCCGCGAATATGGAGCAGCAGATCGTCGACGGGATAAGCCAAATCGAGCAAGTGCAGATGAGGCTGGAGCCGAAAGACGGTTGCTCCGCTGAGCGGCCTGCCTTCACCGGGGACAAAGCGCGGCAATTCCGCCGCATCGAAGGCGTCGATGTTGGCCCACTCAAGACGCACCATGTCCAGAGCGACACGCTCGACTCCGGCGATAAATTTGCGATGCTTCCGCAGCCAGGATTCCAGCCGTGATCCCAGATTGCGCAAAGTGTAGGATTCCGAGGGGCACTCATCGAGATAGGCGACCGCGAGCTTTTCCCATTTGCGCTCGCCGATGAGACTGCGCAGGCCGGGGAAGTCCTCGCTGAGCGAGGACATGATGCGAAACCAATACTGCTGGTTGTAAATCTGGAGGCGCTCGACCGAAGTCAGCCGGTCGTTCGGTTTGATCAGGGCGCTCGCGATTTCGCGGACCGACCGGCCATCGGGCAGCCGCGGACGCATTCGCTCGGAAGGGGTCAGAGGTTGCCGCGTCACCTCGAAAACCGCCCGCTGAAGCTGCTCGAGGTTCACGACGCCTCCTGCAATTGCGAGGGAATATAGCGCTTCGCCTTCGAGCGCTTCGCGGTGGACTTCGTTGAAAGACGGAATGCGGTCGTCCCATTCGAGCAGCGTCGGCGTGGGGCCGGCAAGCTCAATGGCCCGCGCATAGAGCGCCCAGACGGGATCGATGACGGGATGATCGTGCGTATCGAGAATGAACTTCTGATATTTCGTGTGTCCGGCGATATGGATTTGCGCCACCCGTTCCGGCAGGAACGCTGTTCAGGTAGTCGAAGGGATCGAAGGTGTGGTTGCGCGACGAGACATAAATGTTGTTCACATCGAGCAGGATTCCGCAGTCGGCGCCTTCCACAACTTCGTTCAGGAACTCCCATTCCGTCATTTCGGAGACGTGAAATTCCGCGTAGCTGCTGACGTTTTCAACCGCGACCGGGATTTCCAGGAAGTCGCGAACCTGGCGAATCTTTTGCGCCGCTCTTTTCGCCGCCTCAAACGTGTAGGGCATGGGCATCAGGTCGTGCGTGTAGCGCCCATCCACGCTTCCCCAGCAGAGGTGATCGGTCAGCCAGGGGGTCTTGGTGCGCTTCACCAGAGTTCTTCAGCCGCTTCAGGTGCTCGCGATTCAGCGGTTCAGCGGATCCGAAATACATGGAGACGCCGTGCTGAACCACCCGGTACTGTTCCAGAATCTGATCGAGAATCTGCCAGCGGGCGGCCGCCATCGACCATGAAGTTTTCCGAGATGATTTCAAACCAGTTGACGACGGGCTTTTTGGAAAAGATGTGCTGATAATGGGGGACGCGCAGGCCAATGCCCACGCCATAGTCCGAGTATCCATTGAAGCGGTTCGCGGGCATGGAGGTTTACCGGAGTACGTTAAGCTGGGCGAGAGCGGCAGGCCGGGGGTTGCGCCGCCGGCCCGCACGCCGCAATTGTGCTACTCGAACCGAACTAGGTGCAGGGCTGACCTTTGCAGCTCCCCTTGGTGTTGCAGCCACCCTTGCCGGAGCAAGAGTTCTTGCCTTTGTCGGCGCCGCAGCCACCTTGGCCCTTGCAGGAATTCTTTCCCGCACAACAGTGTTTCTCAATCTTGGTTGTGGATGAATCATCGGCTGGACTGGGCGACGCTGATGCAACAACCGTGGCCCCCAACACGAAACCCGTTAACGCCGCACCAACTAGAGCCTTGCGAATGGACTTTGTCATCGATTGATCCTCCCCTTTAATTTTGAGTTTCCACGCCTGGCGAAAGATGGGGATGAGGTTTGAAGCGCACTCACCTCACCGGCCGCTCTCGGCAGTCGCAGCGACTATTCTTAAAACAACCGTATTTTTGGAATCAGCCCAGTCGTATCCTATTTCCGGTTGTACCCTTTTGTCAACAGGGAAGGAGGTAGTGTCCTAAATTGGGAACAATCCATTTTGGAACAGCGATGGTCATCGGGCAGAGACTGGGGAATTCGGCACTGGAGGGGGAGGGCCACAGCGATAGGCCGTAGCTGGCTCGGCCGAGGCTGCAAACCCATCAAATCGTGAACCTCGTGGGGTCGTCGCCCGCAGGGGCACGCCGCATGGGGCCTAACTTCTAATTTTTCTAGGATTTAGAAGCAAATGGGGTCATTCGCTGGGGAAGGGGGTTTCCCCGGGCTTGGACAAGTAGGTATCTCATGTATTTTGAATAAGATTGACGGACCAACAGATAACCAATTTTTTTCAGAGAGATCGCGGGATGTGCCGCTCATTGTCCGAAACGGCTACGTGTTTTCAATAACATCGCGGGATGGCCATTCATTTTTGATGCTCGAGCTCCGAGGTATCGGGCCGGAAGGTGGAGGGGTTAAAACGACCGGGCGGGGGTGACAACGATAATTAATTTAAGCTTGTATTTCATATGATTTCTCCCCGTTCAGCGCCATTCCCCACCCGGCGCCGGACCCACCCCGCCAAACCACCACCTTGCCGGCAAAGGGCCGTGCCCTCGCCTGCGGCGTCGCGCCGGGTCGAGCCCGGCCTGCGCCCTGTCGCGCTGACATTTCGGTCAACATGCGCCGACTTGGTGCGCTGACCTTCAGTCAGCAGGTGCCGACCTCCCGATAAAATCGGGACGAGTTTCGGACGGCTCTCCATCTAAAAAAGGGCACTACCTGATTGCAGGAGTCCCATGGTGAGCCGAAAAGTGGCTCGCTCCTTGAACAGGCTAGGATTTTGAAATGAACGTGTCTTGAGGGGCGAGGCCCATCAGTTGGATCAAGGAGGCATCTCCGGGCATGAACCTCACCCTGGACCCAATCTGTGGGGTTGTAGAGAGCAGTCAAACCCCCTCGCGTGGCATCGAGGAGGCGAAGTGCCCGCGTCAGCCGCAAATCCTGCGCCTCCGCGCCTTGCCCGGCCATCGGCGGTTCAGCAAGAGGATTCGTTGGGCTGCGAACTAAAAACCAATTGTCGAGTTAAACAGAGGCCCGATTAGGATTTCGGAGCCGCGCTGGCGCCGGAGCTTCCACCACGAAGCAGGCGATTGGTTTCCTGCTGCTCCCGAATCATCCGCTTGAGCAAAAATCCGAGGTAGAAGAACCACACCACCAAAACTAAGGCAAAAACGACCCCATAGGGTCCGTATTGAGCTAACATCGCATTATCCTCCGGAGTTTTCCATCGTGTCACCCAAGCCTGGCTGACGTTTCAGCCCAGGAAAAGTCGAGAGGGGCAGGTGCCACAAAGGTATTTGTTGCGCGTTTGTTTGAAATTTCCAACCTTGCAATCCCGGCCTCCCTTGCGCCTCGAAGCCGAATTTGCGCTCATCGCTGGGTTGAACTTCCACGCCCAGATAATGAGTAGGACGATGATATAACACTTTGAATTAAAATACTCTAGTACTTCCGGTGCTTCGAAGTACTTGGGCTCCAAGGACTTCACGCCCCGCTGCGGGGAAATCAAAACCGGGTTACAATGTTGCCGGTTCAGTTACCGGATGGCAGGGCGCAAACGAAAGGAGAATCAAAATGGCGGGAACCTTTAAGGTTATCGAACTCGTGGGCACATCTCCAGTGAGTTTTGCCGAGGCCGTGCGCAGCGCAGTGGAAGAGGCGTCAAAGACCGTTCGCAGCATGTCGTGGTTTGAAGTGGTGCAACAAAGGGGCCGGATCGCCGAAGGCAAGGTTGCGGAATTTCAGGTGACGGTCAAAGTCGGATTCAAGCTGGAGAGATAAGGGGAGAAAGAAATGACCTGCTGTGATCAACTCGACAACGCCATTGAGCGCGGGGCGTTTTATATGGGCGCCCAACAGCGCATCGACGATGGCCGGATCATGAACGATGTGAGCACGGAGTATTTCATCAGGGCGGCCTCACCGCGAGGATTCGACTATTGGGGGGTCAACTACTGCCCATTCTGTGGACGCGCCCTCTCGGTGGGCTTGTGGCAGGCGGAAAAAAAGAAGTAGCCTCAGGGAACGGTGAATTAGAACTGAATCACTTTCAACCGCGACAGGGGAACAGAAAAGTCAAAAGGGTCGCTGCTGGCAGGATCATAGGCGTCGGTGATTCCGAGAACCCGGACCTCGGCGGGTTTGCCGGTGGGCATGAGGAACTTTCCGGTGACGGTTTTTCCGTCGCGAAGAACGATGCTGAGGCGCTCACCCTGCACTTCCAGGCGGCTGATCTTCTCGAAATCAATATCGTCCGGCCCCAAGCCATCGATGAGAATGGGGAATTCGGTGCGCGCGGGAACGGACTCCAAAAGGGAGCCGTGCCCTCCGGGCGGGTAGAAGTCAAGATAAGCATCGTAGACTTGCGTCGTCTTGCCCGCTTGATCGGTAATTGCCACTTTATATCCGAAGTGTTTCCACACCTTCACGATATTTGCGCGGGCGGGCGCGTCGCTGGTTTGCACGCGCATGGGCAAACTTCCGCGATTGAGCCTCACCACGGTGATGCGATGCTCCTTGAGATCGAAGTGCTTGTACACGATGAAAGACGGATCCTGACTGGTGACAATGGCATCCCGCTGCAAGACCTCCTCATCGCCCTGGGCATTGATCTGGGAGATGATGTCTCCGGCAAGCCAAGCGGGTGCCATCAAGGCGAGAAGGCACGCAAGCGGGATCATTTTCATAGTTTCGCGCCTGAATGAAAAAGGCCCCGCAGCAACCCTGAGCAAGGCACTGCGGGGCCCGTCTGCGATGACCGGCATTACTTTTTCTTGGTCTTCTTGTATTCCAAATCTGCTTTGCTCGACAGGGCGTCAATGCTCGCCTGGGCTTCGGGGGCATATTTTCCGTTAGGATCGAGTTTAAGGTAAGCCTGAAAAGCCTCGATGGTGCCCGGCGCCGGAGCCATCGACCCATCCGGTCTGACCGTGGCTTTGCCCATCAGCGCCATTCCATACCAGTACCAAGCGCTGGCATTATTAGGGTCGAGATCCGTCGATTTCTTGAGAATCAGCGCGGCATCGTCCATCTTTCCTTTGTTCACCAGAATGATGCCGAGATTGTAGTAAAAGCTTGCAGCGTGCGTCGGGTCGAGGTCGGCGGCCTTTTGGTACTCTGCCTGGGCCTCATCCGACTTGCCCATACTGGCGTACAGGTGCCCGAGGCTGCTGTGCAGGGTCGGGTCATTCGGGGCCAATACCCCGGCTTTATTGTAATAATCAAGCGCCTTGGCGTAATCTTCCTTGCGTTTATCCGGGTCCGTTTCCACGTCCCCGGCTTTTTCCCAGGATTCTGCCAATTGGCCGGTGATGATCGCAACATTGCGATCTTTGGCGAGGGGCAGGGCTTTCTCAAATATCTCGGCGGCATCGGTGTATTTTCCATCTTTATTGAGTTGGAGCGCCTGGTCAAATAGCTGCTTCAAATTGGCGTTTTCTTTTTGTGCTTCAACCGCCTTCTGGTATTCCGGATTCTCTTCGGCAGTCTTTTGCTGGGTCTTGTGGATCTTGGCAAGGTCGAAGTTGACTTCGGACTGTTCGCCGGTTTTTACAACGGTCTCCTCAAAGTAGATCGCTTTGTTGTCGGGACCCATCAGCGTCACTCTGTACTGTCCATCCTGTATACCAATATAGGTGTAGTCTCCTTTCTTACTGGTTTTGGTTTGGACACCCCATTTGACGTGGTCGGGGTCGGCCCGATCAATTTTGATGACGTAGCCCACTATCGGCTTGCCGTCTTCCCCTAAAACCTTGCCAGTCACTCCGCCGTATTGGGCAAAGGCCGAAGAGCCCACCCAGAGAATTGTCAGTACGATGCCAATTCCAATCGCCTTGTACCTCAGTGCACTTGCCATGATTGCTTCCTCCCTCAAATTAGGTCGCCGGTATTCTAGCCCTTTACTCCTGGGGACTCAACTGGTTCCCATGAAATTAACGGGCACGGGATTTCTGCATTCTCTTGTAGCTGGGGCGTTGCAAATAGGGGATGGGATCCTCCAGCCCCGCCTCCTCGAAAGCCCGTAAACGCAGTGCGCAACTGTCGCACACACCGCACGCGGCATCCTGGCCTTGATAGCATGACCAGGTCAATTCAAAGGGCGCACCCAGCTCCCGTCCGCGCCGGACAATCTCGCTTTTTCGCAGATGAATGACCGGGGTCACAATTTCCAATTGGGTTTCGGGCCTGGTTCCCACGGCAATCACCCGATTGAAAGCAGCATAGTATTCCGGCCGGCAGTCGGGGTACCCGGAACTGTCTTCCGCAACAGCCCCGACGAAAATCTTGTGCGCCCCCAGAACCTCGCCCCACGAAACGGCGATGGAAATGAAATGGGCATTGCGAAAGGGAACGTAACTGGTGGGGATTCCGGAGCGGTCCAGGTCGGCGGATTCGACCGCCATCCGGGGGTCTGTGAGGCTGGAGCCACCAATCATTTTCAGGTGATCCAACCGGCAAACGAGGCGGTGCGTGGCTTCGTAAAAATCCGCCAGGGCATTGAACGCACGAATCTCGCGGGCTTCCGTCCGCTGGCCATATCCGACATGAAGCATGGCCAGGCGATGGTCCAGATTGGCAATCGCGGTGGTGACGCAACTGTCCATACCACCGCTGGCGAGGACTACGGCGAGGGGCTTTCAGACGTCCCAAGGTCGAGGTCCTCAGGTTCCAATTGGCGATCCTGGTTTAATGCTCTGCGGTCAGTCATGAGATGTTAGTAGAGTTTGCTGGTTCTCAGAAACTCAAACCCCGGCCCTTTTCAACCGTCCCAGCGCCTGATATTGAGCAATCGAGGTCCAATGCTGCGCCCGGCATTCTACACCCCCCGGGTTTCCGGGTCCCAAATGAATTTGTGAATTTGAAGGCCCAGCCGCACCGGCAGTCGATCATGCAAGATCCATTCCGAAAGGGTGCGTGGGTGCAGCTTGCCGAACACCGGTGAGAGAATGACTTCGTTAACGAGCTCCCCCAAGTTGTGCTGGAGCATGAATTTCCGGGCAAAGGCATAATCATTTTCGTCGGCGATGACGAACTTTACTTGGTCCTTCTTTTCGAGAGACTTGAGGTTTTCCTGGCAAAAAGTTCCCCCTTCGCCACTTCCGGGACATTTTACGTCCAGGACCTTGACGACCTCCCGCGGCAAGCGGGAAATACTCTGTTCACCACTGGTTTCTATCAGGACTTGATAGCCTTCGCTAAGTAGCTGATCTGCCAGTGGATAGACGTCATTTTGGAGCAAGGGTTCGCCGCCGGTGATTTCCACCAATTTGCCGCCAAAGGTTCGGACTCTTGCCAACACTTCGTCCACCGACATTTTCTGTCCACCGCGGAATGAGTAGGCCGTATCACACCAGTGGCAGCGCAAATTGCACCCCGTCAGGCGAACAAAGGTGCAAGGCAGGCCCGCATACGTAGACTCGCCCTGAATCGACTTGAAGATTTCGGTAATGACCATTGGAATCGGCGGCTTGACGGAGCTTTACCCCCACCCAACATTCTACTCCATTTCCAGCGGCCTTGTGGAATTCGGGCAGGGAGAAACCACGTTGCAATTCGGGCATGGGGCTTCCGAATTGGGGCAATAACCACCAAGAAAGCCGGGCTCCGCGGGGCATATTTTGACCTTAGTCAATCCTAACGTTCGTTCCAAAGAACTGAATTTAAGGCGAGTTATGACCCGTTGAAGGCTGGATTTACGAGCAGAGTTCTCGGTGGCCCTCCGATTGCACTCCCTTCATAGCGAGTGCGAGGTGATGATCATGTTGAGCCACGACGAACTCGAGAAACTCCGTGAAGAATGGGAAGTCATGGAAACCTGGCGTACCTACTCCCGGCACGTTGTGGCGGAATTGCTGGAAGCGTGTGCCATATGCGGGACTATTCGTGAAAAGGATCAGATGTCCCGCTGCCGGTGGTGCGAAGATACCTTCATTTGCAAAGAAGGTGTGTGCGCACAAAAGCACCAGGCCGATTTGCATCCAGCCGTGGCCTTCTGGACCTGGTGAGGGGAGAATATCCAATCACTTTGGGCAATTGCGGGCGCGCCTCGCGGCCGGTTGAACCGAACTTTCCGATCCTTATCGCGGGCGGTAAGTGGCGGAGGTCGTGTCGGTTTCCCAGACCGTCACGCCACTGACTTGCAGGCCGCGATTGAGAATGAACGGTTGCAATTCGTCAAAGAAGAACTTGGCAATATTCTCCGCTGAGGGATTCAGTTTATCGAATGGCGGGATGTCGTTCAGGAATTTGTGATCCAGGCGGTCCACTAATCCTCGAATATTGTTTTTGACCTCGACAAAATCCATCAACAATCCAGTTGCATCGAGCTGCTCGCCGGCAACCATCATCTGAACCTTGTAATTGTGCCCGTGAACATTTTCGCACTTGCCTTTATATCCGCGGAGCGCGTGCCCCGCTGCGAACGTGTACTCAACCGAAACTTCAAACATATAAACCTCGAAAGCGAATTAGGTATCAGGTTTCGACTACAGCAGGCTGGGACTCGTTGATGGACGAAAGCCTGCAATCACGAGGAGGGAATTCGATTCTCTATCCTTAGACGCCTGACGCCCGACTCTAATTTCCAGCCATCTGCACTACAGCATCCAACTTCCTGCTGCCCATATTCCTATTCTCGCATGAAGGCCTTCACCTCTTCCAGTCGATTCGTCTTGTGGTAGGGCGGAAGGCTGTCGAGAAAGACCTTCCCATAGGGCATACGAATCAGGCGCTGGTCCAGCATAACCAGGATGCCGCGGTCGGTTTCACTCCGGATCAATCTGCCAAACCCCTGCTTCAGAATGATGACGGCTTGCGGCACCTGGTATTCGCTAAAGGCGTTGCCCCCTTCATCGTTAATCTGGCGAATGCGCGCCGCGGTGACGGGATCGCTCGGGACGGCGAAGGGCAGGCGGTCGATGACGACGGCGCTCAATTGCTCCCCCTGAACATCCACTCCCTGCCAGAAGGAACTCGTTCCGAAAAGGACGGCGTGAGGAGTGGAGCGGAAACTGTCCAGGAGTTGCGTGCGCGGCATTGAGCCCTGAATCAGGATGGGGTAACGAATTTTTGGGCGCACGCGCTCGTAAATATCCCGCATTTGAACGTGGGAAGTGAAAAGCACAAAAGCCCGTCCCCGTGTCGCCTTTAGTAACTGGACAATCTCTTCCGCTGCCAGCCGCCCAAAGTCCGGCTGGCGGGGGTCGGGCAAATGCGAGGGAGTGTAGAGCAAGGACTGGCTCGCGTAATCGAAGTGCGAGGAGAAGACACGCTCCTTGGCGTTTTGAATTCCCAGCCGGCGTTTGAGAAAATCGAAGGAGCCTGAAACCGCCAGAGTGGCGGAGGTCAGGATAACCGTCTCGATCTGTTCAAACAACCTTTCGCGCAAGAGCGATGAGACATCAATCGGCGTTGCCTGAACGAACACGCCGCGGCCACGCCTCTCCCACCAATAGACCATGTTGCGCTCATGGCTTTCCATGACGATTTCGAGCGTTGCCCGGAGGTCCTGGGCGCGCTTGGCGACGTTGTTGATCTCCTCCGGCCGCTCGGGCAGGCGGCTGAGTTGAGTCTGAAGCAGCATGAGCGCGTTCGAAAGCGCGGAATAGGCCCCGCGATTGACCTCCAAAAAACTGTCGCGGTTATCGAAGTTCGATCGGCCTTCCGTCCCCGGGAAGAGTTCAAAGAACGTCTCGGACCGGCGGCGGAGCTCACCTACGGCGGCCGGCACATCGTTATTCTTAATCCCCTTCAGGCGTAACGTGGCCTCGGTGTCACGCGCCAACTCCTCCATCCGGTAGCTGCTGACCTCGACGCCGAAATACTGTGTCGCCACATCCTCGATTTCGTGCGCTTCATCGAAAACCAGCGCGGAATAGTCGGGAAGCAAGGCCGCGTAATCATTTTGCCGCAGGGCGAGATCGGCGAAGAAGAGATGGTGGTTGACGATCAGCAGGTCCGACTCCGCGGCCCGCTGGTGCATCTGGGTGATGAAGCACTTCTCGAATTGCTGGCACTTCTGGCCGGTGCAAGCCTCGCTTCGGGCATCGACTTTTTTCCAGAGTTCGCTTTGATCCGGCAGCCAAGCCAGCTCCGCGCGATCTCCGGTTTCCGTGGTCTGCTCCCACTTCCGCAGCTTCGGGTACTGCTCCACTTCATCCATGCCGTTCAGAACCGGCTGTTTCTCGATGTCGTAAAGCTTTTGCCGGCAGAGATAGTTCTGCCGCCCCTTCATCAGCGTGACGCGCATGTGGGGGAACAGCTTCTTGAGAAATGGAACATCTTTGTAGAAGAGTTGCTCTTGCAGGTTTTTCGTTCCGGTCGAGATCACCGTGCGGACGCCGCTGCGCAAGAGCGGCACAAGATAGGCGAGGGTCTTGCCCGTGCCTGTGCCGGCCTCGACAATCAAATGCTGGCGGCCTTCCAGCGCGAACTCCACGCTCTCGGCCATTTCCAATTGCCCGGGCCGAAACTCATAGTTGGGATGGTGACGAGCCAGCCAGCCCCCGGGAGCAAAGACTTTGTCGAGCGGGAGCTTCTCCGGCGATTTGTTTATCGAATCTGTCATGCGAAGCAGTTTGGTCTGACTTTATGACCCAACGTAGGCACGTGACATCAACGCGTACGCAGACTACGTGATTCAACGAATTAGTTTAGAGTGAATTGGGGCCGGTGTAAAACTGCAAGGTAAGCCAAAAAGCCTGCGTCCCATCGCGTTGGAGATTTGATTTGCTTGAACGCCCTAGGGACGGGCAATTGGATAGTGATCGGCCCTCGAGTTCGTGGTTCCCTAATCCGCCCTGGTAACTTTGGTAATCCACTTCTTCACTTCCACCGCCGCTTGCCGGGGCGGGCCTTTCCGCAGCCAATTCATCACCTCGACGCCGGAAAGTTGCCGAAAGATTTTCGCGCGCTGCGCTTCATCGGGGACGGTGCTCATGACTTGTTTTCGGGCTTCGCGCAGGAATTTGAGATATCCGCGATATTCGCGTCCAAGTGTGAGCTGAAGCCTGCGCCGCAATTGGCGAGCCAACGCCGGACTGGCTCCCGAAGTCGAGATGGCGACCTGCAGATCTCCCTGCGAAAAAGTGGCGGGGACGATGAACCCGGACTCCTGGCGTCACTCGCGATGTTCACCGGGACACCGAGCGCGCCAGCGTCCCTGCGAATGAGAGCCTGTGCCGAAGGGCTGTTGGTGGCGGCAAAAACGAGGGTGGGCCGGCCTGGATTCTGGCCATCAGATTTCGAAGATGTTCCTTCCAAATCGCCGGTTCTGTAGGCGCGCGAAGTGAGCTGGATTTTCTTTCGGGCGGCGAGCAGGGCCAGCCGGGGAGTCACCTCTGGACTGATGACGTGCACGTTGGCTCCTGCGCGCAGAAGGGTCCGCACTTTGCGCTCTGCCACCGGACCTCCGCCGGCAACGGTGCAGGAGCGTCCGTGCAAATCCAAATAGATCGGATAATAGCGCATCGGCTTGACACTTCCCCCCGGAGAAGCCTAAGTTGGTTCAGCGAACATCTGTGCGTGCTCGCGTTGGCTTGCGGGGATTTAGACCTCAGAATAGCACACCCGCGAGAGAAGATTTTTGAACGCGCACCACGGATGAAGCGGAGCTGTTTTCTGCCTGCTGACCGAATTTTGCCCAAAAGGCTCTTAAACTACACATTTTCATTATTCCATGCCCAACCTTCCGCGTCTCGTGATTGTCGGCCGCCCCAATGTTGGCAAGTCCACCTTGTTCAATCGGATTTGCAAGCAGCGGCGTGCCCTCGTCGGAAATGAGCCGGG
>CAVTDA010000172.1:0-74836 GCA_963733285.1 uncultured Acidobacteriota bacterium
GATTTAGGACCATCATGCTATCATCGTTTACTTAGATTATATATTCCAACGGAAATGGATTTGGATTCGATAGCTGCCCATCTTGCATAAGAAACTCTATCTAGACAGGCTTCGCTTTAGGCTTTAACCCTGCGAATTTTCGGGAAGCGTTCCATCGTACTATTGGTCAACTTGATTAAAGAGATTCAGGATTGCAGTGTAGGGTTTGGTGATAGCGTGGCATGTCTAATCGCTGTGATCCGAGTAATCACCGGCATGAGCTTAAGATTTAATGCGCAGCTCGGAAGAGTGCCGAGCAAGCGGTCAATTTCCTCCGCCGTGTTGTAATGCACCAGGCCGATGCGCAGCATCCCGCCAGTTCATCTCCACCCCGAGGCGTTCACTGAGGTTCAGGGCAGAGTAGTTTCCGTCCCAGGCAAAGATGCCGCGCTCGCCCAGGTAAGTGGCGAGTTCCCGAGGCGTGTGGCCCTCGATCGCGCAGGGCTATGGTCGGAACACGTTCATGAAAGCGCGCAGGCTCAGTGATTCCGTAGAGGGTCAGGCCGGGAATTTCCAATAAGCCCGGAACCAACCGTTCGAGCAGTCCCCGTTCATAGGCGCGAATGGCATCATAAGCCGCAAGAATCGCGGCTCTCCGGCCTTGTGCCCCGGGCGCGTGCCGCCTGCCGAGTTCCTCGAGGTAATCGACCGCGGCAGCGACTCCGGCCATCGCCTCGTGGTTCTGCGTGCCGGTTTCCCAGCGGCTGGGGACAACGTCGGCCGCCGGACGCACCTTGTACGGGCGCAGGCGCTGGAGGAGCTCGCGCTTGCCGTAGAGCAGCCGGAATGCGGTCCGAAAAATTTATAAGGAGAGCAGGCGAGAAAATCGCAATTGAGCGCGCGCACGTCGATGGGTCCGTGAGGCGCGTAATGTACGGCGTCGATGTAGCTGATGGCGCCCACGCAGTGGGCAAGGCGCACGATCTCTCCGACATCATTCCTCGGTTCCCACTGAATTGGACGAATAACCCACGGCCACGACGCGCGTGCGATCGTTCAGCTTCTGCTTTAAGTCGTCCATATCCAGCGTGCAGTCTTGCGGATGGATATCAACCCAGCGAATCACACAGCCGCGCTCTTCGAGAGCCGTCCAGGAGAGACGTTGGCGTCATGGTCGAGGCGCGTGACAATGATCTCATCGCCTGGTTTGAGGTCCCGTGCCAGTGCGCGGCTAAGCGTGAAGGTCAGCGACGTCATGTTGGGGCCAAAAACCACTTCATCGGAATCACAGCCCAGCAGATCCGCCATGGCCGCGCGTGCACGCGTGATGGTTTCATCAGTTCTGTGGCTTGTGGCAAAAGCGCCATGCTGATTGGCGTTGGACGTCGCCAGATATTTGACCATGGCGTCGATCACCCGCTGCGGAACCTGCGTTCCACCCGGGCCATCGAAGAATGCCGCGGCGTGGCCATGCATTCAGTTGAAAGCGCGGGAAATTGCGCATGCCCAGTTGATGTCAAAGGCTGGCATGAGCACTCCTTATCGAAATGCCCATCATGCACAGGATTTGGAATGAGGTTCAAGAGGGAAGAGGGCATTCGATAGGATGGGTGAAAAAATGTCCTGCCGTGCCGTGCTCAATTTGCTCCTGTGAGTCCCTGGGAGACGTGAGCGATCTCGATGACTGTCTTGCCCGCCTCGGGCTGGATTCCACCACCCGGGTTTCCGTGCCGTGCTGGATTTCAAAAACGGTTTTTCCGTCTTCATCCTTAACCTTGGTGACTTCCTGGCCCAAATGTTCGCGATAGAAGGCGATGACCTTTTCCGTGGAATCGGGGGTCTCAAACTTCCCCGCCAGCACGCGCACCTTTTTCTCGTTGGAGATCTCGAGGTTAACTGTGGCCGAGGAATTTTCCTTGATCGCCGTCGCGCCGGGATAAATGGGGACCCCCAACCCCGCCTCATTCACGCCCTCGTGGACATTCAACGACCCAAAGGGAGTTGTGACGGAAACATCCTTCTTGCCGGCGCCCGACGGATTGACATTTACATGGAAAGCATTGGTGATAACGCGCACTCCGATCAGGATGCCGAGCCCACCCACGATACAAATTAGAGTCAGAAGAAGCAGCGCGATCCAGAAGAAGTTGCTGCGGTTTCGCGGGGGGATGGGCGCGGCGGGCGGCCGAGGTGGCTGGGCGGGATTGGCCATGGCGGAATTCTCCTTACGAGCTGACCTTCTGGAGATATTTACGATTTCACGAGCGAGAAAGTTCCGAAATCATAGCCGATATTTCGGGGGGCTGTTGGTTGAAAGAACCCGGCTTTATTGTCCTCCATATCCTTGTGTTGCATATGGTCTTAGCGCGAGAAACAGGGTTCGAGGAAAGATAAACCAAGTCCGAAAAGTACCTATCGAATCGAATCGCCGGCCAGGCCCCAGAAATCTTTTACGTAATAGGACGAAACCACATTGCCAAAGAGGTGGCAGATCGCCCGGCAATCAGGAATGTCTCCGTAGAGCTTGCGGCCGCGCGCAAAGACTTTTTTGAAGGAGCCTTCCCGCAGCAGATTGCCGGCAATTTTCTTGAGGGGTTCGCAGGGATAAAAGACATCTCCGTTGGGATAGACGCGCGGAAACATGGTGGGAAAGCACTTGAAGTCCCCAAACTCCAGCACCGTCCGCAAGAGTTTGGGGGTGCCGTTGATGGGCTGCTTGCGCTCGCGGCGGCGCTCGATGATCTTCTCCACCAGCGCCTGATAGCGGGGGTTGCGCTTCAGCCGCAGGTTGGGCATTTTTTCGTGCAGCGCGGTCTGGGTGGCGAAGACAAATCCCTGCTCGCCGCAGAAATCCAGGATGCGTTCGATCTCCGGAATGTTCCACTCCTCGATCACCGTGCTGATGGTGATGTCGCCGGGGCGCGGCATGCGCTGCTTGGCGAGTTCGAGATTTTCCAGCACCCTGCTCAGCACTCCCGGCTTGGACTTGGGGTTCGCGGGGTCCGCCGTCAAAGCGTCCAGGCTGACGATGAGGCCATCGAGCGATTCAAACAGCCGTTGGCGCTTGTGCAGCAGCGTGCCGTTCGTCACCAGCAGCACGGAACGGAATTTCACGTCGCGCTTGGCCGCTTGCACCAGGTCTTCCACATCGGCGCGCAGCAAGCGGTTCGCCGCCGGTGAAGAGAATCGAATCCGTCTCGCGGCGGATGGTGCGAAGCAGCTTAATGGTCAGTGTCCGTGGGCAATTCCTGGCTGAAGACGTCCGGTTCTTTTTGCGTGCAATAGGTGCACTCCAGGTTGCATTTGTGCGTCGTATAGAAAACCGCGGCATAGGGAGCAACGATGTCGGTGTGCAGGATTTCGCGGCGGTAAAGGTTCTGGAAATAGTGTTTGAAATTCTTCAGGACGAACGGGTAGTGACGCAGGAGTCCCCGCAAAAGCCGGAGTCCGGAAGATTCAGTTTGAGGATCGCCCATCCCAGCATCAATGTAGCCAATGGAGGGATGGAGATGGCAAGCCTTTGCAGCGGACTCCCGCGAAACGTGGGTTAAACGCGATAGATGGCGCCTGAGCGGAGTGTCTGACATTGCTCAGGCCTTGCGTCTGCGGTCCGAGGAGTCACGGGGATCAGTCGGCCGCCGGCGACGCGATATTCCACTCCCTGCCAGCGAACGCGGCTCCAAAACAGGCTGTTCACCCAAATGACGAAGGCGAAAACGTCCCAAAGGGCACCAGCCACCACCGGCGCTTCAGCAGATCGTCGCGCAGTCCCCAGACGCCCATGGTCCAGACCACGGCCATGCGCAGGATCAAGTAGGCGGCCACAAAGCCCACCGCCAGAGCGAGGTGGGCGCAAAGAATCGCGGCCAGGATCGTCCACGGCAAGCCCTGGGTGAAAATAAGTCCCACATAGCCCAGGGGCCGGGCTTGGCGAGCCATGATGGCCCAGCGCAAGCGTTGAACGAAGAACTCACGCAGGCTCTGGAGGCAGCACCAGGTCTTGACCGTGCCATCGACCAGTTCCACCTGATGTCCCGCGCGGCGATGCGGTAACCGAGTTCGTAATCATCCGCGGCTTCATCGGCAAGCGCCTCAAACCCGCCGATTTCCTCCAGGCACTCGCGCCGGACGCCGATGGTTGCGCCCAGCGCGAAGTGCACGTCCTTCCAGTTGCCGCGCCATCAGGACGGCGGGCATGAAATCGGTGCTGAGGTAAATGGCCTCCAGCTCCGGCCAAAGCGAAGGCAGGGAATTCCCGTGAAAAAGCTGGTGACGGCGCCGACCTTGGCGTCGCGAAAAGGCGCGGCGACCGACCGCAGGTAGCCGGGCCGACGCGAATATCGGCGTCGGAAAGGACCAGCAAGTCGTGCTGGGCGGCGCGTGCCAATGCCGCAGAGCTTGTTGACCTTGTCATTGGAGCCGATCTTCTCCGGCCCCACGAGAGGCGAATCGGCAGCGCGGGGAAATCGGCGATGAGCTTGCGGATCACGGGGGTGGCGGGGTCCTGCTCGTTCGTGACGGCAAACAGAATTTCGTATTCGGGATAATCCTGGCGGCAGAAACTGGCAAAATTTTCGTAAGCTTCGGGATCCAGCCCATGAACGGGTTTGAGGAGGCTCACGGGCGGAGTGAAGTCGCGGGGCGCGGCATTGTGGCGCCGGAAGAAGCTGCGGGCCGCGAAAATGATAAAGAGATAGCACAAGGAGGGCAATATCGCCGCGCCCAGAATCGCCCACCGCAACCATGTCAAAAACAAATCGTGCTCCTTCTACCCCAAACACACCAGCGCCACACCCACGGAAACCAGGCCGATTCCCGCCCAGCGCAGAGGCGTCAACTGCTCGCCCAGGAAATACTTGCCCCCCAACGCGCCGGTAACATAGCTCAGGGCCATGGCGGGAACCACAAAGCTTACCGCCTCCCAGGAAAGCAAGGCGAGCAGGGAACAGAACGCCAGGGTCAACTGCGCAATGCCAATCCACATCCAGCCCTCGCGGAAAGCCCGTCCCAGAAACGCAAGATTGCCGTCGGGTGAGAAACTGTGGACTTCGCCCAGACGCTTCATGGCGTGGGCCACGGCAATATCGCCGCCCGTACCGGCAAAGCACCAGGACTACGAGAGTAATGGCAGTGCGCATGCTCAATCCTTCTTCGTGGTGTTGGGAGGCGTGTGCCCCACAAACACCACTCCCACGCAGATCAGCGCCACTCCCATCCAGCGCAACGCCGTCACACTTTCACCGAGCACGAAATGCCCCAGCAGGGGAACCACCGCATACATGGACGCGGTGGCGGGCAAGACATAACTGAAGTCCGCCCAGGACAATACCAGCATCAGCGCGCGCGAGAAACAGCAACATGCTGACGATGCCGAGCCATATCCAGGGGCTGGAAAAAACGGCCATAAAAGCGGAATGCAAGGCCGCCATCGACCAGCCCTGGATGGCGCCGATGCGCTTCATACCCAGGCCGAAAAAGAAATTTCCGGCGGAATTGAGAACGATCGAGCAGCGCCACCATGATGGAGGTCTTTAATGTGTGGGTATCGGGTGATTTCATGAATGCGGGAAGGGGATTTTGACTCGCTTCCGGCTCGTCCTTTCAACTTTCAGAGTTGCGCGGCAATTCCCAGCGGTGCCCGGCGCAAAGGTTCTATCTTACTCGAAACAGGGAAACTAATACAGATTTCGTCGCTGTGGGTGGATTCTGCGGACACACCGGGGAGGGTGCCTGGCCATGGGGGGAATTGCATCTACGAATGCCCATCGGGATGCTCGCATCCTGGAAAGCTCTCGAAGAAGTTTTCGCCGGTCCAGCCCAGTTCTTTCATGCCGACTTCGGTGGAGTAATAGGCCGAGCTGATCCATCCTTTGAGTACGTCAAAATGGTCGCGCAGCGTGGGTGGCGCCGGTTGCTCGGTTGCGCGCTTTGCGGCGCTGGAGGCGGAATCGGATTCCGGGGGCTGGGCCGTGGAGGCGGCTTCGAGAACCTCATCCTGTTGTCCCGGAGTCAATTCCGCAAAAGCTTTGGTGAACTCGCGGAGCGCCTCACCCTCCATGGCGTTCATCGCGGCCACAAATTTGCGCTGGTTTTCCTGCGCGCTCGCGCTCATGGCGAGGTCGAGGAAGCGGTTCACCTGAACACTGGTCGAGCCAGGCACGATGCGTTCCGCCAGAATGATCAACGTCTGGTTTTGCGTGTCGTCAAAGAAGGAGGGCTTCCAAGCGCTCGCCGCTTCCGGCGTCGAGGGGGTTTCAACCGTCGCCCCGTTCAAACCTGCCTCGGCGAGTGCCGGCGCGACTAGGCCGGCCCCGGCTCCTGCCACCATGCGCTGCACCCATTCGCGCCGGGTTAAGGCTCGGACATTAGAAGGCAAAGGCTTATTATTCTTACTGTTACCGGTATTTCCCATGCGTTAGTGCCCTTCCTGGATAGGACGATAAGATGTTACCACCGGGAGGATATGAGTACAAGCGCGAGTCCGGCCGGAACAGAAGCCGCGTGCTGCGGTGAGGACGGTAACCGCCCGCCGATGCCGTTCCTCGTAGACATGTGCAGAGCTTTTATTGATAGCAAAGGACATACCCGGATAGACCTTCATTTTTGACATCCTTTTTCCTGCTGCATATCGCGGGGAGTCGAGGGACCCAAATGCGTCCGGATTGGACGAATGAACCACCAAGACACCAAGGCAAGGAGGAATGCGGATTCGTACGCGCGTAGGGGCGGCATATCTCAATCTCCGCTGGTTTCCGTCATGGATTCCTTTTGCCTCCAGGGTGATTTGACCGCAGGTGGTGGAAAGCGATCCTTTACCCCGCGACGAGGCGATCACCATCCCGAATCCTGCCGGTGGCGCGACCGGTCGGGAGGCCGCCACGGCCAACCCGCCGAATGAAGATTATCACAATAGGCTACGTCTGTCAAGGGGGGAATTGAGGGGTGGTGTCTTATCTTAAGTGTAGAGCCGACCTTCGGGTCGGCACATGCTGACCTGAAGGTCAGCACCACAAGGCGCATGCCGGTCTCAACAGGCTGCGGATCGATGGGTGTGCTGGATGTGATGCTCCGGGATGGGCTGGAAGTAACGTGGCGCGAATCCGTTTGGAGTGCGGCCGCGAAGCTGCCGCCTTATTATCCAAATGAACCTAAGAGCAAAAGGAAAAAGCGCCTGGTCCGGCAGAGGGGTGAAAGCACTCAATACGAGGTGCGTGCAAGGCAAGGCGGCAGCTTCGCGGCCGCACTCCAAGGTTTTTTTCGCAACCTCTCAAGCCCCAGCCCTAACCCACGGATTCGGAATTGCCAGAACGAGATGACGCGCCTTCAAACAAGGGGAAAGGAGACGCGTGAAGCCTATTCCTTCCCCAGTAGCGCCACGGTGCTGTTCCAAACGTCTCCATCGGGGGTACGGCTGCTTTCCGTCCCGATGTGAAGAAGCTTGAGCCCGTGGCCGAGGTAGTGATTGATCTGGTCCTCGACGCTGTCCTGCGACAATTTGAGCGCGGAGCAGTAATTACAACACTTCCAAAAGCTGCTGCTGACCTGAACGACCTCTTTGATCTTCTTCATATCCATCGCTTCCTCTCCATCGGGCGGTCAATTCGATGATATCGAAAGCGTCTGCCGCAACCACTACTTATTTGCGGGGGGGTCCTCCGGGCGAATCGGTTTGCGCGGAATCATCTCATCCGTCATCGCCGCGTTATAGACGAAGGCGGCCATGACGGTGGCGGCCTGTTTCAAGTCCTCGGGGCGGATGTGCTCGTAGGAATCCACGTTGGAATGGTGCGTCAGGCCGTAGTCCAATCCGTCCTGGAGAAACTGAAATCCGGGAATGCCCACGTCGTCAAAGGGGATGTGATCGGTGGAACCGGTATTCCGCATCGTGAGCGTGGTCATGCCGAGGTCGTGGAAGGGCTCCATCCACTTTTCGAAGATGGGGCGCACGGCGGCGTTCTCCTGAAGGAAGACGCCGAGAATCCTTCCCGGGCCATTATCAAGGTTGAAATAGGCGGAAACCAGCTTTTGATCCGGTTTCAATTGCGGCGGCCCCACCGTTGGCCGAAGCCAGATGGGAAGGATCTGGTCTTGCGGGTCGGTGGATTCCTGGCGAAAGCCAAAATGTTCTTTCACATAGGCGCTTGAGCCGAGTTCTCCCTGCTCTTCGCCCGACCAGAGCGCGATGCGAATGGTTCTGCGCGGCTGAACTCCGAGCTTTTCGAGCAGACGCACGACTTCCATTGCCACCATGGCGCCCGCGCCATTGTCCGTCGCGCCTTCGGAAGCGTGCCAGGAATCGAGGTGCCCGCCCAGCATCACCACCTGATCTTTCAGCTTGGGATCGACGCCGGGGATTTCAGCGATGGTGTTGTAACTCATGGGGTCATCATCGTAGAAGCGCGTTTCCACGTTCAATTCCACTTCCACCGGAACATTCTTGTCGAGCAGGCGGGAGACGCGGCCAAAATGCTCCACGGAAAGTGCGACGCGGGGAAAGTCAATGGTCTTGCCCTTTTCGTAGGGGCCGCCGGACTGCAGTTGAATTTCGCCGTTTTCGCCGGGATCGCGGGTGATGTCAAGTACGGCCGCAACCCTCTCCTCGGTGAAGAACTTGATCGAGTCGGCGAAGAACTGGTACCGCTTCACGGCGTCGGGGTTGCGCTGATTGGGCTTTCCACTCGGTTCAAACTGCTCGATCTTTTCCAGCTCGGATTTGGTCGCGCGGTTGAATTCCGGCTTCTCCTCGTTTACAGGAAGGCGCGCTTCTCCAAACAGAACGATCTTGCCGGCGAGCTTGCCGCGATACTTTTCCAGGTCGGCGCCCGAGGAGGCCTTTACTCTGATCACTTCGCCCGCGCAACGGCCCACTCGTGCCCGGCGTCCAGGCTTCGGGAAGCGCGAGGAATTGCATGTAGTCGGGCGATATCATCCGCACTTCGCAGAGCTGATAATCCCAGCCGCGCCCAAACGGTACCCCAGGCTTCCAAATGCGCATTGGCGAGTCCCCACTTGGCGAGTTCATCGCGTGTCCACTCATTCGCCTTCTTCATGTTGGGGGAGCCGGTAAGCCGTGCCCCGATGTTGTCGGTCAGATGGCTCATCAGGTCCATTACCTGGCTATAGTCGAATTCCTCCTGGCGCAGGCGGGTGATGAATTCCAGATTGGGAATCGGCGGCCAGCTTGTGGGAGTTGCCGTGGTGACGGCTTCCTCGGGCTTGGATTTCTTGGCGGCGTGGAGAGTAGTGGGGCTGAATGAAAACACAAGTAGAGTTGCGGCGCACACCGCCAAGCAGAGAGTTCGAAATCTCATAAGAACAGCATTCCTCCAAAATAGATTCTTGTCGTAACCAGTATACAGGAGTGGCGGCAGGCGCAGGCGCCCGGGGATTAATTCCGCGCATCCCGGATTGGAGTTGAGCCTGGACCGGATGAATCCGATGGAGTATTGATGGAGGTAAGATGATCCCGGTCACCGACGCAAGGAATTGAGCGCTGTTCAGTTTGGGAATAATCTCACGCAGCCGTTGCCGCCTGCTTCAGGCTTTGCGCCTGGATGGCGGTGATGATTGCCGCCACGACAATGTCCTCCGCCTTGCAACCACGCGAAAGGTCGTTGGCGGCTTTGGCGAGTCCCTGCAAAATCGGCCCGATGGCCTGGCATCCCCCAAAGCGCTCGGCCAATTTATAACCGATGTTGCCGGCATTCAGATCGGGGAAAATCAACACATTGGCGTGCCCTGCCACCGGCGACCCCGGGGACTTGCGCTCGCCGACTTCGGGAATCAGCGCGGCGTCACCCTGGAGCTCTCCATCCACGGCCAGTTGCGGGGCGCGCTCGCGGACAAGCTTTAGCGTTTCCCGCACCGCATCGATCATGGGGTGTTCGGCGCTTCCCTTGGTGGAGAAGGAGAGCAACGCCACGCGCGGCTCGGCTTCGAGCAAGGCGCGCGCATTCGCCGCGGTGGCGATGGCGATGTCGGCGAGTTGAGATGGCGTGGGCTGCGGAACCACTCCGCAATCGGCGAAGAGGGTTGCGCCGTCCACGCCCAGTTTCTTGTTGGGAGAAAGCATCAGGAAGAAACTTGAAACGAGCGAGACCCCGGGGGCCACGCCGATTCCCAAAAGCGCCGCGCGAACCGTATCCGCCGTGGTGTTCAGCGCGCCTCCCACCGAACCATCCGCATCGTTGGCCGAAACCATCAGTGCGGCGAAGTTACGGGGCAGCTTGGCGGCGGCCAGTGCCTGCTCCGGCGTCAGACCTTTGGCCTTACGCCGCTGGTAAAGTGAATTGGCATACTGCTCCAGCTTGAGACTGGACGCGGGGTCGAGAAGTTGCGAGTTCTCCAGCTTGATTCCGAGCGCTTGCAGGCGGGATTGGATTTTGCCGCTATTGCCCAGCAAAGTCACGTTCCCCAGCTTGTCCTTTTCGATCAGACGGGCTGCTTCCAGTGTCCGATCCTCTTCACCCTCAAAAAGGACGATATGTTGCGGTGATTTTCGCGCTCGCTCGCGTAACTTCTCAAGGATTTCCATGAACCTCTCCGGTGACAGTAGCGGCAAAACTCGTGGGATGTAAGTTGTACCTTAGCCAATTAATGACATTTTGTCACTTTTGCCCCATCCAGCCACTACTCCACCGCCGTTAAAGCACGATCAGTGCCAGATGTCGTTGCCAGGTTTGGGGATAGGACCAAAGGAGGTAGGTTATTAGTCCCCGGTCCGTCATCTGACGGATCAAGCCGCCTCTACGATTCCAAACTGAACCGCCACCCTCTATCGCGCGACGATGGGCTCCGGCCCGCCCAGCAAAGCGGCGCGATGAGTGTGGGAGAGATTCATCGTGCGCCACATTTCAACCCCCCACCAGGCCAGCGCGGTGAGCTCGATAAAGCCCGTGATGCCCACCAGCGGGAACGCCACGCGGGGAATGAAGTCGGTGAGAATCTGAAGGATCACGCGGCCGGCGCACCCTACATTGAGCAGAATGAAGGGTCCCCAGAGCGATCCTGCGCCCTCGATGCCTACGCCGGCGAGAATGGGCACGACGCGCGAGGCCACTCCGACGATCATGAAGCTGACAAATCCCACCGTGTAGGCGTGTCGATAGGAGCCAAGGAAGGCATGCGAGAAACCCTGGTGAGTCAGCGCGCCATAAACGAGGAAGAAGGGAAGCATGGTCATGGAAATCAGCAGCCAGCCATAGGCGGCGTGGATGAATTTCAGGCTCCGGTCCGATTGGCGGGTTTTGGAGAAGACGCGAATCTGCATCACCAGTAGGACGGCCCACAGCGTCATAAGAAGAAAAGCCAGCTCAATTCCGATGCAGAAATAAAGGTTGCCGGTGGCGAAGAACAATTCGTAACTGACAATCTCCAGCATCAGCGAGCCGTTGATGAGCCAGAAGATGATGGCCTGGCGGTCGCGCTTGGGCCGTTCCAGCCCATAGACCGTGGGGATGAATCGCTGGCTGACTCCGGCAATGATCAGCGCGCCGAATCCAAGCAGTTGAATGTCGCGCAGGGGGCCGTCGATCAAGGCGATGCGCATGACCACTTGTTCGACGCCGACGGCAGTGACTTTGGCGAAGAAGAGCACATCGCTCACGATGGCCTGAACGAAGAACCAAAACAGCGACCCAAGTATGAACTTTTCGTAGATCTGGCGGGGCTCAACCGATTGCCGCGCGGTTTTGAGAATGATGACGATGAACATGGTAATGGCGGCAAGCTCGGCGCCGGCGCTGAGGATTCCGAGGCCCACTCCCACCGGCATCGGTTGCAGCAATTCCGCGCCGATGCGCGAGGCGATGCCAATGAGCATCAGAAGCAGCGTCAGGTTGGCGAGGTCGGGCCGCCAGAGCGCGACGTGTTTGAAGCGCGGAAACGACTGATAGGCAAAGCCCATCACGAAGAGTCCCATCCATCCGAAGATCATGGCGTGGGCGTGGGCTTGAATGGCGGGCACGAGGCGCACCTGGAGAAAAGTTCCCCCATCGCGATTTGAACGAGATTGGTGGCGCCCCATAGAGCTCCCACGGTCAGCACGACGGCGATTCCGGCCTTGAAGAAGCGCCGGTAGATGTAATCCCCCAGCGATTCCTGATAAACGAACGCCGGACCTTGCGGGTTGCGGGCTTCCTCATGCAATTCCTTCACCAGCGTGTCGGCGTCGATGCCATGCACCGAAGCGAAGAATTCCAGCGACTCCGCGGGGCCATGTTCGCCGCCGCAACCTCTCAATCCATGCTGATCGAGAATGCGCCGCCCGGTGGGGCAGGCCTTGAGAATTTCCGGGATGCTCATTTCCTTGGTGATCAGCGTCATGTTGTTCTCCATTCCAATTTGCGCAAAGTGCATTTGCTCCGATTCCTGAACGATCTCTCCAACGTTCGTCTTTGTGGTCATTATTCCTATCCCGGTGGATTCTTTGGCGAACCTACGCTTACAGGATAGAGGCACCCTGAATGGGGCGCGATGACTTCTGTCACGGCGGCGCGAGGCGGTTCGCACGATGACCTCTTGTGACTTCTGTCATCGCTCTCGTTTTGCGCAGGTTGTTTAATGGGGGGCGAGGTGAGGAATGCGGAATCGTGCCGAGGTCAAACCCAACGTGGATTTCAACGAGCGGCCCTTCATCGCCATTTGGGAGGCGACGCAAGCGTGCGATCTGGCCTGTGGGCATTGCCGTGCCAATGCGCAGCCGCTTCGGTCCCAACTCGAATTATCGACGGCGGAAGCTCAGCGCCTGATCGATCAAATTGCCGAAATGTGAGTCCCGGTTTTTGTGATTACAGGTGGCGATCCACTGAAGCGGCCGGACCTGTTCGATTTGGTGGAGTATGCCGCCGCGCAGGGAGTACGGACTTCACTTACTCCCAGCGCGACGCCGTTGTTGACGCGGGAATCGATTGCCGAGCTTCAGCGCCGGGGCCTGGCGCGGCTGGCCGTCAGCCTGGATGGATCATCGCCCGCGATTCACGACGCCTTCCGACGCGTTCCAGGTTCCTATGCATGGACCTTGCGCGCCATTCGCTGGGCGCGCGAATTGGGTTTGCCGGTGCAAATCAATACCACCATCACGCGCCGCAATCTCGATGACTTTGACGCCATGGTGCGACTGCTGGAATCGCTCGACATCGCGATGTGGAGCGTTTTCTTTCTGGTGCCCACGGGCCGCGGCCAGCGTGACGATTTGATCTCCGCGGGGGAATTCGAGGAAATCTTCACCCGCCTTCATGAACTCTCGCGACAGGTTCAATTCGATATCAAAACTACCGAGGCGCAACATTATCGCCGCTATGTATTGCAAGCGCGTAAGGGCCAGCGGGAACATCTGCGAAATACGGCGGCAACGGGAGAATCCTCAGTGCATACCGAAAGAAATAAGATGCCGAGGCCCGAGGGTTCGGACGGAATTGGCCACGCGCCGCGTGGATTGAACGACGGCAAAGGGTTTGTATTCATCTCCCATTTGGGCGAGGTTTTTCCCAGCGGATTTCTGCCCCTATCCGCGGGCAATGTGCGCCGCCAGCCGCTCGAGGAAATCTACCGTCACTCGCCCCTGTTCGTCGCGCTGCGGGATACTTCGAAGTTGCAAGGCAAGTGCGGGGTCTGCGAATTCCGCAATGTTTGCGGCGGTTCGCGCGCCCGCGCCTTTGCCCTGACCGGTGATGCCTTTGCCGAAGAACCGTGCTGTGTCTACGAGCCGGGGGTTTTGGCGGGGGCGGAGCGGAGTTGAGGGGCTCTAGCTTTTCTTGAAAATCCCTTTGAGGCGGCCCATCAGGCCGGGCTGATCTTCCTCTGAGGCGGAATCGGAGGTCAGGTAGGGATTATGCGGCTGTGCCGGGGAGGGCGCGGTCGGCTTTATCCGGCGGGGGCGCAGGCTCACTCATCTTAGGCGCTGCCGGAATCGAGTTCACGGCAACCGCGGGCGGATCGGGCTGCGCGGGTTTGAGGACCGCCGCCAGGGGATCATCATCTTGAGCGACACCCGGTGGTTCCGGTTCGAGTGATTCGGCGGGACCAATCCCGGTGGAGCCGCTTCCGCCACCGGCGCGCCACAGTGTTCGCAAAAATCTCCCCCCAGAAAAAGCGGCCCTTTGCAGAAGCGGCAGACAACCGCGCCGTCCTGATGGCGAACGGGTTTTTCAAACGCCTTCTTCAGCAATTTCATCGTCGATTTCCTGCGCGTTGTCGCCGAGGCTTGGCCGTTGATTGGCGGTCAAGGGGGGTGATAGTTCGGCGCGATCGCCGGAATGGGAGCGATTTTCAGATTGACGGTTGAAGCCGGGGTGCGCGGTTGGCGGAAGGGAGAGACTGGCGCGAGTGGGAGGGGAGCTAAAATCCCTCATTACCGGTGCGGTTGGGTCCGGTGAAACTGCCGGGATCGGCTGCCCGTGGGGACAGACTGACCTAAACGGAGACAGCCGCGCGAGGGAGGCTCCGCATTGAGTGCAGAAACGCAATCCTTCCGGCAGACCCGCCTGGCAATTTGCACAAGTCTGCATACGCCTTGCCGCGGACTGAATCGGGTTCTCGTCTATACCTGAGACGCATATTATTACACCCTGAAGCAGTTCTCAAGCCAAGTTGTCGAGCGCTTGCAAAAAAGGACTATACCCAGGGATGACTTGTCGGTCGTCTTGCTTTGGGTGCTTCACCAGAGCCACGCGAAGCGAGACACTGAAAGTTCAGGCCTAAAGGTAACCACGCACCGCGAGCCGCATCTACTGATTGGTACCCTGAAAAACTGACGGGGTCCGGAGGCTAATGAGCACCGAATTGATCCAGCATTTTCGCATGCTCGCGCGATATAACCGGATTGCCAACGAGCGAATTTACGAGTGCTGCGCGCAATTGAATGACGAGGAATACCGGCGCGAGCGAGCGGTCTCGTTCGGCAGCATTCACCTACTGCTCAACCACATTCTCCTGGGTGATCGGATCTGGATGTCGAGGTTCAAGGTGGTGGGCAAGTCGGTTCCTCCGGGCTTTGAATACGGTTCTCTTTGAGAATTTCGGGGATCTTCGGGTGGCCGGGAAAAAGATGTGACGCCGAAATGGAATCATTTTTTAGCTGGAGCAGACCCCGAATTTCTTTGTAGCGCGAGCTCGTTTATGTCAACAGTCTGAAAACAGGAATGCCGGGATGGGCGAACGGCCGATGGCCGTCAGCCACTTCTTCAATCACCAGACTCATCACCGCGGTCAGGTTCACGTGATGTTCAGCCGGAACGTCGGTGCGGCCTCCGGCACTCGACCTTCACCGCATCATCGATCCTTAGTCGTAGCCCGAATTTCTCACCACCCGAGTGGCTCGACGGAAGGGCGGGGCTTTAGCCCCGCCGATGTTGCGGCTCTCGATCTTTTTTCGGACTGCGCCTCTCGCCGCTTGCGGCTGCAAGCGGCGAGAGGCGCGATAGGGGGGAAAACTGCATAGGTCTTGGCAACGGCGGGGCTAAAGCCCCGCCCT
Source organism: uncultured Acidobacteriota bacterium (assembly GCA_963733285.1). Classification (GTDB taxonomy): domain Bacteria; phylum Acidobacteriota; class Terriglobia; order UBA7540; family UBA7540; genus Bog-366. Next base: position 15,452 of record CAVTDA010000172.1, read on the forward strand.
TCCAAAAGCTGGTCAGACTTCCGGGCTAGAAATTCTCCAGGATGTCGGTTACCAGGGTTCGTGCCAGGTCCTGGGAAAGCCGGTCAATGCGGGCCTGTCTTCTTCGAACAGGGCGGCGGGAGTTTCGCTGACCTGGTACTCTTCGCGATAGGTGTAGTTGCTGTTGGAAAACAGAATGCGGTGAGTGTGCTTGTCCACAAGTTGAACTTCCAGGTTGACGACGACCTGCAAAGAAGTCGCAAGCCCGGTGTTATTGTCAAAGGTCATGGCGCGAGCCCGCAGGTCCTTGATGGTTCCTGTCAAAACGGCGTCAGCTTCATCCGGTTTGGCCACGATGTTGTAATGCGTCCGCTAGAATCAGCTCGTGGGTAACGGCGGTGGTAACCTGCTGCTCAATCCGGAAAGTGGGGGAGAGATTCTTAAACGCCGGCACGGCGATGGTCTTGACGTCCGGGGGAATCCGCGTGGCCTGGCCCGCCACGTGGTAGCCGCAGGAGGGGAAGAAACAGAAGGCAGAAGGCGGAAAGCAAAAGGCAGAGGGCAGCAGCGGTCGAAAGTCGAAACTCGAAAATCGAAATTCGAAGCGGAGCCTGAGGTGGGTGGGTTTGAAAGCTCGATCGGTTCTTATCGGAGTAGGGCAGGAAGGTGTTGGAATTTCGAATTTCGGACTTTCGATTTTCGTGCTTTTTTAGTCTCTGCCATCTGTGTAATCTGCGTAATCTGTGGATCAGTCGATCAGGCGCGCGCCTGTTCTCGAGGCTCGCGGCAAGCTCCACGGCGTTTGTGGCCGTCAGATGAAGATTATCCGCCACCGCCCAGAGCCACAATCCCTTGGGATGCGCGGCATCGAGAGAAATTCTGTCCACCAGAATATCGCTTGAGCCGGTCACTTCAACCGGGGTTGGCGGATCGAGATCGGACTTCCGTATTTTGATGCGCTCGCCGGCGAGCGCGGCGGTGGCCGCTTCCGTGGTCACCGGCTCCGCCGTCTCCACGTAAAGAGAAACCGCCACCGAATAAAAAGTGGGCACGGTAATCAGCCGCAGCGCGGGGATGGGAACCCGCCCGCCGAGATAGCGGTGCAATTGGAGGTGCAGGCGGTCCTCCACGGCTGCATCTCAGCCTTGCGCCGATTTTCCCAGGCGCGGAAGCAGATTGAACGCGAGTTGCGCGCCAAAAATTTCATCGGGCAGGTTTTGGAAGCTCAGGATGTTGGCCGTTTGCCGTTGCAGCTCCTCCACCCCGCGCGAGGTGAACTCCGAGGCGGAACAGAAAACCTGCGCCACGGCGGACTTCGAGCGGAAAGCGCGCTGCCAGCCGTAAAAGCAGGCTGCTGATGACGATCACTGCGGCGTGGGGGGAGACGTAGCGGCGTGCGGCGTTCGGCATGAACACCCGCGACGGGATAGCGGTGGTCGAGGAAGGGAATTCCCACGGGCGTGGCAAATCGCCGGCCCTGTGCCGCTGCGACACCATCGCCCACCATATCAATCAGAACGCTGCGCGCCGACGGCCCTTGCTGTTGCCAGGCTTTCACGTAAGCGGGAAACTCCTTCAGGTGCGCGGCGAGGAAAGTGAAATCCAAATCAGCTTCGTTGACCTGACCGCCTTCGACGACGGTCGCGGAATCGTGGCGTCAAGTCGATGATGGGCAATTCGGGTTCGGCGTCGTCGGCCTCAAAAGTCACCAGGCGGGAAACGGGGAAACTTCCCCTGCTCGAGAATGGCCATCAACTCCTTGCCCAGCAGGGACGTCGACCCCACGACCGCGACCCGGTAGCCTTCCTTGACCGGCTTCATGCGGCGTGAACCTCTTCGGGAGCAGGCGGGCTGGGCCGAATCCTGGAGGTCAGCTTCAGGACGAAACCGGAGATGGTGTAGGTCAAGGCAATGGTCAGCAGAACCGGCTCGGAAAAGAGCCAGACGGCGACGATGATAAGGGCGATGATGACGATTCCCACGTGCGACCGGCGCTTGCCCAGGTCGAGGGCCTTGAAGCTGTAATAGCGCATGCGGCTGACCATGAGGAATCCCAGCATCACCAGGGCAGCCATCCAAACCAGGGTAAGCGGCCAGAAGGTGACGGGGTTCTTGCAGAAGTGGACGATGGCCACGACGAATCCGGCCGCGGCGGGTATGGGCATGCCGACGAAGAACCGGCGGTCTCCCGAGGGCTTTACCGTGTCAATGTTGAATCGCGCCAGGCGTGCCGCGCCGCAAATGACGTAGATAAAGGTCACCGTCGCGGCGAGGTCGGGAAGATGATGGAAGAAGTTGCCCGTGGGTAATTCACCCAGGGCGCGAATGCCCCAAACGTAGGCGAGAGCTGCGGGCGCGACGCCAAAGGCGATGACATCGGCGAGCGAATCGAGCTCGCGTCCAAAGGCGGAGGCGGTGTTGGTCATGCGGGCGATGCGGCCGTCGAACCCGTCGAACACGATGGCCCAGCCGATGGCCTTGGCGGCATTGTCGAAGGCCACGGCGGCGGAAGCCATCAGCTCCGCCGCGCGCGGGGCCAGAACGCCGGCGCTGGCGGCGGCCAGAAATTGACCGGCGCGTTGCGTGGAGAGCAGCGCATAGTAGCCGCAAACCAGCGTTCCCACCGTAAACAGGCTCGGCAGGATGTAAATGCCGCGGCGAATGCCCTTACGCTCAATCGGCTTTTGGGTTTGTGGTTCCAAGGATGCTGCTCCCTGCCCAGACACGGTCTCCAAGCTTGACGTTCCACTTGACCGTGGGGGCTACCAGCACATCGACGCGTGATCCAAACTTGATCATGCCCACGCGCTCGCCTCGCGCCAGTGAATCACCCAATTTTTTCCAGAATACGATACGCCGCGCCAACAAGCCAGCGATTTGCTTCACCACGATGACGCCCTGCGGCCCTTCAACGGTAAAGACGTTTTGCTCATTTTCAATCGAGGCCAGGTCCTTCGAAGCCACCTGGAACGAGCCCTTTTTGTATTGGATGGCTTTGATCATTCCGGCAATGGGCATCCGGTTGACGTGGACATCGAGCGGGGACATGAAGATGCTCAAGCGGCGGACGGGGCGGCTCTCGTGCTCCTCCTCCGCCATTTGCACGATGACGCCGTCGGCGGGCGAAATGATGGCATCGGGCTCGGTGGGGACGGGCCGGTCAGGATCGCGAAAGAAATTTAAGACCAGAAGGGTTAGAACAGAAAAGAGAAGAAAGAGAATCAGGAGGTACAGGCTCCGTTCGTGCCACCAAAAGCCTGCCAGACCGCCGGATATCACCACGAGTGGCAAACCGTACCAATAGCCGTCTTTTACCATGAAGCTCTATTATACACTGGCCCCACGCTCCCGGAATCATCCGGAAGAATGCCACTCTTGCCGAAGGATCGCTCTGGTGCCCCGGCTGCCTGGACAGCTCCTGCCCCTGCGCTCTTAGTTGGCGGTTCGAGCCTGTTGGCGGACCAGAAGTTCCATCTGATCCTTGACCCGCAACTTTAGCTTCTTTAGCCGCAACTCTTCCACCTGCTCGTTATCGGAGAGATGCACTTTGCAGGTAAGCGCGTTGAGCAGGTCCTCGTAGTGGGCATGCTCATCGTGGAGACGCTGGTAGTGCTCGTTGCCGACCATCAACTTCTCCCGGACGGCCCCGGTAATAGTGCTCATGGCAGGTCACCTCCACATCAAAGTTCAGTTACAAACAGGTTAAAGCTAGCACAGGGCGAGACTGGGTTCAAGATGGAAAGATGTAAATTCCGTGGAGATTAGTCAGTTTTAACGAACCCGCGCGAATTCTGCAACTTGCGTGGTAAGTCGGCGCGCCGACCTTGATTTGGCCTTCGCTAAGCCCTAATTCAACATTGGCTACCCAAACGCCAGACTTCAGTCAAGTCGTTTTATATCAGCTAGTTGCTGGCATTTTCCAGCTTCTGGCCTTCAGTTCCTGAAGGATGGCCTGGAGCTTCAGGAGCGGCACCATTCGTCGTGATTCCGCACCATCCCCCACTTCGCGGGTTCGCCTATGTCTAACAATAATGAAACCCGCCTGTAATGAATCCCTAACATAGCCGCAAGATACTCGGGGTTTCCGCAGCCTCTCTACGATTGTCCCGTTCAAGAAGGAGATTGATGATGAAGACACGCATTTGCTTGTCGGCCTTGACTGCAATCATCGCCATTTCATTCGTGGCTTGCAGTGGAAACAAAACCTCGTCCAGCGAAGGCGCAAAATTACAGGGCGCCGGGGCGAGCTTTCCCGCTCCCCTCTATCAGAAGTGGTTTAAGACTTATAGCGCTGCACACGATGGCGTGCAGATTGACTATCAATCGATTGGCAGCGGCGGCGGCGTGAAAAGCGTCATCGATAAGACCGTGGATTTTGGCGCCAGCGATGCTGCCATGAGCGATGAGGATATGGCCAAGGTTGATGGAGGTGTGCAGCTCCTACCGATGACCGCAGGCTGCATCGTTCTGACCTATAACTTGAAGGGAATCGACACTCTGAAACTCTCCCGCCAGGCGTATGCAGGAATCTTCCTAGGCAAGGTCACGAAGTGGAACGATCCGGTAATCACCAAGAGATAACCCCGGCGTGGCGCTCCCCGACCAGCCGATTAATGTCGTGGTTCGCGCTGACGGTAGCGGCACAACTTTCGTCTTCACCAAGCACCTCAGCGCCATCAGCCCGGATTTCGCCAAGAGCCCCGGCGTCAACAAGCTGCCAAATTGGCCCACGGGGACGCACTCCAAGGGCAATGAAGGGGTAACCGCCAGCATCATGATGACCCCGGGCTCGATCGGCTATATCGAGTACGGTTATGCCAAGAGCCAGAACCTGCCGATGGCCCTGCTGGAAAACAAGGCCGGTGAGTTCGTCGCGCCCAACGCGGCGTCCGCTCAAGCGGCCTTGGCTACGGCGCAGTTCCCCGACAATCTGATTGCCTGGGTTCCCGACCCCGATGCCAAGGACGCCTACCCGATTGCCACCTACACTTGGATCATCTGCTACAAGCAATACAAGGACAAGGCGAAGTTCCAACTCCTGCAAAACCTCCTGACCTATTGCCTCTCCGATGGGCAGAAGGATTCAGACGCTCTCGGCTACATACCCTTGCCGCCCTCCGTAGCGGACAAGGACAAGGCCGCGCTTCAGAACATTACGCTGGCGCCTAACGCAACATAGATCCCCGGCGGAAGTTGGATTTCTCTTTGGACTCAACGAAGCATTTCTCGCACGACCCAGCGCAGTAAGGAAGTTAGGTGATAAGTGGCGGAAACAAGGGCGATTACGCAAGAACCCTCGGGATTACAGCGGGCCAGTGACACGGCCTTGCGCGGACTGTGTTACGGGTTCGCATGGCTGTCGGTCCTCGCGGTGGTGTTCATTGTCTTGAAAATCGCCTTCGCCGCTGCGCCTGCGGTCCGGCAATTTGGATTCGGATTTCTGACCACTCGCACGTGGGACCCCAATCAGGATCAATACGGCATTCTGCCCGAAATCTGGGGCACGATGTACACCTCGGTGCTGGCGCTGGGAATCGGCACGGCGTTCGGGGTTGCCGCCGCACTCTTCCTGAGCGAAGGCTACTTGGGGGCGGTGGTTTTTTCCATTTTGAAGATGTTCCACGTGGAGTTTCACCCCTTCTGGGGGACAATGCCCGAGCGTCTGGAACAGACCCTCAAGAACCTGATTGAATTACTCGCTGCTATCCCTAGCGTTGTATATGGTTTGTGGGGATTGTTCGTGATTATCCCGATGATTCGGCCCGCATGTAACTGGCTCCACTTGAAGATGGGTTGGTTCCCCTTGTTCTCGACCGACCTCAGTGGTCCGGGCGTCTTACCTGCCGTTTTGGTTCTCTCGATCATGATTCTGCCTACAATCACGGCCATCAGCCGGGATGCCTTGGTTTCCGTACCTCCCAAACTCCGCATGGCGGCGTATGGTCTGGGGGCAACGCCTTGGGAGACGATTCTCGCTGTTATTCTCCCCACCGCGGCACGCGGAATCGTCGGTGGAATTCTCCTCGCCTTTGGCCGCGCGCTGGGCGAGACGATGGCGCTGGCCATGTTGGTCGGGAACGCCAACTCGATTACAGTCTCACTCTTCTCTCCCGCCAACACGCTGGCTGCTCTGCTCGCCAACACTTTCCCCGAGGCTCAGCACAAGGAAGTGGGAATCCTCATGTATGCAGCCCTGGTGCTTCTTGGAATAACCCTTGTCGTCAATATGATCGGCGCATTCATCCTGCAACGCGCGTCCGCCGGACTGGAGGGAGCGAAATAATGGCAGCCATCAATCCGGCAGGCAGCTCGCACCTTTCAGGCCTCGCGGGTCAGCCCATTATGGGGCCATTTGACGGAGTGGATTTCAACGACCTCGAGCGCTCACTGCGCCGTCCCCGCACATTTACGAATATCCTGCTGACTTGGATCGTCTCGGGCATGACACTTGTGGCGCTGGTGCCCTTGTTTTCCGTTATCTGGATGCTTTCTGGCGTGGCGGCAAGAAGCTGAGCCTTGCCATCTTTACCCAGCTTCCCCCGCCCCACTTGAGCAAGGGGGCGGATTCGGGAATGCCATCGTCGGGACGATCATTATTGTCGTTCTGGCCGGGCTGATCAGCATTCCGATTGGAATTTTGAGCGCGCTCTACATGGCACAGGCGCCCGATGGCAGCCGCCTGGCGAGCGCCGTCCGTTTTGCCGCCAAAGTCCTGACCGGATTTCCATCCATTCTTGCCGGCGTGTTTGCTTACGGCGTGGTGGTCCTGGCTTCGGGCGGATTCTCCGCCGTCGCCGGAGCGGTGGCGGTTTCCATCCTGATGCTGCCCACGATCATGCTCACGGCAGAAGACGCGATTCGCATGGTTCCGGTTAAAATGAAGGAAGCGGCCATCGGCATGGGAGCCACGAAAGCTCAGACCGCCATCATGGTGCTGCTGCCGACGGCCTTCCCCGGAATTCTCACCGGCATCATGCTGGCCGTTGCACGCGCCGCGGGCGAAACGGCGCCCTTGCTCTTCACTTCTCTGTTCAGCAGCTATTGGCCGGCTGCCGGAAATCATCGAACCTGATGCAGCCCACCGCCTCCCTGGCGGTCCTTATTTACAATTTTGCCGGAATGCCCTTTAAGAACCAGGTGGAAATGGCCTGGGCCGCGGCATTGGTTATGGTTCTCATGGTACTGATCATCAATCTGGTAGGACAAAGCCTCGCGCGGCGTCAGGTCTCCTATAAGCAAAAAAATATGTCACCAGCACAAGGCACAACGTCAGCCCGTTCGCAACCGCCGATACCAGCGTGGCCAAGACCTCCGCGGACAACCACGTGGTGATCGACTGCAACATCAAGGAGCTTTATTACGGGGCCTTCAAGGCGGTTCGGGACACTACGATTCCGGTCAAGAGTAACACCATCACGGCATTTATCGGGCCATCCGGCTGCGGCAAAAGCACCGTGCTCCGCTGCCTCAATCGGATGAACGATCTCGTGCGCGGATTCCGTTTCCAAGGCCACGTCCACTTTCGCGGCAAGGATATCTATCATCCCTCCATCGATGCGGTTGCGGTGCGCCGTTTTATCGGCATGGTCTTCCAGCAGCCCAATCCCTTCGCGACCAGCATCTTCAACAACGTCGCTTTCGGTTTGCGATTGAACAACTACAAGGGAGATAAGCACGCCAAGGTGGAAGAGGCGCTGAAGGGCGCGGCGCTCTGGGATGAGGTCAAGGACAAGCTGAACAAGAGCGGCCTGTCGCTTTCCGGCGGACAGCAGCAGCGCCTGTGCATCGCGCGCGCCATCGCCACCGAGCCCGATGTTCTATTGATGGATGAGCCCTGCTCGGCGCTCGATCCCATCGCCACGCGCAAGATTGAAGAGTTGATGACGGAATTGAAAAAGCGCTACACCATCGCCATCGTCACCCACAACCTCCAGCAGGCGCAGCGTGTGGCAGACAAGACCGGCTTCCTTTACGTCGATACCACGCAGGGAGGACGCACGGGTTACCTGGTGGAATTCGGCGACTCGAAGCAGATTTTTGAAGATCCCAAAGAGAATTACACGCGTGAGTACATCCGCGGCGAATTCAGCTAGAGCATCGAACGGATTTCGAGAGGACCTCTCCTGCCTTGAAAGCTGTGGAGGTTGGTGCCCCGCAGAGGATTGGGGCGGTCGCGGGAATCCTCCCAAAACGGTCTGTCGCGGTACAGGGAGAAGGAACATGAAATCGGGGAGCAGATTACGCTCGCGATGCAGCCGCCTCCTGCCGACCCTTATTGCGTTGGGAATTCTGGCAGGCGCCACGGCGTGCTCGACGCACGGCGACGAAAAGCCGATGCCTGCGGTTCCTCCCGGAGGAGTACTTCTGCGAGGCGCGGGCGCGACTTTTCCCGCTCCGCTCTACCTGGAGTGGTTTGGCGATTACCAGAAGGCTCACCCGAAGACCGTGATTACCTACGATGCGGTGGGAAGCGGGGAAGGCATTCGCCGGTTTATCGGCCGCAATGTTAAGGACGAAGATAAGGTGGATTTTGGCGCCAGTGACGCCGCCATGCAAGATAGCGACATCAATCAGGTTCAGGACGGCGTGGCCATGGTGCCGATGACGGCGGGCGGAGTGGTGCTCGCTTATAACCTCCCCGACGTTTCCCAGGACCTTAAACTTTCTCGCCGCGCGTACGCCGGAATCTTCCTTGGCGAAATTACCAATTGGAACGATCCGCTGATCGCTGCTTCCAATCCTGGCGTCAAGCTTCCCAAGCTCACGATTGTGACCGTGGTGCGCCAGGATGCGAGTGGAACAACTTTCGCCTTTACCAAGCACCTCGACGCCATCAGCGACAAGTGGCGGAGCCGCTACGGGCCCTCGACGCTCGTCGACTGGCCCGGGAATGCTATGCGCGCAAAGGGAAATGAGGGTGTAGCGGGCATTCTGTCTCATTCCATTGGCGCCGTGGGTTATGTGGGCTACGAATTTGCGCACCGCTACGGACTGCAAATCGCGCGGCTGGAAAACAAATCCGGAAACTTCGTGGCGCCCAATGAGGACAGCCTGAAGGTGGCCCTGGCTTCCGCGGAGATGCCGGGAAATCTGCGGGCTTTTGTGCCCGACCCCACTCGTCCCGAGGCCTACCCGATTGCCACTTTCACATGGATTCTTCTGCGCCGAAAGGATGCGGACGCTTCCAAGGCGCAAGCGCTGCGCGATCTGTTTTCGTGGACTTTGGGGGAGGGCCAGAGCTACGCGTCGGCACTCGGCTACATCCCGCTTCCTTCCGAAATTGGAGGGAAAGCGTTGGCGACCTTGCAGACGATCAACCCTTAGGTCCGTTGCCGGGGCCGGCCGGCAGGTGCGAGAATCCCGGCGAGCAGGTAGGCAACACTATTTCCGCTGCGCAAGCATGAGAAAGGCTGAAGACCATGCCGAATTTGTTTCTCAATCTATTTAGTGACAAGGAGACGACGCCCTTTTCTGCCGGGCAAACCGTTTTTAAGGCGGGTGAGCAGGGTGTGGAGATGTTTATCGTCGTCGATGGGGAAGTTGATATCCTCGACGGACCGAACCTGCTCGAAACGGCGGAAAAAGGCTCGATTGTCGGCGAGTTGGCGCTGATTGACGACGAGGTCCGCAGCGCCTCGGCGGTTGCCAAGACGGACTGCCGGCTGGTGGCGGTCGACCGCAAGCGCTTTCTGTACATGGTGCAGGAAACGCCGCTGTTCGCGATTTCGGTGATGAAGGTCCTCGCGGATCGCCTGCGCAGGAAGAACGTCAGAAATCGCGCCTTGGTGTAGGACCACCGGCGCGAACGTCTTCGATTAAGTTTAAGCCTCCCCGAGGCGGGCGTGGTTTTTTGTTGCTGCTTGGCCGCTCCCATCCTAGAGGCATCCACTCATCCATTCGGTCGCGGCGCCGGAATTGGGCACCACCGCGACCTGCACTCCCTTGGTCCAAAGGACGCTCTCAAAAAACTTGTTCAGCCCTCCCACCGGGGAAATGATGGCGATGCGGATAGCGCGATTCCATACCCTTCCGAAATGTGTGCCCAGTTCGTGCATGTCCAGTTTGGGGACGGTGCCGGCAATTTCGGTCATATCCAGGATGACCACATTTTTGGCCCGCTTCTCACTCTCTTCCCTTGCCTTATCGAGCAGGTTGTAGAGGTTCTCAAAACTGTATGGGCCCGAAGCTCTTATCGACAAATAGGTATCAGCTTCCTGAATATCTAAATCCAGACTCATCGCTAACCTCGATGGAGTTTTACCGTTTGGCGAGGGTTCCGGGTCTCAATCTTTACCTCTCAGGGGTGCAACTGAACTCCGCCTCACATCACACATTCCGCCGCGACGAAGGAAGGCATGAAGGTCTGCAAGAGTTCCACTTCATGTTCCAGGCGCATCGTGGCTTTGCGGACGGCCTGAAGATCCCCCATGGGATCACCTCTTCCAGATAAAGCGCGGACTCATACGCCCTTTTTGCGGAAACGTTGCGGGCTGCGGCTTTGGCCAGGCGCGCGGCCTTGCGCACGCTCGTCAGGTCCCCCGTCGCCATGCCTCCCCGGATATCCGCCAACAAAGAAGGCCATGCCGCCGAGACGAGTCCGAAAAGCTCGGCGAGGAATTCCCGGTCGCCTCCAACACTGCTTAATGCCTGAACTTCATCGAATACTTCCGTAGTTGGTCTTTTTGTCCTTTCCATGGTTTTCCCTCCGTCCCGAGTTTGAGGCCTTTTGAATGGCCGTAATTCACAAATTGAGCCCTTTGGGCTTCTTCTTATTTTGCTCTTCCGAAATTCTAGAAAGGAACAAACTGGTCCTTATCCCTGGAAGTTTCCACAATGGACTTGCAACGTGGGCTTCAAGGCATTGGACCCGAAAATTTGAGGCGATAATCAGACGGTGCTTTCCCCAGGGTCAAATCTGCCGAACTCCCCAATGAATCAGAGAGAATTAAGACCTGCTCGCTGCGTTTTATGAGCGTCAATTCAGGCAAAAAGTCCAGTTCAGCGCACAAGCCGCTGAAACCTTGATCCTGGGAAAAATCGATTCGTAGTAGGCGACTTCAATCAAAAGCGACTTTTTGCCTGATTCTAGAGATAGGAATTTACATTCCCCCACAATCGCAAGTTTGCACCTGCGGAGACCATAGCGGTATCAGCAGAATTAGGAAATTCTCATCGAATATTTGGTTAAGTAATTGTCATAGTTTATACTATATATTGAAATATTAAATATATGCGCTTTCTTGCGCCATTGATTTTCGATTAGTAAATATTATTTCGGTGATTTTGCCCAAAATTCAAGGTCCGAATCAAAGGAGTTGGGTTGCACTTCGTTCTCTCAGCCGCATAGTGGCATTTCGGCCGTAATTGGACCGCAGGCTGTTTACTGGTCGGATATCTTTGGGAAGTGGACCGCATCTCCGTGCCAATTAACATCTCAAAAAATAATGATCCAAGGCCAGGGCGTGACGGGGGTGGGATAGTCCCGTGAGGTTGCCGTCCAAGCAGCTCAGTTCTGCGCTGCCACGATCAAGGGGATAAGTTCGCCAAAGCTATCGGTTGGAGATTTAATTCACGAGGTCGTGGCGCACGGCATAATGGATGAGATCCGCCGTTGTCGACAAATTCAGTTTTTCCAGAAGATGGGCGCGGTAGGTGCTTACGGTGGTGACTCCCAGGTTGAGAAGGTCGGCGATCTGAGTGAGGGACTTTCCGGAAGCCATTAAGCGCAGCACTTCGAGTTCTCGAATCGACAACTTTTCGTGCGCTGGGGCGTCGGGATTTTGGCCGAAGTCCAAGGCGAGAATTTCCGCCAAAGCCCCGCTGACATACATTCCGCCGCCCAGGAGCTTGCGGACTGCCCTCACCAGCTCTTCCGGCTCACTGTCCTTGCTCATGAACCCCGACGCTCCCGCCTTCAGGGCGCGCCTCCCCAACTGTTCCTCGGAATGAACCGTGAAGATCAAAATCGGGAGCTTGGGCTGAACGGATTTAATGTCCTTGAGAATGTCCAATCCGCTGCGGCCGGGCATGGTGATGTCCAGAATCAGCAGATCCCAGTGCTTGGCCTGGACTGCGGAAAGGGCCTGCTGAGTATTGGCCGCTTCGCCGATCTCCAGGTCATGAACTTCATGCGTCAGGATCTGGTTCAGTCCTTTTCGCAGAATGGCATGATCGTCCGCAAGGAGGATTCTGGTCAATTCCCCTCCTTTTTCATCTCTGTGTTCCGGCGCTCCAAACTTTCCGGGGTAAAGAGTTGCGGATGATCATGGTAGACAGGGGGTGAAAGCGCAGGGTTCCGGTCGGCGATTTGGAAGCCGTATATGTTCCAGATGAGGGCGTTGGTTTCAGGCGTCCAAATCCCGAATTCATTTGGCGCCCATAGGAGAGGTTGCCTGGAGTTCGTGGGGAATTGACGAAAGGCTGCGGGAAAGGGCTCGAACTTCACTCCAGCGATGCTACCGGTGCCATGGCTCCTGGCTATCGGGCGAAGGGAGGAATCCGTTTGCTTTTTCGAGCGTCTCATAGCCGCACCGAAATTACCCGAGAACGCGGAGAGAAGTCGCCAGGGGGGAGCCATGCCAGTTGCGACTTTCCCTTAGGAATCGGGATCAGAATTTCGCTACCCCCCGGCTCCAAATCACTGGAAACCGGACCGGGGCATTATAAGGCAGATTCAATTGTTTATCAACAATCTGTTACATAACTACAAGGTAAGAGAGAAATTCTCCTTCTGGCGCACGTTAAAGAATTCCCTCAGTTGTGAAACGCCGTCGATTGCGCGAGAGGTGGGATTAAAGCTAATTCGGGCTCCCCGATCGCATCCAGGCTTGGGCATTGCGCCCGCCGAGGAACCGGAATATCATCGTCAATGAATCGAGCCGCATTCCGAGTTCTGAGCTGCAAATTCAATCGTCAGTAAGCCCCGGAGGAGGTTGATATGGAGGACAAGGTCCGGTGGTCGCGTGTGCTTCTGGGTGGATTCGTCGCGGGGCTGGTCGTCAACCTATTCTTGCTCGCGCCCGGCTGGTTTTTTTGGCGAGTCTTCCGCGCGCTGCCTCCGGATGTTGGAAGAGTTCTTACCTTGGCCATGGTGGTTCTGGCCTTCCTCATGACCATCGTGATGACCTGGTGCTATGCGGTGGCTCGTGGGCGGCTTAAGCCGGGCTTTGGGACGGCTGCGATATTAGGTGTGGGCCTGGGGTTGTTCCTGGCGGTTCTTATATATGTCGGGTGGCGGGTAATCCTGGGGACGGTTCCGGTTAAGGTTTGGATTTTAAACGCCGCGGTTACCTTCGCCGCTTTGGTGATTGCATCCATGCTCGGCGCGTGGATTTACGAAAAGCCTTCCTCCTAGCCTTCCTCAACTGAATTTCAGGTGATAGAGCATCCAGTAGACGACGACTCCCGTGACGGAGACGTAGATCCACAGCGGCAGCGTCCACACGGCGATGCGGCGGTGAAGGTCAAAGCGATTTTTCAGGGCGCGGTAAAGCGTGGTGAGCACGAGCGGCACAATCACCACAGCCAGAATCGTATGTGAGCCCAGCAGGGTGAGGTACGCGGTTCGAATCCTTCCGTGTCCGGGAAAGCGCGTGACCCCGTGAAAGTAGTGATAGGTCAGGTAGCAGATCAGAAAGACCACCGACGTCCCGAAGGCCGAGAGCATGCAGGCGCGGTGCGCGGGAATGTTGCGCCGGCGAACAAAATAAAAGCCGCAAATCAGCAGTAGGGCGCTCAAGCCGTTGAGCGTGGCATCCAGGAGCGGGAAGAAATGGAGCATGGATGAACCGGGGCGCGGGCGTTGCGGTTAGCGTTGAATGCGATCGAACATGAGCAGCGCGAAGACCATCGGCAGGTAGATAATCGACGCCATTAGCAGTTGCCGGGCCAGCACGTTGGTGCGGCTTGCCGCCATGCGCGCGCCATAATAAAGGAAGGCCACACCCATCAGGCCGGCGCCCAAAAGGTAGACGATTCCCGCATGGCCGGTCAAGGCGGGAATCAAGCTCACGGGTAGAAGCGCCAGCGTGAAGCCGATAATCTGACGCGCCGCCACCCGGCCGGTCGAATCTTCCCGTGGAAGCATTTGCAGCCCCGCGCGCGCGTAATCTTCACGATACATCCAGGCGATGGCGAGCAGGTGGGGGAACTGCCACAAGAAAAGGATGGCGTAAAGAACCCAGGCCTCAGCGCTCAGGCTGTTGCGAACCGCGGCCCAACCGATCAGCGGCGGCACCGCGCCGGGAAACGCTCCAACGATCGTGCAAAGGGGAGTCTGGCGCTTGAGCGGAGTATAAAAGATCAGATACGAAGCCAGCGTCGCCAGCGCCAGCACGCTGGTCAGCGGGTTTGCGGCAACCCAAAGCTCCGTGCCACCGGCGATTGCCAGCAGGATTCCGAACCAAAAGGCTTCCCAACTGTGCATGCGCCCCGAAGGAAGCGGCCGTTTTGCCGTGCGGCGCATCAAGGCATCGCTGTGGCGCTCGAGGTATTGGTTCAGCGTGCCGGTGCCGCTTGCCACCAGCAGTGTTCCCATCAAAGTGTGGAACAGCAGCCAGCCTTTGAGAGGTCCGGACGAGGCCAGATAGAAGCCCACCAGCGCGCTGACCAGCACGAGGAAGTTGACCTCCGGCTTCGTCAGCGTCCAATAGTCGGCCAGGTGAACCAGCCACGCCGGCCGCCCGGGACGCGACTCCTGCACAGCCTCGAATTGAACGGCTTCACTCATTACTTTTGGTGGTTTGAAACGTGAACTTTCTGAACCCTTCCCGTCATGCCCTGAAAGCCGGGAAGTCAATTTTCTACCAACTTACGTCGTCGCCTCGTGCGGCGATGTGACCTCGACAGTCCTGCCTGAACTCGCCACAAACCGCCGCGCCTGATAAGTCAGGTAGAGACTGGTCAGCAGAATCAGTGCGCCAGTCGCGACATGCGCCGTGGTAATGTCGACCACCGGAGGCAACGGTTGCGGAGCCGTGCGCGCCGCGAGCTTCATAAAATACGAGCCAATGCCCAGGAAGAGCTGAAGCACCACCAGCCCGCCCAGCAGCAACGTGGGACGAACCACCTTCTTGACCTTACTGAAGCGCATCAAGGCGACGGCAACGATCCAGCCAACAAGCAGCGTTACCGTGCAAGCCCCCACCACATGCGGTGTGATGATTCCCGCCTTCGAATGGCGATAGATGGCGCCCAAAATTAATTGTACCAGAATGACGCCGGTGGTGAGCGTGGTGAGATGATGCAGCGACGGCGTGGAGGAGTCTTCCACTTTGGCTTCTTCCCATCGCCAGTTCGCCCCGGTAAACAGCGCCAGGCTCGAGGCGAGGCAGAAGAAGATCTGCCCCAGCGTCGCGTGCGCGGTGGAGATGGCAACCGGCAGATAGAACAGCACGGTAATTCCACCCAGCAGCGCCTGCGCCAGCACCGCCATGACCGCGGCAAAAGCCACCCACCGCAGCCAGCGCCGCGACTCCACGCCCCAGATCCAGACGGCCAGAGCAATCGTCAGCATGCCCACGGTGCCGGCAATCATGCGGTGGCCGTGCTCGAATTTCACGCCTCCCACCATGCGCGGCATGTGGAAGGTGCCAAATGAGGTCGGCCAGTCCGGCACGGAAAGTCCCGCGTCGTTGCTGGTGACGAGCGCGCCGGCAACCACCAGCAGAAACGTGCAGAAGGCGATAAAGGTTGCGTATCGATGCAGCCAGGGATGATATTCCGTGTTCGACATGCCGCTTGCCTTGCCCCTCGAGGTTCAAATTTTTGCGAAGATACTAGATTACCACATTGGAGGCGGGCCGGAGCGCTCCTTCTGCGGAGGAATCCGGTGTTCTGAGGTAGGGCGTGACGGCTTGAGCACCCGCCTCATAATAATTCGGAGTTGAGGCGCCCATTATTCCTTCCGGTAATGCCGCTCCAAAGCCCTTTGGGTCTTTGCCAGCTCGGCCACAAGTTGCTTCTCCGCGGGCAGCGCCAACCGGTATTCCCCCGCCAGCACCTTGTTCCGAAGGTTCCCGAGGGCATAGTGGGCCACCGCCTCGTTTCCCTTGGAACACAATATCAAACCCACGGGCGGGTTCTCGCCGGCGTGGGTCCAGTGCTCCTGGGCATAGTTTAGATAAAGATTCATCTGGCCGGCGTCGGCATGCGTGAACTTTCCCGTCTTGAGATCAATCAGGATCAGGCACTTTAACCGGCGGTGGAAAAATACCAGGTCAATGCGGTACCAATCGTCTCCAACACGCAAGCGTTTTTGGCGGGCGACAAAGCTGAATTCGTTGCCGAGTTCGAGGAGAAAATTCTCGAGGTGAAGAACCAGCGCCTCTTCCAATCCGGATTCCGAGTACTCATCCTTTAAACCCAAAAACTCGAGAATGAGGGGATCCTTGAGTGCTTCCTCCGGAGTGACGTGTTCCCCAGGCTCCGGACTGCGCCCCTTTCGCAGCATCGAGCCCTTCTTGCGGGAGAGTGCGGTGCGCTCATAAAACAGCGTTGAAATTTGCCGATCCAACTGGCGCACGGACCATCCGCCTCTGAGCGCCTCCTCTTCGTAAAACCTGCGAGCCTGTGCGTCTTTCACCGTGAGGAGAAGAACATAGTGGGACCAGGGAAGAAGAAAGCGCGGGCGCATGCTGATCTGTGGAAGAGCTGACTTTCCATAGCCTGCTCCGGCCTCGGCCAATTTTGCAGACAGTGTCTGCACTTTTGGTTTCGCGGGTGAAGCGTGCGAGGGTTCGACCTTCCCCGCGAGGCGGGCAGCGCCGTGTTCGCCGGAGTTGAATTTTGCAGACACTGTCTGCAAAATTGGCCATGTCAGATAGAATTCACGCATTTGGAAAATGTTGCGTTGGGAAAATCCCCGCCCAAATCTCGCCGTCAGGTCGCGAGCCAGCCTTTCCATGAGAGCCTCGCCATATTGCGCGCGCTTCTTTCCCCGCTGCTCATGCACAACGATGCGCCGGCCAATTTCCCAGTAGGTGGCCGTGATGATGGTGTTGACCGCTCGAACCGTGCCTCGGCGCGCCTCCTCCAGCAAATGCACGACGTCCCGAAACAGCACGGGATAATCCGCTTGGGTCAATTTCGTTTTTCCACTCATGCACAAGACTCCCCATGGGAGAAGGCAACTTCGTTCCGCACTCCCTCCCGAATGGCCGTGGCCAAGCCAAGCTTAGCTCACCTTAAAAACAAAATCTGCAGTCTTGGATTCCTTGGGTCCGAGGGTGATCTTCTGTTCCTGACGTTCCAAACGTCGCGGTCCAGACTCCAATCGTGTAATCGCCCGGCGGCAGGCCTTGGAGCGCATACGTGCCATCGCTTCCCGTGACGGCGAAGAAGGGATTGGCGACGACGCCCAGCCAGGCGCGCATCCACGGATGCTGATTGCACTTGATGGGAATCGTCACTTCCGGGTGCATGAATTTCTGGAGCAACGGCGCCGCGCCCGGCAATTGCGACATGTTCCACTCGCGATTGTTCTGCGGCATCGGATGGATATTGTGCGTCGTGTCGTCGGAAGAGACGATTTGCAGAATTTGCCCCGCCATGATGCCGAGCACGTGCGGCTTGTACATGCAACCGTTCTGATCGAGCACGGCCGGAGTCGCCGTCGGCGCGAAGACGTACTTCTCCGCCCCGGCTTTGACATAGACGAAAGCGTTGGGGAGCGTGCCATTCGGATTCACCTGTCCGTCCTCGGCGTAGACAGGGCCGTGGTTCTTCTGCTCACAGGCGGGGTCTTGATCCATATTGATGCGCTGCGGTTTGGGCGGCGTGCCCGCAAAGCTGATTTTCCCCGTCACTTCCCCGACGGTCGCGGGGTCAATTGGAGTCGGCGCCGCGGGAGACTCCTTCGCCGGCCCGGATTCCGGCTCCTCCGCCTTCTTCCCGCACCCCACCAGAGCCAGAACGAAGACTAAGATAAGAAGCCACGGTCGCTTGTCCATCCATCCTCCTCAATGATGCCCGCCGAATGGATTCAATTTTCCGGCGATTCTTCCTTCTTATTGTACGCCGCCAGGTGCTGGGGTAAGCCTGCCGATATCCCGAAGTGGCGCATGCTTCCCGGGGCGCCACCCCAGTGGTTTTTCGGAGCCGCATTAGCAACCTCGCAGCCGCTTTGAGAGGCTCATAACCTAAAGCCTTCCGCGATACTCACATGCCTGGCTTTAAGAATGGACGGCCATCTCTAACGGCATGAAGCAATTTCGCAGGTTTACCCGATTTCGCCGGAACGGTCCGAGTCAAAAACCAGGCTCAGTGATTGATCCTCTTATATTCAACGAGGAGCGACCCAGGGCGATCAGCGATCTCGACTCTCAGGCGCTGAAGTTCAGCTCCCACGATTACGGTCTTCTTCGATGGCGTGTAAGTCGGGTAGAAGGTCACTTCGTATTCAGCTTTCGGCTCAATCTCATGCAGGGCAAATTCGTAGTTACCGTAGGGAGAGAGATGCCGGCGGAACGCCAACACCATGCCGTCGTGGTTGGCGGTTCGGTGGAATTGCATCACGCACCAATCTTCTGCGCTGGTGGTCAATTCGTCGGGCGGATAGAAATTGCCAAAGAAGTACTTGCGGATGCGTTTCCCTTCCGCGATAGCCTGCTTAAGCTGGTCGCGCGGATAGCCGGCGGGCCGCACATCTTCACCGAAGGCGATGCCGGCATTGAACCCGCTGCGAAACCAATAGGGGCTTGCGCCCATC
Source organism: uncultured Acidobacteriota bacterium (assembly GCA_963733285.1). Lineage (GTDB taxonomy): Bacteria > Acidobacteriota > Terriglobia > UBA7540 > UBA7540 > Bog-366. The sequence goes on from CAVTDA010000172.1 coordinate 34,137, forward strand.
TGGCCGCTGGTGCTGAAAGGCACATAGCGATCCAGGCCCGCCGTCATCAACTGGTTCTGTAAGGCGGACTGGTCAAAGTCCAGATTCATCAGCGGAAATCCTGTGGCGTCCGTTCGCCAAAGGGGAAGCGAGCGGGAAGAAGTTTCCAGGTCGATGCGCCGCCCGCCGCTGGCACAGTTATCAATGTAAAGGTGAGGGAAGGCCTGAAGAATGTCGTCCCACATCTTGTACAGGCCTTCCACGTAGCGAATTTCCGCCATGCCCACGCGGTCCGGGTCCGGCGAATCCAGGATCTTCCAAAAAGGTCCAGGATCGATGTTGTAATCGATGCGCAGGCAGTCGAGCCCGTACGCTTTGATCACAGCCTCCAGATACTTTGTCATGTACTCGCGGGCCGCCGGCACGCCCAGGTTGAACAGGCCGCGGTTTAACTCCCAACCGGAACCTCTTGCCACTTTCACGACCCATTCCGGATGTTCCCGCGCGAGGTATGTTCCGAAGTGCACGCGTTCGGGCTCGAACCAGACCAGGAACCCCATGCCTTCACGGTGAGCAGCATCGCCGATTGGCTTCAAGCCGCGCGGAAAACGGTCAGGGGGTTCCGCCCGCTCGATGGGAAATCCATAGTGCCCCATGCCATTGGGGAACCCATCCTTGGTCCAATAGGCGTCCAGCCAGAGCATCTCGAATCCCAGCCCCTTGATCGAATCCAGGTGCGAAAGGACATCGCTCTCCGTGCTGTCATTGAGTTCGTAGAAAGAAGTGGTGAGGTGGGCGATGGGAGGAGTCACGATGGCGCCATCGATCCGGGGGACGATGTGGCTGAGCATCGTGGAACGAAACAGGTTGTGGCCGCGCGTGCAATCATCGCCAAACCAGTAGAGCTGCAAAATTCGCGGGCTCCGGATGCTCTCCCCCGGATGCAGCCGAAGGTGCAGGTTCTGCATGCCGGCTTGCAGGCGCAATTTCCCGTCCGGCTGCCGCTCGAGCTGGGCGCTCCATTGACCCGACCAGCCAATGGCGGTTACGACCCCGCCCCCACCATACTGGACGGTGAAAAACGGGCAGGCCTTTTGCGAAGGCCTGCCGCCGGTGGGTGCGAACTCGATTCGCTGACCGGGCGCAATCGAATCTTCCAGCGGCTGCCAATCATCCACTTGGGCGTCACTTCCCCGCAGCCGATGCAATCTGGGGGTGGTCCCGACTCCGGGGTTGATCGTCACATCCAGGGCCTTGACGTTCTCAAGGATGGGGGTGTCTTTGCTGCCCCGATTGGTGAAATACAACGTCCAATCGACGCCCGCGGTATCCGTGTAGATGGTGGCCACCGCGCGGATTTCCAAACCCGTCGCCGGGTCCTGTAAGGTCACGGTTCGCCGCAGCCGATCCCTGTCCAGTTGTTCAGCCTTAACATCCCGTTTCCATTTACCGAGGAATTCGCGCGAGGGCCGGCCGTCCAGCGTGAATGAGAATGGGAAATCGGTGCTTGTCTCCCATTGGTCAGCAAGTTCGTCAAGCCACAATTGCGAACCGTCCCGGAGCACCACGCGTGCATCGGCCCAGTTACCGCGGCCGGGAAACTCGCTGTCGGGTGGCGATTCCACCACCAGGTCAAAGGTCTGCGCCCCATCCAGCGGAATATCCAGGGCAAGCGCCGCTGCCGGTGTTTTGATGAACTCGCTTACAAAAACTGTCTTGCCGCTAACCTCCACGCGAAATCTGATTGCGGTATGGGTGCCGTCCGAGGTTGGATCCATTCCCACCTCCGCCCGAAACCGGTCCGCGGGCTGGGTGAGTTCCACTCGCAGCACGCTCTGCGACTTGACACCAATGCCGCGGGAATAGGTCTTGTCGCCCAGTCGAATCTTTCCTCCGAGCGAACCGAGGTTCTTTTTTGTATCGCCCGCCCGCTCCTCATGGAGCAGAAGCAGGCGGTTGCGCGGCGCCAAAGGCGTTTGGGTGCCGCCGAATGCCCGCTCTGCCCAGGCGCGGTTGAACCCCAATTCTTTGGTTGCCGGCTTGACCTCTTCCCCCGGGAAGAGTGGAGGAACAATGGCAACTTGCCAGGCCACGGCTAACAACATGCTTAAAAGAATTGCATTTTTGCGCATCGTGGAATCCCTTCCGGTTGATGTCGACAAGCGCGGAATAATTGTGGGCTGAGCGTTACCCTCGAACGAAACGCCGGCAATTCGCCGAATTTTGTCTTGCGCTCCCGGTCTCATCGACGATGGCTTTTCAAGCTGGTACAATTCCCGCCATGCAACAGTTGCGCGTTCAAGTTCACGGGCGGCAGTGGAAATCGCAAAACCCGCGGTACCAGCCTGGTTCCCACCTTGCCAAGAGGCAGAGCCACTTCCGGGTGTGGCCCGGTCTGGCAGCTCTGGTGTTGGTATTTAGGGCCTCTCTCACCTGCGCAAACCTCGCGATTCAGAAAAGCGCTGAGACCTTTGGCGTGCCTGCGGATGAATACCGGCAGGCAAGGGAGCGCATGGTACACGACGAGATCGAGGCGCGCGGCGTGCGTGACGCTCGTGTGCTGGCGGCAATGCGCAAGGTCCCGCGGCACCTGTTTGTTCCACCGGGTCAGCAAAAGAACGCCTACGTCGACGCACCCTTGCACATTGGCTTTGGCCAGACCATCACTGAACCCTACCTTGTGGCCTTCATGACGGAAGCGCTGGAGCTGAAGTCCACTGATCGGGTACTGGAGATTGGTACAGGGTCAGGCTTCCAGGCGGCCGTATTGGCGGAACTGGCGCGCGACGTCTATACCATTGAAATCGTCGAGCCACTGGCCAAGGCGGCGAACCAACGTCTGCGGCGTTTGGGGTATACAAACATCCACGTGAGGGCCGGAGATGGCTATGCGGGGTGGCCGGAGGCAGCACCGTTTGACGCAATCATTCTGACCGCTGCGCCGCCGGAACGCGTGCCTCCCCCCCTGATCGAGCAGTTGCGCGAGGGTGGGCGTCTCGTCGCCCCCGTGGGAGGCACCTATCAGGATTTGACTCGACTCCGCCGCACTCCGAAGGGCGTGACCGAAGAAACCCTGCTGCCGGTACGATTTGTTCCGATGACCGGGGAAGCTCAGAAGCCGTAGGCCCAAACCCCTGACTGACCCGTCCTACTGTGGCACACCGGACTCGGGCGGTTCTTTCTCCTTGAGGAGTTGGTGCATTTCCTGGTAAACCTCGTGGATTTTTTTCCTTGAATTTTCCAAATCCTCAAAGACTTTAATCTCCCTGTCTGCATCTTGCGGCTGCCCCAATCTCCGGTAGGTCTGGGCAAGGAGATAGTGTACGGTTGAGTCAACCGGGTCCAGACGGGCAGCTTCGCGCAAGTGAGTGAGAGCCTCTTGATTCTTGCCCATTCTGATCAGGACCTTTCCCAATCCCAATTGAGCGTTGGAGAAATTGGGCTGGAGTTGCAAGGCTCGGGCGTAGCTCTGATAGGCAGCATCGAGCCTCGTGTTGCCGGCGGAGAGGTAGAGGTCTCCCAACCTTCCCTCCGCGTTAACGTTACCTGGGTTGAGGGCTAGCTCCGCTTTGAAAGCTTCTTCAGCTTCCTCGCGGTCCCGCTGGGTTTTGGACTTCTGCAGCAACGCCTCGCCGAGTTCAAAGTGGGCGCCCGGCAATTGAGGATCAAGCTGCAAGACCTTCTTATACTGTTCGATTGCACCGTCACGGTCACCCTCATTAATCAGGTGCTCGGCAATGATCAAGTGCATCCGGGCGCTGTCAGGATCCAAAAGGGCGATCGCGTTCAAAGCGCTGTCGGCCAAATCTGAGTAAGTTCGGTAGGCGGAGTACAGAACATCCAAATTCTTCGGATCAAGCTGCAGGAGCGTGTTGATCACCTCCGCGGATTTTCCAATTTCTCCTACCTGATAGTCGAGTTCGGCCAGTTCCAATCCAACTTGGGTTTTCAGTTTCGGCTCTTGGAGATGCGGGAACGATTTCTCAAGCCAGCTTCGCGCACTCGTGAGGTGACCGAGCCGTTTTTCGCACATGCCCAGCAGCGCCTGCACCTTCCACAGCGCGGGATCCAATTTTACTACCTGACGGAAGTTGTCGGCCGCATCAGCGAATTGGCCTTGCATGAATGAAATCACGCCGAGGTTTGCGCGCGCGTCGATGTTTTTCGGGTCCAATTCCAGAGCTGCCTGGTATTCGCGGATCGCGGAATCTGGATCATTGACCTTCAAAGCCTCTTGGGCGCGCTGAAGGTGTGACTGAATTTCCCGCTGAGTCTTGTCGCTCGTCTGAGAGTAAGAAAGTGTGCAAAGGAAAACCATGCTCAGAACTGTGGCTAGGCACTTCCAATGCTTAGATATCGATTTCATGGGTGGGCTCCGCCGATTGAACGGGCATCATACCATCACGGCAGGAGTTGCGGTAACTCCTCAGCGGCCAATTTCTCTTGAGTGCTCTCTGGAATCAAATTCCTTCTGACCGGGCGGGTCGATTCTTATCAAGAAACTTTCACTGGGGACAAATCCGCAGCACGAGATGCAGCGGCTGCGCTAGGGGCTGACTATTGTATAGGAATCGGTGGGGCCTGTGTCGCGGCACTGGCCTTGCCATTCACTTGAGAGCCAGCGAGATACTCGTGTAAGAACTTCACGGGGAATTTATCGAGGTGCTCACGCATCGCCAGGCGCGCCGATCTTACCTTCCTTTGCTTTAGTGCCTGAAGCACTTTCTGATGACTCTTGAAAATTTCATCCCGTCTTCCGAAGAAGTGATCAGACTTGATCACGGCATCTTCAATAAGTCCCTGGATCGTGTGTAAGAACCGAGCCAAGATCAGGTTTTGGGAGCCGTCCGCTATTGCTAAGTGGAATTGCATATCTAGGGAGGCAAGACACTCAGGGGGTAGGTCCTTCGTCGTTTCCATCTCAAGGACTAACGCTTCGATTTTTAGGAGGTCTGCATCTGTGGCACGCCGGGCACACAAAGCCGTCAGCTCTGTTTCCAAAAGCACTCGCGTCTCAAACAGGTCATCCACGTCTTTCTGGGTCCTGAGTGTGCCGTGGGCAAAGACGTCCTGAACCGACTTGACGGACCCGTCCCTAACGTATGTACCATCCCCAGGCTTTATCACGACGAGGCCGACAAAGGAGAGAGATCTCAAAGCTTCGCGCAAAGTCGAGCGGCCGATGTGAAGGGTCTTGCGAAGCTCCATCTCCGAGGGCAACTTTTCGCCGGGCTTCCACTTCCCCGCTGTAACCAACCTTGCCAACTGCCCAGCCACTTGTTCCCCAAGGGTAGTTCTTGAAACAGGGGTTAATTTCATCATGCCTCAGCGGTAATTCTCTTGCCCTTCCGGTTTTCAAGTCCCGTGTCGAGGCATCCTGCCTTACCCTGGCCCGGGCCAAAGGATTGCGATTTTTTTGGGGGCTGCGAAGCAGTCCGCAAGCACTGGGAAGGTTTGAGATAGCTCCAGCGCAACCGCAGCGACGTCTTGGGGGAAATCCAGATGAGCACGCCCATGGCAATAGTACCACCTCAGGCATGTTCCGATACTGCGCAGGCTTTGCGCAGCTCGTCTCAAATATGCCGCCGCACCATCCAATATTGTGCGATCCGACAAGGCAATCCTACTAAGAGCGATAACATACCATGAACCCGATTCAAAAAGTCAAAGAATTCTCTTGGAAGAACTTTGTCGCTGGTCATCTATGATGAGTCGTTAGCCCCGCCCGAATAGTTGTTCGCCTCCCACATTAAACACGTATTCCATTGATTCTAAAAGGTATCGGATAGGTGTGTATTCATCCATGCCTGATTGTCAACATAGTTGTTGACAGCGCAAGCCACGAGGCGTATAAGAGTCTCAATTATATGACATGCAGTCTTGCAATAGATCTGCATGTCAGACAACTGAATATTTCCATTTTGATGCGTCGGGTTTTATTGGTCAGGCTCCATATCGAGAACTCCAGCGAAAAGGAGCAACACATTGAATAGCCTCGAGAAAGACTGCTCGCATCACTTCAAGACGCGCCAAGGTCTTATCCCCTTGGTCGCACTCGTTTTCTTATTCTTATTTGCAGCAATCTCTGCCTTCGGTCAGAACCGGAATGCCGGCGAGATTCGTGGAACGGTCCTTGACGTCAGTGGAGCGGCTGTTCCAGGGGTTGCGGTAGAGGTCACAAACGAATTGACCGGCGTCAAGACCCAAACCACCACGGGAGATGCAGGTGTATACGACATCCCGTGGGTTGAGACGGGGCGTTACACGGTGACTTTCACCAAGGAAGGGTTCAAACAGGTCGTACAAAACAACGTTGAACTCCACGTGGCCACCATCACGGTGAACGCTACCATGCAACTGGGAGCTGTCTCCACGCAGATCACCGTAGTCTCCAAGACCGCACTGTTACAAACGGAGACCACAGAGAAAAGCCTCATTCTGTCGCCCAGTTCCATTGAGGAACTGCCCAATGTGGGCCATGATTACGGGGCCTATATGCTTCTGGTCCCCGGTGCTAATCCTGGAAAGACCGACTCCGGCGATTTCAGCAATGGAGCCAGTATTGGCATCAACGGATCGGAACCCAATAACAACAATTGGCTTCTGGATGGCGGCGCCGTCACCGGCCCGGGAAGTTACAATGGCAGCACGGCCATTCCCATGGAGTCGATCAGCGAAGTCAACGTCAACGCTAGCAACATGGGCGCTGAATACGGGAACGGGTTCTTTTCCTTCAGTGTGATCACCAAGAGCGGGACGAACCAGTTCCACGGATCGGCTTTTGAATTTGTGCAGAACAACGTCTTTAACGCCCGCAACTTCTTCTCTCCCAGCGTGGCCCCGGAACGTTGGAACGAATTTGGCGGCACCATCGGTGGTCCCATCAAGAAGGACAAGCTGTTCTTCTTTTTCAGTTATCAACGCAACCCCACGGTGGGCTACAGCCCGTCGTTTTACACGTATCCGACGACGTCCATGCGCGAGGGGAACTTCGGGGGCGGGGATCCCCACCCTTTATGATCCCTCCACCACCACGCTGGTAGACGGGGTCCCTACGCGGACGGCCTTCCCCGGTAACATCATTTCCCCCATCGACAAAGTGGGCGCTGCCATTGACGCGTATTATCCGAAACCACAGACCTCCGCCTTGTACAACAACTATTTCGTGAATGCCAAAAACCCCAGCATCAATAATTGGTACAACTTTAAAGTCGACTTCAATATCTCCGAGAAGCAACGGTTGATGTACTCAGGAATGATCACTAACTCGTATCAGGTGCAGACGTCGCCGGCCGACCCAATCGGCACGCTGGACATCTGGGGCCCCACCGCGCCCGAGATGCAACTCACCCATACTTACACCATCAGCCCTTCCCTGGTTAATGAATTCCGCATTTCCTACTATCGGGGGCTGTCTATAATTGGGGCCCCGACTTCCAGAAGGGCTATCCCGCCAAACTGGGCTTGAACAACGCCGTGTCGGACGCTTTCCCCAATATCAGCGTCAGCGGGGTCGTATCACCCTCCGGCCTGGGCACTGCCCCCTCCAATGGCCTGTGGCAAAACAACTTCACTTTCACTGACACTGTCGATTGGATCAAAGGCAAGCACGCCATCAAGATGGGCGGGGAGTTTGACAAGTGGCAAGTGAATCAGGATCCGTTTGATTTTGTGGATTCGGGCAACTTCTCCTTCAATGGAATCTTCACCCGCAATCCCGCCGACCCCACCAGTACGGGTTTGGGTTACGCGGACCTGCTGCTGGGGCTTCCCCAATCCTGGAATGTCCTCAGTGGACCGATAACCGGTGGGCGTGTCTGGAACCTCCAGTTGTTTATTCAGGATTCCTACAAGATAAAGCCGAATTTAACCGTGAACGTCGGTGTCCGGTACCTGAATCAGGAGGGATGGACGGAAGAACATAATCATATCGCGCAGTTTGATCCTACCCTCACCAACGCGGCCACCGGAACCCCGGGCGCCGTATGGTTCGGCGGGGCGGATGGCCGCACTTCTGTGCAAGCGCCCCAACATGCCGTTTTCGTGCCACGCTTAGGAGTTGCCTGGTCGCCAAAATCCACCTGGACAGTGCGTGGTGCGTACGGGCTCTATAGCTTCCCGTGGGGTGACCAGAATTACTTTGGCTCCGGCCAGGGTGAGGACGGCTGGTTTATCCAGGGGACGCAAACCTCAACCGACAACATCACGCCGATCTTTACGATGGCCCAGGGGCCGCCGCTTCCTGTTTACCCGCCGTCTAACCCCATCACGGCCCCCAACAGCCTGCTGAACGGTCAGAACCTCCTCTATAACCCTTACCATGTTCCGATAACCTACATGGGACAGTGGCACTTCGGAGTCCAGCACCAAATGGCAGGGTTTCTGATCGATGTCGCCTACGTGGGCAGCCACCTCTATAACCTGGGCTTTGGCGCGGATATTAACCAGGTCCCGGAGAGCAAACTCGCCGCTGGAAATGCCCAACTCCTGAGGCCCTACCCGCAATTCTCGGCCATCTCGGGCGTAACCTTTAATGGCCGATCCGGCTACAATGCGCTCCAAGTCGGTGTCAAGAGACCCATGGGCCATGGCTTTTTGATGCTTGTGAATTACGCCTATGGGCACTCGCTTGACACGGGCACCGGCGAAGGCGGCAACGGGATGCTGAGGACAGAAATTTGGCAGAACGCCTACAATCCCCAAGCCAACTACGGGAGCTCGGTAAGCGACATTCGACATCTCTTTAATGGGGCCATTGTGTATCAGTTGCCCATCGGTAAAGGACACGCCTATCTCAACAATAGTGGCGTTGCGGACGCCTTCATTGGGGGATGGCAAGCCTCAACCATCTTCATGGCCCATTCCGGGGAGCCCTTCACTCCGGCAATAGGTACAGCAAACCTCAGCAACTCGCTTGCCGGGTCGTGGTATCCCAATCGTGTCGGCACCGGATCGATCTCGAATCCTACGATCCATGAATGGTTTAACCCCGCGGCGTTTAAGGTGCCCGCGCCCTATACGTTTGGCAATTCCGGGCGCAATATCTTGTACGGGCCAGGCCTAGGCCTCGTGAATTTCAGCTTGGCAAAGAGTTTTAACCTCGTGGAGAAAGTGAAACTTCAAATCCGCGCGGATGCCATTAACTTCTTCAACCATCCCAACTTCGGACAGCCGAACACGGGGATCGGCACCGCTGGGGCAGGAATAATCTCTTCGGCGGACGCTGCCCGCACCATTCAGCTTGGAGCGGTTCTGCGGTTTTGAAGAAGCTAACTTTATAGCTTCTGACTTGTCACTTTCAGCCGATTAGATTCTCGACTTCCCAAGGGTGGTGCATGACCGTGGATGCATCGCCCTTGGGAATGTGTTCAAGACGGCTCAATTTATCTTGAGCGGGGCTAGGCAATTCTCCGAGTCATATATCGTCCCGATATTGGAATAATTTGGGGCCTTGGGTCGACGCCAACAAACATCTGGTTGCGGCTCGTGGATTACGCTCAAAGTTGGACTCGAGAATCGAGCGCGTGCGTCGAATGGCTAAGTCTTAGGGCAAGGGAGAGCTTCGCAAAGGCCTTGCCTGCGCCGATACCTCCGCGCGAGAACGGACCCCCTCACCCCGCGGCGCACGGCCGCGACCCTCTGTCGCCGCGGCAACCGAGGGAAGTTGAAAACCAGATATTTTCGTTTTGCCCCCTCGTCGGTCCCCCGACACTAACCCGTATCATCTATCGGTGGATTTTGATGAGGCCATGAAGGTTTTTTTGTTGGATTGCGGCGAGGCGCGAAAAAATTTACTACCGAATCAAGCGAGTTATGTATTGGGAAGTCTCTAGCGCTTTTCCACCGGGACAAATAGGACGCAGGTGGGCGACGGGCAATCCTCCTTCTGCCCGGTCGGAGTCAATCGCCCGGTCGCGGGGTCAACGCGAAACACCACGAGCGAGCCGGATTCCTGATTCGCGGCGATCAAGTAACGGCCCGCAAGAGAAGGGGTGCCCGTCTCCGTTCAAATTAGCCCTAGGTTGAATCACCAAGACACAAAGAGGACCCTGGGGAGCCAGGGATTCAGACCGGCAAGAGCAGTTTCACGCAAAGGCGCAAAGGGCGCGAAGGGAGGAAGAAAGCAAAGAAGTTCCCCCCTTGCCCCCACAACAAGCACCGCGTGGGGCCCCCTCCACACTGTGCTCCCCCCTCATTCGCCACCGCAAATATTCGACCCTCAAAGCGGGCGCGGGAGGCAAGTTGAACTTTGAATGTTTCGTTTCCCCCCTCGTCGGTCCCCCGACACTAACCCCTATCATCTATCGGCGGATTTTGATGAGGCCATGAAGGTTTTTTTGTTGGATTGAGCTGAGACGCGAAAAAATCAACCACCGAATCAAGCGAGTTGGGTATTGGGAAGCTTCTAGCGCTTGTCCACCGGCACTAAAGGTAGGGGAAGGGGTGACGGGGGGAAATCGTCAGCGGGCAAGATCTGAAGTCGCCTCCCGGCGGAGTCTACTTCGCCTTCGCGCTTCCCCGGCGCGGCCGATAGTCTTAGCCGTGGGTGGGTTCGGAACGCCTGTTCCATTCCGAATCTCCAACATCGACCCAATTCTAACGGTATGTTGTGTTAGATTATGACCCTTGAATCAACGTTGAAAATGCGGGGAACCGATTGGCCGATAAAGAAGCGGCAGCGCGTATCAAAATCAATAAATTATTGGAATCGGCGGGCTGGCGTTTCTTCGCCGAGGGAAATCACCCTGCCAACATCCGGCTTGAGGCCACCGCAAAGCTAAATTCATCCGACCTTGACGCGCTGGGCGAAAACTTTGAAAAGACGCAAAAGGGCTTCATTGATTTCTTGCTGCTTGACAGCAAGGGATTCCCGCTGCTCGTCTTGGAAGCCAAATCAGAAGACAAGCTACCGCTGGTCGGCAAGGAGCAGGCGCGGAAGTACGCCAAGTCCCAGAATTGCCGCTTCGTCATCCTCTCCAACGGCAACCTGCACTACTTTTGGGACTTGGAACGCGGCAACCCCTACATCATCACCTCATTCCCTACGCCGGATTCGGTGACGGGATATCACAAGGTCTCCCCCGATCCGCAACGCTTGATCGAAGACAAAGTCACCGATGACTACATCGTCCTGACTCAACACCCCACCTACCAATCCGATGCCGCATGGCGCAATGAGGCGGAGCGACCAGGCTACATTGAGGCCAACAATCTTCGATTCCTCCGGCCGTATCAGTTGAAGGCCATCCACGCTCTCCAGCGGGCGGTGAAGGAGGGCAATGACCGCTTTCTGTTTGAGATGGCCACGGGCACGGGCAAAACGCTGATCGCCGCCGCGGTGGTCAAGCTCTTCCTCCGCTCCCGCAATGCCAGCCGGGTGCTATTTCTCGTCGATCGGCTGGAACTGGAAGAGCAGGCTAGAAAGCAGTTTGCCCGGCTGCTGGCGAACGATTATCAAACCGTCGTTTACAAAGAGAACCGCGACGACTGGCGGCGCGCAGAAATTGTGGTCACGACCGTCCAATCGCTGCTCTTCAATAACAAATACCAGCGGCTATTCTCCCCCACCGATTTCGACCTGGTGATCTCCGACGAGGCGCATCGCTCCATCGGCGGCAACGCTCGCGCGGTGTTTGAATATTTCATCGGTTACAAGCTGGGCCTCACCGCCACGCCCCGCGACTACCTGCGCCGCTTCGTCTCGTCCGACCCCTCCACCAAAGATCCCCGCGAGGCCGAGCGGCGGCTCTGGGAAGATACCTACCGCACCTTTGGCTGTGAGTCGAGCCAGCCCACTTTCCGTTACTCACTGCTCGACGGCGTCAAGGACGGCTACCTGATCAACCCCACCGTCGTGGACGCGCGCACCGAGGTCACTACGGAATTGCTCTCGGAAAAGGGCTTCATCGTTTCTTTCAGGGATGATAATGGCGAGGACCAGGCCGAGGCCTACAAGCAGCGTGAGTTTGAGAAGCGCTTCTTTCCGCCGCCACCAATCAACTCTTCTGCAAAACCTTCTTGGAAAATGCCCTGCGCGATCCAGTGAGCAAAGAGATCGGCAAGTCCATTATCTTTACCGTCAGCCAGAAGCACGCCACCAAACTGGTGCAGATTCTCAATCTGATGGCTGACCGTATGTTCCCCGGCAAGTATCAGTCGGATTTTGCCGTGCAGGTAACCTCGCAGATTCCCGACGCTCAGCAATTCACTGTCAATTTTTCCAACAACAACCTGCTGGGTTCGGCCAACTTCATCTCAACCTACAAAACCAGCAAGGCCCGCGTCTGCGTAACCGTGGGGATGATGACCACGGGCTACGATTGCACCGACATCCTGAATCTCGGGTTGTTCCGCCCGATCTTCTCGCCCACGGATTTTATTCAGATCAAGGGGCGTGGCACCCGCACGCACAACTTCCTCGAACAACTTTTCGATGAAAGCCTCAAGGAGGGCGTTTTGCATCCGCGCAAAACCGCCTTCAAGCTTTTCGACTTCTTCGCCAACTGTGAATACTTCGAGGAAGACTTCAACTATGACGAAGTGTTGAAGCTTCCCGTACCCAAGGGAAAGCGGCATAAGAAAGATGAGGGTGGGGTCAAAGTAGCGGGTGGCATCTACGACCATCTGGGTGGCGACCTTATCGCCTCGATGAAGGAAGAAACCATCGGCTACGAGGGGATGAAGATTGATCGAATGTTCTTTGAGAGGTTTGAAGACACGGTCCGGGAAAACAAGACCATCGCCGCCGCCGTCGAGGCTGGCAAGTGGGACCAAGTCATCGACTACGTGAACCATGAAGTCTTTGACAAGCCTGAGGAATTCTACAGCCTCGATAAATTGCGCAAAGCGGCCGCCCTTGACCGCCGCCTGGGCTTGCGCGAAATCCTGGAAAAGATATTTGGGCTCATTCCCCGCTTCAAGTCCAAGGACGAACTATTGGAGGAAGAGTTCGCCAAGTTTGTTGCGGATTACAAACCGGAAGAGGCCGAGGCCATTCCCGCCATAAAGAACTACTTCAAGGCCTACGTGGGAAGCGACCAGATTCGCCACATTATCGAGACCAAGCAGTTCACCGATTTGGCCACAAATTCCGTCTTTTCCACCCGTGACCTTAAGGCCGTCCCATCGAAATACCGCTGGCTGATTCCTGAATACGTCAAGGACTATGTTTCCTTGAACCAATTTGCTCCGTAAAGGACGAAACATGGATAGTCAGGATGGACAGGATATTGAATTAAGGGCGGAACTCAAACATGAGGCAATTACCAGAGCGGTAATTGGGTGCGCCTTTGAGGTTATCAACGAATTGGGTGCGGGGTTCCTGGAATCGGTCTATGAAAACGCCCTGCTGATGGCCCTACGGCAGAAAGGTCTGAATGCGGTGGGCCAATCTCCGGCCCACGTAATGTTCCGCGGCGAATGTGTGGGTGAATTCTATGCGGATATCCTTGTCGAGGAGAAAGTGATCGTGGAGCTGAAGGCGGTCAAAGCCATCGCCCCCGAGCACCAGGCGCAGATTATCAACTATCTGAACGCCACAGGAATCGAAGTAGGGTTGCTCATAAACTTCGGAAACCCCAAACTGGAATACAAACGCTTTACCCGAAGCAAGGATTACAAACATGGATAGACAGAATGAACAGGATGGACTGAAAGGCTAAAAGCAAGACAGAATGGCTAAAGGCACGACAGAGAAACCGAAGAATCTAGTGGCTTTTTCCTCTTAATCCTGTCCATCCTGCCCATCCATGTTTGTTAAGCTTTTTTAGTTTGTCCGTTCTGTTTAAATATCCTGTCCATTCTGTCTATCCATGTTGGTAAAAGGGGTCCATGTTAGATACAGATACCAAACGCCGCATTGATACCGCCCGTGACATCCTTGTCGGCAAAGTCCCCGACCCCAAGAGCCAGGTGGAACAAATCACCATTGCCCTGATCTACAAGTTCATGGACGATATGGACGCCGAGGCGGAGGAATTTGGCGGCAAGCGCAAGTTTTTTGCCAAAGAATTCGCCCGCTACGGCTGGGCCAAGCTCATGCGTTCCGGCCTGGGTGGGCACGAGACCCTGAATCTCTACGCCGAGGCCATCACCAAAATGCCGGAGAATCCTGGCATCCCACTGCTCTTCCGCGAGATTTTCAAGAACGCCTACCTGCCCTACCGCGACCCTGAAACGCTCAAGATGTTTCTGAAGGTGATCGATGAATTCACTTACGACCACAGCGAACGCCTTGGCGACGCCTTTGAATATTTGCTTTCGGTGCTGGGTTCGCAGGGCGATGCGGGACAATTCCGGACGCCACGACACATTATTGACTTCATCGTGCAGATCGTTGACCCGAAGAAGACGGAAACGGTTCTGGACCCTGCCTGCGGCACCGCCGGGTTCCTCATCTCCGCCTACAAACACATCCTCGCTGCGAATAGAACGAACATGGATAAGCAGGATGGACAGGATAAGAGGAAAAAGGAACAGCAAAAGGACAGAACAAAAACGGACAAACAGAATGCGCAGAGTGAAGCCCTATCATCCTGTTCATCCAGTCCATCCATGTTAGAACCGCAGGAAGAAGCCCAATTATCTTGTTCATCCAGTGCATCCATGTTCAATTCTTCTTTAACGCCCGACGAAAAGGGCCGATTGGCAAAGAATTTCACCGGGTACGACATCTCGCCCGACATGGTGCGTCTGTCGCTGGTGAACCTGTATCTGCACGGCTTCGCCGCTCCGCACATCGCGGAATACGACACCCTGACCAGCCAGGACAAATGGAATGAGTATGCTGACGTGATTCTGGCCAACCCGCCGTTCATGTCGCCGAAAGGCGGCATCAAGCCCCACAACCGGTTTTCCGTGCAGTCGAAGCGCAGCGAAGTGCTGTTTGTGGATTACATGGCCGAGCACCTGACGCCCTCGGGGCGCGCTGGCATCATCGTGCCCGAAGGCATCATCTTCCAGAGCCAGACCGCCTACACGCAGCTCCGCAAGCTGCTTGTGGACCAGTATCTGGTGGCCGTCGTTTCGCTCCCGGCGGGGGTGTTCAATCCTTATTCCGGGGTTAAGACCTCGATCCTGATTCTGGACAAGTCGCTGGCCAAGAAATCGAGCACCATCGGCTTCTTCAAGGTTGAGAACGACGGCTTCGGCCTCGGCGCACAGCGGCGCGAGATTGAGAAGAACGATTTGCCGCAAGTCTTGGCGGAAATTGACGAATATCTGAGGCGCCTGCGCGCCGGCGAATCGGCAGAGGACTTCCAGCCAACATTGGGCCTAATTGTGGCGAAAGAGAAGATCGCCGCCAACCGCGATCTGATCGTCCGCTTCGAGAAAAAGATCCAAGCCACCCTGGCCCGTGTCTGGGGGGAAGCGGCAGGCTAAACATGGATAAACAGGATGCACAGGATAGGCAAAAGACTGAGAAAGAAAGGTTCTGGCAGAAAGCCTTGTGCCCCTGGGTGCCTTTCCTTTATCCTGTCCATCCTGTCCATCCATGTTAAGAATGAAAAAGATCCAAGCCACCCTCGCCCGTGTCTGGGAGAGAGGCTAAACATGGATAAACAGGATGCACAGGATAGGCAAAAGACTGAGAAAGAAAAGTTCTGGCAGAAAGCCTTGTGCCCCTGGGTGCCTTTCCTTTATCCTGTCCATCCTGTCCATCCATGTAAGAATGAAAAAAATCCAAGCCACCCTCGCCCGTGTCTGGGGGGAGAGACAGGCTAAACATGGATAAACAGGATGCATCAGGATAGGCAAAAGACTGAGAAAGAAAAGTTCTGGCAGAAAGCCTTATGCCCCTGGGGGCCTTTCCTTTATCCTGTCCATCCTGTCCATCCATGTTAAGAATGAAAAAGATCCAAGCCACTCTCGCCCGCGTCGGGGGCGAAGCGAGCGAAGCCTAGCAAAGAGATTCCGTATTGGTTTTAGCCTTTAACTTCCCAAATCCTGTCCATCCTGTTCATCCATGTAAATAAGCCGTTCTTAGTGCTTGTCCACCGGGACGAATAGGACGCAGGTGGGCGACGGGCAATCCTCCTTCTGCCCGGTCGGAGTCAATCGCCCGGTCGCGGGGTCAACGCGAAACACCACGAGCGAGCCGGATTCCTGATTCGCGGCGATCAGGTAATGGCCGGAGGGGTCGAGCGCGAAATTGCGCGGCGTCTTGCCTTCGGTGGAAACGTATTCGACCGGCGTCAAGGTTCCCTTCTGCGCGTCCACGGCGAAAACCGCAATGCTGTCATCGCCACGATTCGAGCCGTAAAGAAAGCGTCCATTGGGATGGATAAAGATTTCCGCGCTGGTGCTCTTGCCCTTGAAATCGGGCGGCAAGGCGGAAACCGTCTGAATCGCGTGCAGATTCCCCTTGGCCGCGTCGTAGGCAAACGCGGTAATGGTGGACGCCATCTCCTGAATCACGTATCCGAACCGGCCCTGGGCGTCAAAGGCGAAGTGGCGCGGCCCGCTCCCCGGAGCCACCCGGACGAAAGGCGGATCGTTGGGCGCGAGCGTGCCCTTGCCCGCATCGAAGCGGTAGAGGTAAATCTGGTCGGTGCCCAAATCGGCGGAGACGGCAAAGCGGTTGTCGGGCGAGAAATAGACCGAATGCGCGTGCGGCTCCTTCTGGCGGCCTGCGTCCACGCTGTGGCCCGTGTGCGGCAACACCACCAGGGCCTTGCCCAGGCGGCCGCCGCTCACGATGGGGAATAGGGCTACACTGCCCGCTCCGTAATTGGCCGCCAGGATAAAGCGCCCGGTCTTGTCGATGGCTAGATGTGTAGGCCCACTACCCCCTGAATCCACCCGGTTCAGCAGGCTCAGCCGCCCCGACGCGCGGTCGATGAAAAACGCGCTCAGGCTCCCCGTGCTCCGCCCCTCGTAGTTTCCGATCTCGTCCACTGCGTAAACGTGTCTACGCGACGGGTCGACAACCAAAAACCCCGGATTGTCCGCCTCCGCCCCCACCCCCAGCGGCGCGAGTTTTCCCGTGGCCGCCGAGAACCTATAAAGATAAATGCCCTGGCTCTTGCCTCCGGTGTTGGTGCCGATATAGACGAACGCGTCGCCCGCGCGCGATGGCTGATCGGCGGCGCGCACACTTGAGGTTGCAAAGCTAGTCGCAATGATGGCGGCAACAATGAGGATGGATCGAATCAGTTTTTTCATGCCCCCTATGAAACAGCATTCCGCGGTCAGAGTGCAAGAGAGACTTTTGGGTTCACTTTAATTGTGAATTTGGCGGGCTTGTCGTAAGGCCGGTCTCGTAAGGTGCCAGGCCAATATCTAAACAGGGTATCCAATTAGGAATCTCTACGCCCCGAGCCTGAGGTAGTGCCTGGAGGGGAATTTTGGGGTTCCCCTCCTGTCGAGCCGCGTTGCAGGGTCGTGCAGCGGGGTGCTACTGGAGATCGGTCTGGCCGCGCGCGCCGGCATCGACCTTGACGCTGGAATTCGAACCAACCTTTGTGCTCGTCTGCGTGGTTGCACTCGTCTGCGTGTTCGAGTTCGCTTTCGCGCCTGAATTTGTATCTGGCGTGTTCGCCCACACTCGCCTCAGTCCGCGTGCTCGTGCTGATATTTCCTTTAGATCCAGTTTGGAAGGAGCTCTTGCCGGCTGAACTCACATTGGAATTCGCTTCCACATTCTTGGTGCTGGCGCTCGATTCCATCTTGGCCTGAGTGTTCGACTTCGCCGTCAGCGACGCCTTCTCGTGCCGTTTTTGGTGCTTCGCATTGACGCTGGCATTGGCAGAGGCAGAAGAGTTTTCGTGGGCTTTAAGTTTGGTTTTTTTCTTGCCGCTCAATTGCGCTTGAGCGGCGTTGGTAGTTTGCGAATGAGTTTGCATCGTTCCGGGTTGATCATCACCGATGCCGGTGTGGGTGCGGCTGAGCGTCGAATTCGAGATTTCCGAAGGGCCCGCACCGAGATCGCCTCCGCCGCGCGAAACGGGGCCTACGGTGCCGCGCACGAGTTGCGCCCAAGCTGGCACGGTTAACCCGATCGAGAGAATCAAACCTGATGACAGAGTCGCGAGAGCCTTTTTCATAGTGGCTAAACCCCCCAATGATCGAATTTCCCGGCCACCCGTGATGGTGCAAGGAATGTGCCAAAATGTCCGAATGCGGGCTTGTTGAGCTAAGAGGAATGGATTTGAAGATGTTAAGAATGTAATAGTTGCAGGGTATTAATTCCGATGTGACTAGGAATGACGCGCAGTTTTTACATCAATGCGGGTAGGAATGGATGTTTCACGTGGAACATCCTCCTTTGTAGGCCATTCTTACTGAAATCGGAGGAGAATGAATCGTACGGGGCGGTGTTGCCACGGTTTTTTCGGGTGTAAGCTCAGTTTTTTGTGTGTAAAACCAAGCTTCTAATTGATTCGCCGAAGTGCTGGGTCCCAACCGAATTGATCGAGCCGATGACTATAGAGATTTTGGCCCGATGGCGATGTTCCACATGGAACATGATCTCATCGCGTCCATTTTCCTCCTCTGAGCGATTCAGAATGCGTTTGCCTGAGTGAATTCAGTGTGGTGCAGCCAGGTAGGACGATGTTTCACGTGAAACATCCCCTGTTTTGCCGATTTCTTCGCGAAGGGAGTGCCCACATGCCAGCCGTGTGAAACGTGTCCCCGCCTGAAGCCTCATTGCGCAAACGCCCAACCCAATCCCCGCGCCCCAACCCCCAAACCCAAGACCCCAATCCCAATGCCCCAGTCCCGAAGCCCGCTCCCCTTCTCCCTCCTTGCGCCTCTGCTGCAAACGCTTTAAAATCCCCCCGTGCTCAATGAAACGCGCCTGCGCCTGCTCTTGGAACCGTTTGGACTCGACTTGGCACCACTCCAGGCCCGCCAAACGCTTGCCTATCTCGATCTGCTGATGCGCTGGAACGCCAAAATCAACCTAACGGCGATCCGGAATCCGGAAGAGGCTGTCACCCGCCACTTCGGCGAAAGTCTGTTCATTTCCAAGCAAATCCAGTTGGCCGGCAGCCTTCTCGATATTGGATCTGGTGCCGGATTCCCTGGTCTCGCCCTTAAGATCGTCTTTCCTGAGCTGTCCGTGACCCTTTTGGAGCCCATCGCCAAGAAGCGAGCTTTTCTGAAGGAGGCGGCGCGCGTCTGCGGTTTCAGCCGGGTGGACGTCCGCGGTGAGCGACTGGAACTGATCGCCGCTGACCATTCCCCACTTGCTTATGATTTTGCCACCATGCGCGCCGTCGGCAGCCTCTCAACGCACGTCCCGTTGGCGGCGAAGTCTCTCAGGCCAGGTGGAAAAATCCTGCTCTGGGTTAGCCGCGAGCAAGGGACGTCTCTGGCCAGAATTAGCTCCGGACTGACCTGGACTGATCAATTGGCGATTCCTCTTTCTAGAACCACCGAGATTTGGTGTGGGCAAAAGGCAGAACCCACTGAGATAACGACGTCTTGAAACCAGATGATCCCAGGCAAGCTGCCGAAAATTTCCGAATTTGTAGCCAAATTTTCCTCCCGGGGGTTGCCCCGCGGGCTCGAATGGCCCACTTTAACATATTAGGCTACAACACTTGCCTACATAAAGCGAGGGGCGGAGCGGGATCAGGCGTGCCAATACGCGGGATAGCCGCTGAATTCGCGGCTTTTTCCGCACGCGTGGCTGGAATTTACTCCGCCCACGGGAACGATCGACAAAATCATCAGCGATCTCTCGAGGGTGGGTAACTGCTCCGCGCGGGCGAGTCATCAAGGCCTCTCGATCATCAAACTGAATAGGGAACCCGTCTGATGGAAAAACTGGCAAAAGCCCCGTCGTCGGCATAGAATCTGACGGGGCGTCCGCAATCAAAGAGGAGGCACGCATATGGCGACGGAGAAAGCCACGTTCGGTGCGGGATGTTTTTGGGGAGTGGAGGCGGCGTTTCGCCAGATTCCGGGCGTGATTTCCACCGCCGTGGGATATGAGGGCGGCGAGATAAAGAATCCCACCTACCGCGACGTTTGCACGGACCAGACGGGTCACGCGGAAGTGGTTGAAGTCACCTTCGATCCGGCAAAGGTTTCCTACAACGACATGCTCAAAACGTTTTGGGAGAATCACGACCCCACGCAATTCAACCGGCAGGGGCCTGACTATGGACGGCAATACCGCAGCGCCATCTTCTTCCACTCGCCGGAGCAGGAGGCCGCTGCGCGCGCCTCAAAGGAAGCGCTCGACAAGTCGGGAGTGTTTAAGCGAAAGATCGTGACGGAAATTTCTCCGGCGAAGGAATTCTGGCGCGCGGAGGAATATCATCAGCAGTATCTGGAAAAACGCGGCATGGCAAGCTGCCACATTAAGTGAGGATCGCCATCCTGCCGTTCTTTTCATGGGCCCGGGGCTTATTCCTTTTGTATATGCGCCGAGTCGGCGCGGCGGACTAGCTCGACGGCACTGAGGATGCCAAATCCGAGCAATATCAAGATAGAAAGGAAGGAAATTACCTTTCCCCAAAAACTATGATGCAGGCTCGCGTTACCCAGCCACTCAAGGTCTTCGGTATCCATACCGCTCATGAATGAGAAAGTGATGCAAATGAAGGCCAAGCCTCGGGACGAGGTTTCTTTCATGCTGAAAAAGCTCATGTTGGCCTCCACAAATCAGACATTCTACCGCGAACCGCCGCGGCACTCAACCTCGCGGACCTCGCGGACATCGAACGATTGGGAAACAAATTGAATGCACCGGGCCTGCGTGTGATTGCGAAATTCATCGACAAGGTTGCGACACATTCGTGAAACCCAATGCCTGCGTCAACTGAGAACAGCCAATCAAGTAAGTGCCGACCCCAGCGCGGGTTGCTGGCGATTGATCTCGGGTGTATACTTTTTTTATTCAGGTGGGAACATGAGCCCTACAGACCTCAGTCAACTCGTTTTAGAGCTTTCGCCCGAGGAGCGATCCGCGGTGGAAGAATTCATCACCTTCCTGAAGCAGCGCGATGGGAAATTCCCGCAAACCTCTTTCCATGCGGCGATCGATGAATTCATTGCCGCTCATCCTGAGTTGCTCCGACGCCTCGCCCAGTGATGCTTTACCCTTCCCTCGCTGATGTGCTCGCAGCTCACGGGAGTCTGATCATCCTGTCTGGTGGGGCAAAGGGCATCCGCGACGATGACCTCGATGCCTATCATTTCCTAATGCAGCTTTATGATAGCAACCAGTTTTGCTGGGAACGGTTCGAGCCCTGGCTCCGGCATCACGCCAAGCCTGCCCTCTGACATCGCCAGGAGATGCACGATGCCCTGGAAGTCCAAACTGAACCGCAGAGAATTTATAACGCGTCACATCTCGGCAGTGGGGGTGCTTGCAGTTTCGCGTCGCGTCGCGGCTTCTGAACCATCTGATACGCCTATCCCCACGATTCCTGAAAAGACCGTCGTTCTGACCTTTGACGATGCCGTAAAGTCCCAACGGACATTTGTGGCTCCGCTGCTGAAAGACCATGGATTTCGCGCCACCTTCTTCATCTCCCACGCCTGGATGAACGACTTGGAGAATTTCATGACCTGGAAGGAGGTCGCCGAACTACACCAGATGGGGCTTGAAATTGGGAACCACTCGTGGACGCACGCCAACTTCGCTTCTCCGCGAAATGCCGCGCGGTTGGAGGGTGAGCTTCACCTGGTGGAGGCCGAATTAAAGAAGGCGGGTGTCCCGTTGCCCACCACCTATGCACACCCCGGCGACGATTTTGGCCCGGAAGCGATCGAGGTATTAAAGAAGCGGGGATATCAACTCGCGCGCCGCGGAATGCAGCCCGAAATCAAATACGGCGCAATGGAGCCCGGACCCGCATTCGACCCAGCGGTTTATCACCCCTTGCTCATTCCCACGGCGGGTGACGCGTACCCGGATTGGAACCTCGATTATTTCAAGCAAGTGGTGAGCCGCGCGCAGCGTGGCCGCGCCGTCGTCCTGCAATTTCACGGCGTTCCGGACGTGGCGCACCCCTGGGTGTATACGCCTCCTGAAAATTTTAAGCAGTACATGGGATTTTTGAAGGAGAACGGATTCCGGGTGCTGGCGCTAGGGGATTTGCGTCCTTACATTGATTTTGCCCACCTGCCCGCTGATCCCTTATTGAAGGAGCAATACCCGGTTTCCAAATCCCCTTGCCCGGACCTGCCGGTGGAAGTTGCTGCCACGCGTGCTGATCTGCCTTTCTGGCTGGACAACATGCTGCACTACCATCGCTATTCCTGGGCAGAGGCGGCTGGCGTCTGCGGCATGAGCGAAGAGGAAGTTCGCAAGCGCCCGGGGGAGTTGGGGATCAAGCCCGATGGACCGATTCCGCCGGTGAGGAAAACAGTCCGCGTCTTGCCTTACCCCGGAGGGCGGCGTCCGCGCATCGGGTTCAACGAGCGAGCGCTGAACCCGCTGCGCGGCACCAAGGCCAGCGTGTTTCTGCCCTGGGACCCCGCAAGTTACGTCGTGCTCGACCTGCCGGAGGCGATCTTCTCAAACCTCGGCCTGCTCTGGCTTGCGCATACCGACCTTCCGACCGTCTGGAACGAAAACAACCAAATTATAGAGAACGTCGACTGGGAACGTGCCGCCGACGGGACGCTGCGCTCGCAATGGAACCTCCCCGGTGGTTTGACGATGGGGGCGGAAATCCGGCCAGCCGAGAATGCCGTCGAAATGGAATTGTGGATGCGCAATTTTACCAGCAAGGATTTGGCCGGCCCGGATGGTTCGAGCGGCATGCCGACGCAGATTTGCGTTCTCCTGAAAGGTGCGCCGGAATTTGCCGCCATGACCAATGACAACAAGATTCTTCGCCCGCCCGTTGCCGCAGTTCGCTCCACGACAGGGAACCGATGGATTCTGACCGCGTGGCAGAATCCCGGCAGGTCGTGGGGCAATACGCTGGTTCCCTGCATGCACGCTGATCCGAAACTCCCTGACTGCCCCTTCCGGGAAACGGTCCGAATCGAAGGGCGGCTTTGGTTCTACGAGGGGACCGACATCGAGCAAGAAATTGCGGCCCATGCGGCGGCATAAACCCCGCCTTGCGGACTCCCTCCCGCCCAGGAGAGGGAATTTGCCTGTCCCATGAATTTGCCCCGAATCTGAAATTGCCCACAACAATCCCTTTACGCACCGAATCCCGCAACGTTAGGGGTTGTTTTTCACCCGGCGGCAAGATAATCTCTCCGGCTGGAATAATCTCTAAAGGAGAACTCATCATGCAAGCTCATGACCCTGCACTTCTTCAGCTTTTACGCACTTACAACACCCCCACCGTCTCCAACGCCATTGAAGTTTTTGACGTCCGCCCGCGGAACGAAGGTTTTATGCGTCCGGAAATCCGCTGCATTTTTCCCAACATGGGCGTCATGGTGGGCTACGCGGTGACCATCAAAATTCAGTCGGTATCCCCTGGCGCAAAGGGCGCAACGATTTATCCCAGCGAACACTGGAAAGATATTATGAAGATCCCCGCGCCGCGCGTTGTGGTGATTGAAGATCTGGACGAGCCCTCGGGCCTCGGTTCGCTCTGGGGCGAAGTGAACGCCAACATGCACAAGGCCATGGGATGCGTCGGTTGCGTCACCAACGGCTCTGTGCGCGATCTGGATGAAGTCGAGCCGCTGGGCTTCCACTTTTTCGCCAGCCACGTGGCCGTTTCGCACGCCTACGTTCACATTGTGGAGGTCGGCACTCCGGTGCGTATCGGTGGACTTACCGTCCATCCCGGCGATTTGCTGCATGGCGACAAGCACGGCGTGACCAACATTCCCTATGACCTTGCGCCGCGAATTCCCGATGGGGTGAAGACCGTTGAGACCATGGAGCGCCAGATCATCAATTACTCCAAGTCGCCGGAGTTCACAGTCGACGGGCTGATCAGTTTGTTTAAGAAATTGGAATCGTAAGAAGGCGCTTCGAGCGTCCTAGGGAAGAGAGGGCTAAATCGCTCGACAGGGCGCTGCCGATTTTTTCTGATGGCGCTGGAAATCAATTATCGGAAGGGAATCGAGATGATGCGAAAAGCTCTTTTGCTCGGGGGCACGTGCGTGGCGGTTGCCCTGACGTTGACACTCGCAATCCACAGTAATGTACTCGCCTTGCCGCAAGGGGGACAGCACGAGTGGGGTCCCAATGACCGGAGCCGGCCCGAGCCGCCCATCATCACCTCCGGAACCGCCAGCACCCAGGAGCATGCCGGCAAGCCACCCTCCGACGCCATCATGCTCTACAACGGCAAAGACCTTTCCAATTGGGAAAGCGTCAAGGGCGGCGCGGCGGAGTGGACTCCAGATGGCGCTATCTTCATTGTCAAGCCCGGCACCGGCGACATTCGCACCAAAGCCGCTTACGGCGATTGCCAGTTGCACGTGGAGTGGGCGACGCCCAATCCGCCTCGCGGCACGGACCAGGACCGCGGCAACAGCGGCGTCTTCCTGCATGGGCTTTACGAGATTCAGGTGCTCGATTCGTTCGATAATGTCACCTACGCCGATGGTGAAGCCGGCGCCGTCTACGGTGAGTTTCCACCTCTCGTAAACGCCTGCCGCAGGCCCGGCGAATGGCAGACTTACGACATCGTCTTCCACGGGCCGCGCTTCGATGCCGACGCCAAGCTGCTGCGCAAGGCGACGGTGACTGTCTTCTATAACGGCGTATTGGTGCAGGACCACGTGGAAATCATGGGCCCCACGTGGAATCTGAAGCGGCTGCCCTACCATCCCACCCCGGAAAAACTGCCGCTGATGTTGCAGGACCACCACCATCCTGTGCGGTACCGTAATCTCTGGATTCGCGAGCTGAAGGACGGGGAATAAAATGATTCGGGCTGGCCGTACGCATCCTTTCAACCGGCACCCGCGAAATCTGAAGCCGTGAAGCCGACGCGACGTGGCCAGAAATACTCCTTGTGGCTGATGCCGGAGGGCTCGACGCGCCACCGGCTGAGCGAAATCCTGCAAGAGCTGAGCCGGCGATACCGTGGACCGGAGTTTCCACCGCACGTGACTTTGGTCGGAAGCATTCGCGGTGATCGCGACGAGCTAATCGAGAAGTCGCGCCGCGTGTCTGCTGTGCTCGAACCCATGACTCTCCGCTTGGGAAACATCGGCATGATGCGCGAATACTTTCGCGACCTCTTTATTCATGCGGGCCCTTTGGATTTATTGCGAAAGTCCCACGTTGCCGCGAGTAAAATTCTGGTATGCCCTGCGGACCCCGATTTCATGCCGCATCTGAGCCTTCTTTACGGCTCCCACTCGCAGAGCTTGAAAGAAAAGATCACCGACGAAATCGGCGCGAAACTTCCTGGTCAGTTCAAAGTGCGAAATCTTCGCCTCTACGCGACGGAAGGTGAAGTTGCGACCTGGCATGAAGTCACGAAGTTTTCCATTACATGAGGCTCCAGGCGTCGAAGAATTCATAAGGAGCGAATCGCCATGCTCGTCGTTCATGTACACATCAAAGTAAAGCCCGGCTTGATCGATGCCTTCAAGGAAGTGACGCTGGCCAACGCGCGCGAAAGCGTGAAGGAGCCCGGCATCGCGCGCTTCGACGTGGTGCAGCAGAGTGACGATCCTACGAAGTTTGTGCTCGTGGAAGTCTATCGCAGCCTCGAAGCGACCAACGCTCACAAAGCCACGGCGCACTACGCCGCTTGGCGCGATAAGATGGAAACTCTGATGGCCGAGCCGCGCTACAGCGTGAAATACTCGAATGTCTTTCCGCCAGACAACGGCTGGTGATCAGATTTCCTCCACAGATTTCGCAGATTACACAGATATGGACGTGGAGCAGGGGATCACCTCCACTCAACATGTTGCTACCCTGCGAGTGGATTTTCGTGACGCCTGGATTTTTTGCTTTATCGGTGTAATCTGCGAAATCTACGGATGATTCTATGGCCTTCGAATTCGCAGCCGCATCCCGCATCGTTTTCGGCCGAGGCACCTCCCAGCAGGTCGCGCCCGCAATCCGGCAAAAGGGCCGCCGGGCTCTGATGGTCACGGGAAAGAGCCACGCGAATTCCGACCGCCTGCAAGCTGAACTCACTGCCGCCGGTGTTTCCTCGTGTCGCTTTGAATTTGTGGGTGAACCCACGGTTGAAGTCGTGGGCCGTGGAGTCGAGTTTGCGCGGGCTGAAGATTGCAACGTGGTCGTCGCCATCGGCGGCGGTAGCGTCATCGACGCGGGAAAAGCAATTGCCGGCCTGATGACGAATCCCGGCGAAGTTTTGGATTATCTCGAAGTCGTGGGCAAAGGTCAGACACTTCAGAATTCCGCTGCACCGTTTATTGCTGTGCCGACAACGGCGGGCACGGGGGCGGAAGTCACGCGTAACGCGGTGCTCGCCGTTCCTGCACACCAGGTGAAAGTGAGCCTGCGCAGTCCGTTTCTGCTGCCGCGGCTTGCCGTTATCGATCCTAATTTGACCTCTGGGGCTTCCTGCCGGTCGACCGCGCGGACTGGGCTCGACGCCTTAACGCAATTGATTGAAGCCTACGTTTCTAACCGTGCGAACCCCATCACCGACGGGTTCTGTTTGCAGGGAATTCCTTTGGTGGCGCGTTCGTTGCGGCAGGCCTTCCATCATGGAGATGACGTTGCGGCGAGAAGTGACATGTCACTCGCGGCGTTCTTCAGTGGACTCGCACTCGCCAATGCCGGCCTCGGCGTCGTCCACGGATTCGCCGCCCCGCTCGGAGGCAGGTTTGATGCTCCCCACGGAGCGGTCTGCGCGGCGATTCTGCCCCATGGCATGGAGATCAATCTGCGCGCGCTGCGGGCCCGCGTGCCGCAAAGTGATGCATTGCGCCGCTATAAGGACGTGGCCCGCATCCTTACCGGCAATCCCGCCGCCAGCGCTGAAGACGGAATTGCCTGGGTGAACGAGATTGTCCGCGAACTTGAAATACCAGCGCTTAATGCCTATGGTATCGGCGAAAAAGATGTCCCCATTCTCGTGGCCGAAGCTGCAAGGGCCAGCAGCACAAAGGCGAATCCGCTTGTGCTTACACCGGAAGAATTGACCGAGGTTCTGACCCACTCCATGAATTAACCCTTCGCCATTTCTCTCCTGGCTTCAATTCCCTTCAATCAACATGTCCAGTGGATTTGGTTGCCTTGCGAAGATTTTCCAGCGCTTCCGCCTCCGACTTGGTATTCATTGTGTTTTGCAGCGCCGCGATCGTGGGCTTCAGTTCACTGCCTTTTGCCAAATAAAGCTGATACATCAGCGGGTAGAATTTCGTGTAGGTTTCATCAAACGCAAGCCCGGCGTTGTTCATCGCGGCAGGACATCGATTGAACGATTTTGGATTCGGCATAATTGCCGTACATGCCTGATGAAGTTCGTCAAAGGCTTGCTGCTTTTGCATGAGGGCATCGTGTTGTGAGATCTCATCTGCCTGATAAGCGCGATAGAGGCTTTTTAGCTGAGCATAGTAGCGATTGATGATTTCAGACTTGCGCGCGAACAATTCCGGCTCGCGCTTGAGATTTTGGCAGACCTCCGACTCTTCCCCGAGCTGCTGGCGCGCGACTTCTTGTGCCGTCAAGAATCCAATCAAAGTTGCCGAGGCCTCCGCCCAGGTCTCGGGAAGCTTGTGCAATTCCTTGCTCGCATGAAAATCCTCGTGCGGAACGACCACCAGAAATCGCTCCATGGATTCATGCGCCAAAGCCGTCGTGAGGGGTGTCTTGCCGCTGGCATTCGCGTCCATCGCATAAAGGAAGACATCGAATTTCTGTGGGTCGACGGGGCAACCAACTTCGGTTCCATTCACCAACTGAAGGCTGCTGTACGAGTCGGGCAATTCGAGTTTGCCCGTATAGTAGCAGCGATAGGCCACGGCGGGTTCCGAAGAAGCCCTCTGGAAATTCTTCGTGCGGCGGAAGCGCAGCTTCTTTTCCAACGACTTGATTGCGTTCACCAGGCTTTTGCGGTCCGAGGGGTAGGTTGCCTCGCTCGTGGTGGTGGTGGCGGTGCTTGCGAGTACGGTGGCAAGCATACAAGCACCAATCAAGGGTTTTAGAAGAGTCGTACCCATAAATGCCGTCCGAGGCATCTTCCGCCCGCACTATTGCACGGTGATTGATTATGGTAACGCAAAAGCCTGCTGAGATTCACGATTGCCAACTGTGCAGCCAATGTGACACCGCATCCGCCGACAGAATCACTGACGAATCCGCAAAAATAGTTTATAAATAGCCAAGAGTTTCAGCCCGATTGGCAAGAGGAGGAAATTGGAAAAGGCCCGGCATATTGGCCCGAAGATCGGACTCGTGGCCCTGGTCAGTGCAACGTACGCGATGGTGGCCGGCGGTCCCTTCGGCCTGGAAGAGATCGTTCAGGCAAGCGGATACGGTCGCGGGTTGCTGGTGATTTGCGTCATCACGCCTCTTCTTTGGGGACTCCCAACGACGCTGATGGTAAGCGAACTCGCCTCGGCACTGCCGGAGACGGGAGGCTTCTACGTCTGGGCCACGCGCGCGCTGGGGCCGTTCTGGGGATTTCAAGAATCGTGGCTGTCATTCGCCGGCAGCATTTTCGATATGGCAATCTACCCCATCCTGTTTTCAACGTATCTCGCCCATTTATTGCCGCGGCTCGGCGTGGGATATACGCCGTTTCTCGTTGGCGTGCTCATGATAGTGGTTTGCGCCGTGATGAATCTGATGGGTACTCACTTCGTCGGTGAAGAATCGATCTTTCTTGTTCTGGCGCTGCTCGCGCCATTCGCGATTCTAGTCTGGTTCGGGTTTTCGACGTCTGCTGCAAGCGCGCCGTCAACCCACCTCACCAAACCCGACCTGCTTGCAGGCATTCTCATCGCGATGTGGAACTACATGGGGTGGGACAATGCCTCGACGATTGCGGGAGACGTCAAAAATGCGCGGCGCACCTATTCGCTTGCGATGGGCATCGCGCTTGCGCTTGTCGTCATTACCTATTTGCTGCCCATCCTTGCCGTTGCAACACGCGGGCATTCCCGCTTCCGCTTGGGAAACCGGAGCGTGGGTTACTTTGGCGGGGCGACTCGGCGGGCGAAGGCTCGCGTTGTTCGTGACCGCGGCGGGAATGCTCGGCGCGCTCAGCACCTTCAATGCGCTGGTGATGTCGCTTTCGCGCGTGCCCTACGCGATGGCCCTCAAAGGCTTTCTGCCCAAAATGTTTGCGAGGGAAAATTCACGCGGTGCGCCGTGGGTTTCCGTCCTCGTTTGCTCCCTGTTCTGGGCGCTGGCGACGGTACTCGGGTTTGAAGCCACGGTCATGCTCGACGTGCTGCTGACCGGACTCAGCATTTTGCTGGAATTCGTGGCTTTGGTCGCACTTCGCGTCAAAGAGCCCGACCTGCATCGCCAGTTTCGCGTGAAGGGCGGTCTCGCCGGCGCGATCTTTCTGGGGATTCCACCCGCGATTCTTATCGCCGTCTCCTGCGTGCGCAACCACGCGGAACGCGTTGGCCCCCTCAACTCGCTGACCGTGGGGGTCTGCCTGGTGTTGCTGGGAGTCGTATTCTACTTCGTCGGCGAAAGTCAACGAAAAGTTACGCTGGATTCCCGGCCTTGATGACGCGGTCCGCGAGGCTGCTGGGGGCACCAGTGACCGGCACTCGCCAAACGTTGACGTCGCCGATTCTGGTCGTAAGATTTACAAAATTGATGGCCCTTGACCGGCTGAACATTGACAAAGCAATAAGCGAGCAGTATGATTCGCGGCCATTAGGAGGGTCGGCATGCGTATTCGAGACCTGACTTGGGCCGCGGTTCTTGTTTTACTCTTATCCCCCCTTCTGAAGGCTCAGGACGCCAAGCCTTCACCCGTTCTTTCCACACTTAAAGTTGAACTTGACAGATCACTTCAAACTTTCAAGAGCCAACAACTTCCGCCTTACTTCTTAAGTTACGAAATTACAGATGACCAGGTCGTGGGGATAAGCGCCTCGTTCGGGGAAATTACCAGCAGTACAAAATCTCGGAGCCGCCAGTTGGACATCGACCTCCGCGTTGGTGATTATCACCTCGATAACACCCACGCACTTTCAACGGGTTTTCCCGACTTCAATTTCCTCGAACGATTCAGCTTTATTCAGGTACCCCTCGAGGACAATCCTGAGGCTTTGCGCAGCATCATCTGGTATAACACAGATAAGAAATACAAAGCGGCGGTGGAACGATACACAAAGGTAAAGACGTCGGTGCAAGTTGAAGTATCACCCGAGGACAAGTCCAACGATTTTTCCCGCGAACCCGCGGCCGTCTATCGCGACCCCCCCCTGACTTTATCGCTGGACCCGAAAGTCTGGGAGGAGAAACTCCGCAAGTACACTGCCCCTTTTGCGAAATACGGCAATCTCTACGAAGCGGACGCCCAATTCAGCGCCGACATTGAGACGCGCTGGTATGTGAATAGTGACGGAACTGAGATCCAGGTATCTCAACCGCTCTACCGTTTAATCATCTCCGCCCTGAGCAAAGCCGACGACGGCATGGAATTGCCACGTTATGAGTCTTATTCCGCTGTCGCGCCTGACGGCATGCCAGACGATGCCACGATCCTCAAGGATGTCGAAAAGATCATCAGCGACTTGCAGGCTCTGCGAAGTGCCCCGGTTGTCGATCCCTTTACCGGGCCAGCCATCCTTTCCGGGTCCGCCAGCGGTGTGTTCTTTCATGAAATCTTCGGCCACCGGGTCGAAGGCCACCGCCAGAAATCGGAAGAAGAGGGGCAGACTTTTAAGAAGAAAGTGGGGCAGGTGGTCTTGCCCGCCAACTTCAGTGTGTATTCCGACCCCACCTTGCGACGCCTGGGAAATACCGATCTGGTGGGCGCTTACACTTACGATAACGAGGGTGTCAAGGCGCGCCGGGTCGTGGTGGTTAACCACGGCATCCTCGAAAATTTCTTAATGTCGCGGTCGCCCATCGAGGGGTTTCCCCAGTCCAATGGCCACGGGCGCAAGCAACAGGGGCTGGCGGTCGTGGCGAGGCAGTCCAACTTGATCGTGGAAATCTCCAACCCCGTCTCGCATGCTGCGCTCAAGCAAATGCTGATCGAAGAAATCAAGAAACAGAACAAGCCTTTCGGGCTTTACTTCCAGGAGGTGGAGGGCGGATTCACTCTGACTGGCCGCGTCATTCCAAACGCCTTCAACGTGCTGCCCATCATGGTTTATCGTGTTTTCCCCGATGGTCGGGAGGAATTGGTCCGCGGAGTCGATCTCATCGGCACGCCCCTGACGACTTTCAGCAAGATGCTGACAGGCGACGACCAGGTCGCCACTTTCAATGGCATTTGTGGCGCAGAGTCGGGCTCGGTGCCGGTTTCCGCTTCATCGCCGGCCATCCTGGTTTCACAGATTGAGGTGCAAAAGAAGGGGAAGTCCCAGGAGCGGACGCCTCTCCTGCCACCGCCATTTTGAGGGCGCAAATTTATTTGAATGGCGTTCAAAGAGAGCAATATTGGCGCACTGGATCTCTGATCGATCTGGGGCGGTCACGGACCCCGTCGGCAATTCCTGGCGCCGGGGCCTGGCGAATGCTGGATTTGGCGCCTAACAAAAAACGAATCGCCGTTTTGAGGGATGAACGATGGACCCGACCCGGTTAAGAAATCTCATTTCCGCCACGCTGGCAATCCTGCTCCTGGCGGTAGGCCAACTCAAAGCCCAGGATGACGTGGTATTGCGAGCGATGCGCGACGAGCTGGCTCGCTCGATGAAGCAGCTTGAGCTGGAAAAGCTCGAGAAGCCCTACTTCATCGCATATCGTGTACAGGAGAAACACACTGCCAGCGCTGTCGCCACCTTCGGAGCACTGCTCACCAGCTCCTCTCTTCATCAGCGTTTCCTGACAGTCGAAGTTCGAGTGGGCAGCACCAAGCTCGACAATACCAATTTCGTTTCGATGTCCTTTCTCAATCGCGGGGGATTGGCAGGAGGTTTTGGCGGCGTTGTGCAGCTTCCGCTGGAGGGCAGCTATAAGGAAATTCGCCGTCAGATCTGGCTTGCCACTGACAGCGCATACAAGAAGGCACTTGAAGACTTGTCACGCAAGCGAGCCGCGCTCCAAGACAAAACGAGCACTGAAGAGATTGCTGACTTCAGCTCGCAGGTGCCTGCGACCATCACTGAGGCGGCAGCACCGGTGAAGATTGACACCGCGCAACTCGAATCCCTGGCGCGCAACCTTTCCGGGGTCTTTGCGGGATCGCCCAATATCTTTATCGATTCCGCGCAGGTGACGATGGAGCAAACGTATACACGCTACGTCAACAGCGAGGGAGCGACTTTTACACGTGATACCCCCGTAGCCAGCGTGGTTCTGCTGGCGGAGACGCAAGCGGAGGACGGCGCGCCTGTGCGGGATTTCCTTGCGGAATATGGGCATTCCCTTGAAGACTTGCCTGGTTCGGGCGAACTCGAGAATCGCGCCCGAACCATGGGTGAGCAACTGGAGAAGCTGCGCACCGCCTCAGTGGTGGATCACTACAACGGCCCGGTGCTCTTTGAAGGTCAGGCGGCAGCCGAGCTAATCAACCAGGTAATTGGCGCCGCAGTGCTTGCCCGGCGCCCTCCGGTGTCGGATATTCCGCAGTTTGATATGGTCAGCAGCCAAATGGGGAATCCATTTCAGGATCGGATTGGCAGCCACGTCCTGCCAGACTTTCTGAGCGTGACTGACGATCCCACCTTGCGACGTTATCAGAACAAGCCATTGCAAGGGACATTCCGGGTTGACGACGATGGTGTACCCGCGCAGAGGACCGCGCTGGTGGTGAGCGGCACGCTGAAAACCCTGTTGGCTTCGCGCGATCCAATTGCGAGGATTGCGCACAGCACCGGGAGCCGACGAGGTGGGAGCGTTGCCCCGAGCAATTTGCTGGTCACGGTGACTCAGGGCCTGACCGACCAGGCCTTGAAAGCAAAACTGCTCAGCATGGTGCGGCAGCAGGAGATTCCATTTGGGATTGTCATCGACCGAGTCGCGAATCCCATGCTTGGCGACCCCAAGGAGATGATGACCTCGCTCCTTAGCTCCGTCATGCCGGGACGGGATGGCGGTGGCTCGACCCAGGTGGTCATTGTCGCCCACAAAGTTTTTCCGGACGGCCACGAGGAGTTGGTGCGAAACGTGGCTATCGATGGCCTCAGCACTGCCACATTCAAGGATGTTATGGCCGCATCCGCAAGCTCCTTCTTTTACACCACTCCCTTTCTTAGCATGAGGAACTCCGTGTTTTCCGTATTAGCCGGAGGCTCGCTGGCGGATACCTCTCCACCTTTGGTTACTTTAGTTGTGCCTTCCTTGCTCATCGACGACGTCACATTGAAGCGGTCGGTGAAAGAAATGCCGAAACCGCCCTTTTCGCCCAGACCAGTGGGAAATTAGGATCGCGGGCAGGTACATTCCTTTTGATACTTAAGGTCAAAGTACTGGCGGGCGATTGCGACGTTGCTCCGAGGGTGGTGGCCAGACCATTAGGAAAACCTGGAAGCTTTTCGTCTTCACGTTTTCCGGAGGAAAATTCCTTCCGAACCCTGTGTCTAAGCTCGGTTACCCGCTTTGATGACGCGGTCCACGAGGCTGCCGGGGCCGTAGGCGTTTGTCAAGTTCTGGCCCTCAAGCACGATGGGTAATGCCCAGAGTATCATGACCTGATAGTAGTCCGTTCCGATGTGGCGCTCGCCCGTATCGCCGCGGACCATGTTGGGCATGTCCCATGCGTGGCGCTGGCGGCAGACGAGATTTTCCCAGTGCCGGCGGGCAAGTTCGAGTCCATACTCCCGTTCGCCGTTTTGGATATAGATCATTGCGAGAAGCAGGACTTCCGCCACAACCATGGTATAGACGCCGTACGCGGCCACCTTGGAAGTGGCGACCAGCGGAGTTCCGTCCAGGCGCGCAAACGTTGCTGCGCCCACCTCGGGTGTCACGTGAATGTTGCAGCGTTTGATGGTCTGCAGCGTGGTTTTCACACGATCCGACTGAAATACTCCCGACAAGCCGTGGACGACCGCCGTC
The DNA here is from genome assembly GCA_963733285.1 of uncultured Acidobacteriota bacterium. Classification (GTDB taxonomy): domain Bacteria; phylum Acidobacteriota; class Terriglobia; order UBA7540; family UBA7540; genus Bog-366. Next base: position 68,131 of record CAVTDA010000172.1, read on the forward strand.
CACTCGCCATCCAACTGGCAACTCATGACGTCGTCGGATTTCTTGTTCGTTTCCTTTTCGTAATAGTTCAAATAGTAGTCGCCGGCCCACATCTCGTTTTCCATTGCGTGTGAGCCCCCGGCCAGCCATGCCTGGCATTGCTTTGCGTAGGGTTCGTCGCCCATGTGGCGGGCCATGCGCTCCATGATCCGCAACTGAGCCAGATGCATGCCACCCAGATGCGTGCACATCCCGGCCCATTCGCCGAGTTCAAACCACTCCATGCCTTTGTTGCCTTCGGGCATGCTGATGACGCCCGCCGGACCTTTGCGAAGGTTCATGGTCATGGTATTGCTCTTCTTAACCGAGCCGTAGAACTCGCGCAGCAGCGCGTCGTCACCCGTGCGTTGCCAGAGACGATCAAGCAGGTCGACGTAGGCGGTGGAATTCAAAGAAATCTGCCAGTCATACGCGGGAGTGACGAAGTCGGGCAGCGTGCCGAGAGTTCCCAGCAGGAAACGGAGCGGCGCCGTCTTCGCGCTGAAAATGCTTGTAGAGTCTCAGGTTCGACGTCGCGAGGTCGGGGAAAAAGTAGACATAAGGCAGATTGCCGTACCAGTCGCAGGGAATGTTGCCAACGTCCGGGCTTCCGCGTGGGCTCTCGATCAGCGCAAAGGCCCCTTCCGGGAATGCATAGTCGCCGAGCGGGGGCTTGGCCTGCGCCCAGCAACTGACCTCGGGAATGAGCGCCAGATTGTTCACCAAACCATCGCGCAGCCAAACGGGCAGGCTGGTTTGAGAATAGATCACACTTTGCCACGCGAGAATGCGCTTCAAGATGGCTTCGTGCTCCACCGCCATGCGCCGCGCAACATCGAGTGCGCTGCCGTAACGCGACGCGTACATCTGCGTATAATAGAGCGTGTCGCCCATCCATGCGGGCGCCTGCCATTGCTGGTCGGGATAGCTCGTCTTCCTGGCTTCGACCGCGGGCTTGTAAGCCCCCTGCCATACCGGCGCGTACCACGCGAGCAGAAATCGCACCACCTTGCTCTCACCCACATCGAGCGAGAAATCGACTGCCGCCGAGCTGCTCGAGTCTGTAAAGATTCGCACGCCGCCCCACTCGCGCGGACTAGGTTGCGGCAGCTCCGTGCCAATCCTGCTCCACGCGGTGGAGGCGGAATTGAGCCCCGCGCCAAAGCGGGGAGACTCGGCTCCCAGCACGCCGAGAACGTAATTCACTCCACCTTGCGAGGCCACAAACATGCCGTGAAAGTCTTCGTTCACCTCCTGCCGGGTGAACTCGCTGCTTAGCGCTTCTTGCGTGTCGGGGCCGGGAAAATTGAAAGCGATCGTTCCCTTTTGGAGCCCATCCGACCCATTGCGCAGGTGGACCTCAAACACCGAGGCGGGAATGTTGGAGGCCGGAGTATCGCCGGGGATAAACGGCGACCATGCGCGCAGGCCCACGCTGACCGGCGCGTCCGTCTCGAACTCGAGATCGGCCACAGGGTAATGTCCCCAGTAGTGAATTTCCTTGGCCGCACGGACGCCTTTCAGCAAAGTGGTTTTGACATTCGGATTGAAGCGGGTCAGTTTGAAGTTGGGGTCGCGGCAGTAGCTGATGTCGCCCCCATGCACCACCTGGTCCGTGGTCAGAACCCAGGCTTGGCCGCCGACCGCCAATCCCAGAAGCGGCTGAAGAGTCGGTGGCTTCCTTGCCATGCGCGAGCCTTCCGTCGCGATGCCGTGCGGCCAGTGCGACCATCCATTGAAGGCGCTATTGAAGCCGTAGACTCCCTTTACATCGAGGTCAATACAACCGGTGCTGATTCCTCCCAGGGGCACGCCACAACAAGGCGGCTTGGAAGGATGATAGATCGTGCCGGAGACGGACTGAGAGAATCCGGCGGCTGGAAATTCGTACCACTGCAATTCCGGGAGGCTGGTAGGAAACAAGGTTGACGCACTTGCCGTCCCTTTTACGCTCTCGCTCGCGGCGGAAATTTTGGCTCGGAGCGTGGAGGAGGCCCCCGCCCCGCCGATAAGTGTTGCCTGCACAAATTCGCGCCGATTCATGAGTGCTCCTGTGATAGTGACAATGCTCGTTGAGTTGAAAAATGCCACAACAAGTTATCCCGGTTCGCGGGGACGTGCCACAAAAAAGTTAGGTCGGAGAGTGGCGGAGTCCCGAGCCAGACGAATCGCGAGGGGGGGTGCTAAACAGGCCATGTTAAGCGCCGAAGAAATCCAATGGTGAGCGACGAAGGATTTATTGGCGAAGTGCGGAAGGCTTTGCAGGCTTGTGGATTTTGATCTCGTCGTAAACGAACAGATAAATAACGACAAGAACCCAGAAGGGGAGTACTCCCTTGCCAGGTATGGCTTCAAGCAGAAGGCCGGGGCAGCAGAGCCCACCTGCGTCCAAGGATCAAGAAAAGCAGCCCCGCGGTGGCAAGGTCAATCAGCCATTGGACGGGGGGCATGAATTCGGTCCACAGAGATGCGAGGTCGGAAACTGCCGCGATGCCGAACGCTAGGGCAAATCGCGCCCTCGAAGGGCGAGCGTATGGGATGACCTCCGGGCCACTGCCGGCTAAGACAGGCTGACTCTCGGTTTTCATCAACATGTTGATTGCCACCTCTTTTGAAGCCCGCTCTATGGTGACATGATTGAGCGCCGCACGCAAGCTGGCTCTCTGCGTAGGAGTGGTGCAGGTCGTTGGTGCGCCGATCTCGGTCGAGAATTCGGCAGCCGGCATAGGTCAAATTCTCGAGCATTTTGCAGCTTTTTCAATGTTTTGTAACTGCTTTATTTTCAGTATGTTCTCAGCTTTGGGAAGGGAAAATCCCAAAACATTTCCCTTTGTTATCAATAAGTTCTCAGCTTTGGCAGATTATCGGGCCGGCGGACGACAAACCACCACGGAAGCGCGGGCGTCAGGGCTGCGGCGCGCGGCACCATCGCATTTTCCTCGAACCAATTCTAGCCTACAAACATCGAGATGTCAAGGGAAAAGTTTCCTGCGGAACCGTGCCTCGCCCTGGCGTCGACCTCGGGCGGGGCGGCGAACGCAGTCCCGATTCCAGCAGGCGAAACCGCACCATCATCCTCTGCGTGGTAGTGTCCTCAACTGCGGCATAGCGCCGAAGTCGAAACTGCATGCGGCCTTTAGTGCTGATGCTTTTGTCAGCAAGTGCCTTATTTTTCTATAACATGACTCGATTTCACGATAACTTATTTGTTTTCAATAACATCTCGGCTCTGAAAGAAAACGCCTGAACGCGGCCTTGTGTTTTCGATAACATTCCGGGTTCGAACGTCATTATTTTTCAAGGGTCTCCCACCGGCCGAGATGGAGAGGTGGAGTGTATCGGAAAGATCGAGGCGGGCGGCGGTGAAATCGCCATTCATGCATTATAGCCTATCTATATCAGCTCTGACCGTCAAGGGAATACGGAAGGAGGCAGTGTCCCTATCTGCGGTGGGGCGCTGACCTTTTGGGTCAGGAAATGCCGACCTCCCGATAAAATCGGGACAAGTTTCGGGCGGCTCCACATCTGAATCAAGACGCTCCCCCCGGTGCAGCGATGGGCCGTCTATTCCGGGACCGGATTTTAGCGTTTCATGGCTACGACGAATCACTGGCCTTTCGGTTGGATGTCCAATAAAATGCGTAGGTTGTAAGGACCGAACCGATGAAGACCGGCGCTTGGCAATTTCGAATTTTCTTCCTCGCCAGCCTGATGGCGATGGCTTTGTGGGCGCATGCGAAAAATCCCTGGGAGCAGTTACCATCCACACCCGCGCTCCCCAAACCCGAGTATAGCGGGGTCATCCCCGTGAATGGCGTTCGCCTCTGGTACGCGACCTATGGCCACGGCGCGCCGGTGATTGATGGGGCTCTTCGATTTCAGCATCGGCGCCAACATAGCCCTCCGCCTCCTGGTGGGCGTGCTGCTCTCGCGGCAGTTCGGCTATTGGGGACTCATATCGGGCTGCCTTCTCTGCGGAACGCTGATCGGCGCCTTCAATGGCCTGCTTATACTCGCGATTGCGCATCCCCTCCATGATAGTCACCGTCGGCCCTCATGCTTATCCTGGAAAGCGTCGCCAACTATGCCGTCACCCTCGACAAAGCGGGATTTCCCGGCAAGCTCAGCAGCGCGGATATCCTCGCCTTCGGTCGCGCTCCATGGAATTACATCTGCGCCTGCCTCGCCTTCCTCTTGATGTTCTTCCTGCTTCCCTGCCACCAAAGATCGGCACCTACTGCAACGCGATCGGCTCGGACGAGCTCGTCGCGAAGAACATGGGCGTCAACGTAGAGCGCTATAATTTTATCGGATTCGTCCTCCTCCATTTTTTCGTGGGCATCATGGCGCTGCTCTTCGGTGAGCTACGGAAGGGGCATGCTGGCCGTTACGGGAATGAGAGATCCATGGACCGCAACTTCAAGCCGCTCATGGGCACTTTCTTCGGCATCGCGTTCAAGAAGTACGGCTATCCGGTACCCGCCATCGTCATCGGCGAGTTCATCATAGTCATGATCTTCAACGGCCTGGTGGCCCTGAACGTGCCTACCACGATAAACGACTTCGTGACGGGGGCCGTCCTGCTCAGTATCGTCACGCTCACGAATAGGGGACGGATCGGCAGCGTAGTCAAATGACGGAGCAAGGAAATGAGTGACGTTCCGACCGAGGTCCGAGAATCTCTGCAAGCAGTTCGGCATTACCAAGGCCGTGAGCGATGTTACGCTCGAATTCCAAAAGGGCGAAATCCACGGGCTGATAGGAGAGAACGGATCGGGGAAATCGACCTTTTGCTCGATACTCTGCGGCATCTATCCCGTTTCGAGCGGCCGTTTCCTGCTCGAGGAAAAGGAACATAGGGTGAGGTCCCAGGTCGAGGCCAATCGTTGCGGGGTATCGATAATCGTGCAGGAAATCGGGACCCTGCCGGGGCTTACCGTCGCCGAGAATATCTTCTTCGGCGAGGAAGACAAGTTCATGCGCGGGATCATTAAAGAATACGGGCGCGATGAACCGCGAGTCGCAAAGGCTCCTGGACAGCTACGGCTTCACGCACATCGTCGCTTCCAAGATGATCGATAACTATAGCTTCGAGGACCGGAAGCTCATCGAGATCGTCAAGGCGACGACTTCGGTCCGAGGGTCGTGGTCGTCGACGAGACGACCACGGCCCTCAGCCAAGGCGGGACGCGAAGAGCTCTTTACCGTCATGGACCGCATCGGGGCGGCGGCGATACGGTCATATTCATCTCGCACGACCTCGACGAGGTGATCGACCATACCGACGCATTCGGTCCTGCGCGACGGCAGCCTCGTCGGGACGGTGAGAGCGCGGCGAGAACGAGCGCCGGGAAATCAAGCGCCTCATGGTCGGGCGGGAACTGGAGAACCGCTACTACCGGACCGATTACGCAACGAGCGTCTCGAATGAGGTCGTGCTCTCCGTCGATAACGTGTCCGTGCCGGGCGAGTCCGGGATGTCTCCTTCCGGCTCCACAAGGGGGAGATCCTGGGCATCGGGGGCCTCTCCGAGTGCGGCATGCACGAGGCCGGCAAGGCGATATTCGGCGCCTCGACGGGCGAAAGCGGCAGCGTAACGCTAAAGGGCGGATATCGGTAAAATCGATACCCGGCGCCATAAGGCACGGCATCGCGTACGCGTCGAAGGATCGCGATAACGAATCCATCGTCGTAGCCGATTCGATCCGCGACAAGATCTGCCTGCCCTCCCTCAATGACATGTCGAGGCGCCCTCCTTAACAAAAAAAGAGCTCGACGGCTTCGCGCGGAAAAACGCCGAAGCGATGAGCGTCAAGATGACGGCATAGACCAGCACGTCTCCGACCTTTCCGGGGGCAACAAGCAAAAAGTGGTGATAGCCCGATGGCTCGGCAAGGATTCCAATATTGGTGCTGGACAGCCCGACGCGAGGAATCGACGTCAAGGTGAAAGCGGACATCTACGCGCTCATGGGCGAAGCTCAAGGCAGAGGGGCAAGTCGATCATAATGATCTCGGAAGAGCTGCAAGAGTGCTCGGGATGAGCGACCGGATCCTGATAATGAAAAACGGCAATATCAGCGGGGAATTTACGCGGGATCGGGATCTCGGCGAAAAAGACCTTATCACCAAGATGGTGTAACGGGAGCTGGGGAATGGAAAAGCGGGCGAGACAATGCGGTCGCTTAGGAAGAAGGCAGCAAAGTATCTCAGGGGGCTGATGCCTCTGTTCGGATTCATGGGCATCGTCGCCATCTTCTCGATCCTGACGGGCGGAAAGATAGTCATGCCCGAGACTCTTTCGCTCATGTTCAGCCAGGTCTATGTCCTGATGATCGCGTCCATGGGCGTCTTCTTTGATCATGACCGTGGGGGGCCTAGATTTCTCGCAAGGCTCGATCCTCGGCCTGGCTTCGATCGTCTTCTGCTGGGTTTCGAACTACAGCATCGCGCTCGGAGTCGTCGCCGCGGCGCTGGCGGGCGCCGCGATGGGCGCCTTCAACGGATTCTTCCACGTGAAATTCGAAGATCGCCTCCTTTATCGTTACCATCTGCACGATGTATTTCTTCCGGGGGCTCTGCAAGTACATAACGACCAACGGCCCCGTCCCGGCGAGCACGAACGTCATGATGCTCAATGAGACATGGTTTCAAGCTTCTTTTAACCGGAATCATGCTCGTGCTCGGGT
>CAVTDA010000173.1:0-8343 GCA_963733285.1 uncultured Acidobacteriota bacterium
GTGGTAATCTTCACCCCTCTTCCCGGTGGACGGCGACGCGTGGGTTGATGGGGGCCGACCCCGCCCGGAAGCGAATATATCGTCGCAGGCACAATGTCGGAGGTTCGTTCATGTCGAGTTTAACCATTGGGATAATCCTCTCGATCATCGCGGGGATAATCAACGGTAGTTTCGCCACCCCCACCAAATACGCCAAGGTATGGAAGTGGGAAAACATTTGGGCGGTCTGGGGCGGCATTTGGAATCGTCATGTTTCCCTGGCTGATTCTCTTCGTCACCGTTCCCAATCCCCTGGCCGTTTACCGGGAAAGCGACATGCATAACACGATGATGCTTGTCGGCTTTCATCTCGGCTTTGGCCTGGCGCAGATTTGTTCGGCCTCGGCATCGCCGCCGTGGGCATGGCGCTGAATTTCGCGATTCCATTGGAATTTCCGCCGCCTTCGGCTGGCTCCTGCCGCTGCTGCTCCAGCATCGTGAAAAGGTCGATACGCCGCAGGGGCGCATGACTTTCGTCCGGATCTTTCTCGTGGTCGTCGGAATCGTGGGTTGCGCAATCGCCGGGAAAATGAAGGAGACGCACATGGCCGGTGCCGACGACCGGCCACGCGAATCCGCCGCAGTGAAGATGAGTCCAAGGCGGGTGGTTATCGTGATCCTGGCCGGAATCGGCTCGCCCTTGATCAAGTTCGGCCTGGCCTTCGGTGACACGCTCAAGAAACGTCGCAGGGGTCGGAGGGACGTCTCCCCCGGCATGCAGGCGAACGTCATCTGGGCGCCGTGAAAACCGCGGCCTTTATTCCTTACATCCTCTATTGCATTTACCTCTGGAAGAAGACAACACGGCGAGCCTCTACAAGGCGCCGGGAACCGGCCGCAACTATCTGTTTGGAGCCATCATGGGCGCCCTGTGGTTCGGCAGCACCGTCATCTATGGCGACATCACGCGCGCGCCTCGGCAACATGGGACCAATCCTTGGCTGGCCGCTCTTCATGTCCGCGATCATCATCGCCTCGAACGTCTGGGGACTGGTGACGCGGCGAGTGGAAAGGCTCCGGAAGCAAAGCTCTGAACTCGATGTTCGGCGCAATCTTCTTTATGATTCTGGGATTTCGGCGCTGGCTTATGCGGGACGTTGGGGTAGTGCCGATCACTACTGAGATCCATGATCGAGAGGAAGGCCCCCAAATTGATTCGGGGGCCTTTATTTCTTGCACCAGTTTCGCAACTCGCCGGTGAGTTTTACTTTCCTTCAGAACATCATAGAGCGGATGCGCGGGATGAATTTCGCCCGCTTCATCCGCAACCGTCATGGCAAAAATGCGGATCTTGTCGTTATCCGGCAGGGTCATCGCTGTGGTGCCTTCCGGCAGATCGAGCGCGTAGCCAAACAGGTAGCAGTAGTCATAGGCTTCATTGCCCCCTGTGCTGTGTGGTGATGTGAGCGTACCAGGCCACTGGGTCACGCTTGATGAACCCGGGCGTCAGGCCCGTAAAGAGCGGCTCAACCTGCGAGATGGGTCCGTGCTCTTTGATGTAGGCGAGATCCTTGCGGTTTCGCTCCGCCTGCCAACTCTGTGTCGTCCGGTGCGGGCTCGGGGGAGTGGGAAGCTCGACGGTGTGCTCGCTCCATGTCCGGGTGTCCCACTGGCCGATGTACCCTTGCCAATCCTGAATGTTCAGGTCCACGCTGTTATCGCCCAGCTTGAAGGTGCCGGTTTGATCCCCATCAGCGGCGGCAGGATGTAGATGCGATTGAATTTTCCCGGGGCAGCGATGGTCTGGCCTTTGGTCGCGACCGCGTTGGGATGATCGGTCCAGGCCGGAGCGAGTTGGAAAGTAATATCGCCATAGGGCAGCGTCGTGGGAAGCATCTCGGCCGGCATGTTCTCCTTCGCCGCATTGAATCCCGTCTTGGAAGCGATGCCGTCTTCGTTGGCGGTCGCCAGGTCGTACTTCAGAATGACCGGCTTCGCGGGGACGGCCGGAACACTTTTTGCGGCGCTGCCAACTTCAACGCGAAGGTGCGGATTCCGTAGGGCTCCAGTGAAGTTTCGAGTTCACCTTTCGCCACGGTCGCAGGTCCAACCGGCTATTCCTGGCCGTTGATTTCCCGCGCTGCAATCACCGGCCCGGCAAAGGCCACGTGCAGATTTGTTGCTTTTTCGCCGCGCATTTCAATCAGGCGGATTACGACTTCGTTGCTGTTTTCCGCTTTCTTAACGGCACTGACTAAACGTGCGGCTGGTCAACATGGATCAGCGAGAACGTTTTCCCCAGCGCACCCGGATGCGGCGAACTGGCAAAGGCGATCAGCGGGACGTTCAGCTCCTGCGCCTGCCAGTCGGTTTGCCCCTCTTCGCCAATCGCCGGCATGGGCCGCTAGTCCGTATTTGAGGACATGGTGGCCCCAATCCTGCGTTGTCTCGTCGGAATAATCGTGGCCGTTGCCGGTGCCGATTCCCGGCGTGTAGAGCAGCGTCAGACGCAACGTGTTGTCATCGGGTTTGTCCGAGCCGGTCTTGGTATCGGAGAGAATAGTTACTCCAAATGCTCCGCTCTTATCGGTCAAATCGAACCACTGGTGCGACGCGACTTCAAATTTCAGCGGGTCGTTGTTACCGCGCTCGACCGTTCCCAGTCCCCAATTGTACGTCGCGATGGGATTCGATGCGGTCAGCGGGAACGTCGCCTTCAAGGCTGCTTCGATTGGTCTTCCAATCGATGGCATCGCTAAAGACCACGCGATTGCCGGGGTCGCCTGCGGCGAGGCTGACGGTCTGAACGTACTTGGAATCCTCGGTCGCGCGCGTCACCTCGACGGCAACTCGCACCGGACCGTTCTCAACTACGCGGATCGATGCAGGGCCGGAAACATAGGCGCGAGGTGGCTGATTCTGGTCCTCCCAATCCATGTTCCAGGCGGGCCAATCCATCGGATGTTCGGTTTGCAATCGCCAGGCGAATCGGGGCTTTCAGCAGCTCACGTTGCAGGCTCTTATCGTAGATGCTGGAAACGTCACCGTTCGCGTCAATCGAAACGCGGTAGCGCGCATTTTCCAGCGACGATTCGCTGACCTTCAAGTTCTGAGGACTGCGGCTGCGGCTGCTTCTGCGGGGCGCACGGCATAGACCGCAAATCCCACCGAAGGCACCTTGGCAAGGAACAGCACCCGGCCGTGAGCCTTCCATTTGCGACGGGCACTTCTTTGCCATCCGGCCCGATAACCCGCACCGCCTCCGGAGCGCCATTGGGGAAGTGAACCTCGCGCTTCCACGACGTCCTCACGTTCAATATTGAGCGGATTGTAGACAACGACGGCCATTCCTTCGCCCTGCGTGTCAAGCCCCGAAGCAACGGAGCGGCTCGCAGCCGTCAGCACTTCGGCAAACTGGTTCATGGCGATGACGTCGTCATTCCAGGAGTACTCATAGGATTTGGGCGTTGCGGTGCCCGCCATGAGGTCGTGAAATTGCCCGCCCAGCACCAGCCGCCAAGCCTCGTTCAGGCGCTCTTGCGGGTAGGCAGGGCCGCCCAGCCAGGCTGCGGCGACCGCGGATTTCTCGGCCGCGTCCGCCAGAATTTCATTTTTCCGGTTCCAGCGTTTGTGCTCGGCTTGTGAAGTCAACGATCCGGCGGAGTGATTGGTCAGTTCCAAATCGCCCTTGAAGCGCATCAGTCCGCCCGCTTTGCCGGAAGCGAGAATATCCATAAACATCTGATCCGCTTTGGAGGAGACCACGTGGACAGGACCATCGCCAATTTGAATCGGCGTGCCATTGGGCTGAATGGCCTGCTCCTCATCCAGGTCAGCGCGTTCGATGGGAGTGGGCAGCGCGGCGCGCGCCTTGGTCACGATATCTTCGAGCAGACTCACGGAAGCTTCCGAGGGAGATCCGCCGATATCGCCGGTGCCGTAATAGTGGTAGTCAACGGGCACGCCGGTGGCTTTTCCGTCCAGGGCAATGCGCTTGGGCCAATCGACGTAGTTGTGGTACGCTGCTGAAATCCGTGCTGCTCTTGCTGATGTCATAAAAAATGTTGCCGCTATAGGGCAGGGGGTTGAACGCCGCGAGAACGCTCCTCCCGCCTGGACCGTCCCAGAAGCCGACGTTGAAGGGAATTCCCTTGGGCGTCTTCTCCGGTGAATTCGGACCGCCCACTGGCGCCGAAGAACCCCAAACCAGCTTTTGCGTGGAGAACCCCTTCACGCCTGCGGCCGAAAGAATGCTGGGCAGGGAAGCGGGGAATCCGAAGCAATCCGGCAGCATGAATTCATTGCTGGCCACTCCGAAATCGTGGCGGAAATACTCATTGCCGTAGAGAACCTGGCGGAGGATCGATTCCGGCGAGGGGGAATTAACGTCGTTCTCTTCCATCGACGACCCGGCGGGGAACCAGCGCCCTTCCTTCACGTAGCGCCGCAGGTTTTCGTAATCGGCGGGAAAGTATTCCCTCATCATGTGGTAGCGATTGGCGCCGCTGAAATTGAAGATGTAGTGCGGATACTTTTCGAACAGGTAGAAATTGGCGCGCATGGTTTTGGGGAGATACTCGCTAATGACTTGCGGGTATTCCCAACGCCATTCCGTGTCCAGGTGCGCATAGCCGACGACGTAGAGCGTCGGTTTGGAGAGGTCTGCCTTCGCCTTTGCGGTTGAACTCACCGCCGATGGACCGGCGGCGGGTTTCTCCTGGGCATTTCCCATTCCCATTGAAAGCGTCAGAAAGGTTCCTATTAAGGCCAAAAATGCGGCGGGACGGTATACTCGCGCCCGCCTGGGTTTTTCCGGATTGGAATTGCGCTGCAACAATTTCATGGTTCCCTCATTGGATGTTTTACACGGCGATTTACGGATTCCCCCGGTAGGAGAGTCGGGTGCAAAGCGCCACGCCTCCGCATGGATATCGTGAGGAGGGCTCATTATACACCCGCGCGCGGGGAAGAGAGCCGTGGACCTTTCTTCCGAAGCGGTTTGACATCCGCGGCGATTCAACGCAATACTTTCACCCCGCGCCGGACAAAATCCACATTCGGGCGCGAAAAGGAGAACATGGAATGAGGCTCTCATTACTGGTTTTGGCACTGATGTTGACTTCGGTAATGCTGGTGGGCGGAGACGGACCTTCCAAGGTCACCTATGTCAGCCATGATAAGGTTGCTGCGGCTTTTGCCCAGGGCGGGGGACTGGCGTCCGGCCCCAATTACAGCGTCGGCGCGATTCACCGATCGTCATCCGGCCCCGCCGAAATGCACGACAAGCAGACCGACGTTTATTACGTTGCCGACGGCGAAGCAACTTTCGTGACCGGTGGAACGCTCATGAACGACAAAGTGGTCTCTCCCGGCCAGCACCAAGGCTCGGGGATTAGCGGCGGGGAAGTTCATCATTTATCCAAAGGGGACGTGGTCGTAATACCCGCGGGCGTACCGCATTGGTTCAAAGACGTTCCACATTCGGTCAGCTATCTTCTCGTAAAAGCCGAAAAGCCCTAATCTCTAAGGCCAGAGTTTCGCCGGTTTCGTAGGGGTAGGGCTTGCTCTACCCAGGCCGATTGCATGCAATCGGCAATCAAGGGGAGGGCGAGCCCCCCCTACATGCACTCTCGGGTGGCGAATACATCAATTCTTATCGATAGCCCCGTGAGTTTATCGATTTTCGGCATCAAGGGAGAGATTGGCGTGAACCGGCCAGGAAGAGTGCGGGCGTGAATCGTGAATTCCGAGTGGCGCCCCGATGGGGCGTCACCCGCTTCTCCGATTTTCGATTACCTCCGGTCCAAGCCGCGGATTGGCGGCTGCAATGATTTGTTAGGCAGCGCGCGCCTGCACTGCCGCTGCCGCTGGGGCGCGGACGACAGCCAAAAAGAACCGCATCAGAATCACGCCCGCGATGATCAGCGTGAAGTGGAAGCCATACTCGATACCCAGGAGCCCATTCAGGTTCATGCCGTTGTGGATGTGGAAACTGTCATGCGCCCACCAGTTGCCCAGGAACCACGCGATTGACAGGTGCGCGGCGCGGGTCATGGGAGCGGAGACGGACGCAATGGCCTTGAGGGGCGAATAGCCGAACAGCAGGAATGAGACGGCCAGCCCGAACGCCAGAGCTTCAGCGGCTCCGAGAATCATGAAGAGCGGAATTTGGAACCCGGCGGCCTTCGGGATCATCGGACTGGGGGCCCAAAAGCTCCCAAACGGACCATTCGGTTCTGTCAGGAATCCGACTACTCCCACTAGGAGCGTCACAATCACGAACTTCGTCGACGACTTCATTTTCGCAATCCTTTCTGCGCAAGTGTTGTCTAACTACTAATCCAGAATTTCCTTTTTGGTTTTTGGGAGAGCAAGAAGATACACGACTCCCCTTCGATTTTCAATGTTTTTGCGGAGTCGAGCGGTCTGAAAGCGTTTTACGGCGGCCTGTCACGAGGAAACGTCGGCCGGCTGGCGCAGGGCGAGCACAGCGCTGCGACCCGTGAATCATGAATACTGGGTGGCGCCCCGATCCATCGGGGCGTCACACGACAGCTGCCAGTAGGATGTCGACGGTTGTAAGGGGAGGTTCGTGTCGCCCCAATAAATCGGGGCGCCACCCGTGAATTTATCGAGCAGTTGTAAGGAAACGAAGTCTGTGCCACCCGCGGAAGTGACCCCTCACCCGGCCCGTCAACTGACGGATTCCGGCCTGCCCTCTCCCCTCGGAGAGGGATCTGGTTTTCTTCCTGCCCCCTTGGGAGAGGGATCCGATTTTCTGGTGTCCTCGAGAGCACTCCAGAAAAGATGCCTCTCCCAGGGGAGAGGCCGCATCCGTCGGCTGACGGACGGGTGAGGGGTCTTTTTCAGCAGAGTTGCAAGAGGCGAATGTGCAGGATCTTAAGGAACCGGGGAACCGCCAGTTACTCCTCCTCCGCGTGAATACCCTGCCCAGGCCGGAGAACGTTCCGTCTCTTGCCCGGTTTCGTCAGTGACAAAAGGTCCCGCCCCGTCCACAATCTTCAGAATTCTCAGGCATGTTTACCATATTGCAATCTTATCTCTTGACCCCACCACGCACCCGGCGTATGAGTTGAAATGTTAGCAAGATGTGAAACATCAGGACTCGGAACATGCGCACGTAAAGCAGCAAGTCCTGTCTCCCTAAACATGAGCAGCAACCCTGAGCTCCGCCTTTGGAAAACAGGAAACGAGGTGTCTGTCACGGGTTTTGTCACGGGTTTTGGCTAGTCAAAATTGTTGCGGAGTTGACGTATGCGGAAACTCGTCGAGATCGTCTCCATTTGGGGAGCGTGCATGGTGGTCGGAGTGTCGCTCAGAGTGTCGCTCCGGAGGGGGCATTGGGTGCATTTTACTTGGCAGGGTCGGGGTTACTCCCTCATGCTCCAGCCGGGCCGCGTTGCATTTTGGATCTGCGTGACGTTGGGCCTGGCTTTCGTGCTCGTGCAACTGGTGAAGGTCATGCTTCGTGATCTCGGTTTTGGCTAGGGGGACAAGCGCAAACCGTCGGGACGAGCCTTTCGATTGATATGTTCTAGTGGGCCTGACGATCACCAATGGCAACGGCCGGAGGACGGGGATGAGCGACGGCTCAGGCCAAACCGCGTGGAGTTACGACAGCATGGGCCGGGTCGTTACCGAGACAAGACCATCGGAAGCGTACCCAAGACGCTATCGTACACCTACAATTTGGATGGCTCGCTGGCCACGTTGACTTACCCCAGCGGGCGGACCATAACCTACGCGCCCAGCCCGATTGGCCGGGCATTATCAGCCAAGGACGTTGCTAACAGCATCAACTATGTGACGAGCGCCACTTATGCTCCGCAAGGAGATCCCGCGACTGCAAACTACGGGTCGAGTATCTCGTACTCTGTCACCTACGATGCCAGCCGTCTGTGGCCCACCGATTTCAAGGGATCTACCTCCTCGGCTTTCTTTGACCTCAAGCCTGCGTTCAACTACAACAAAACCGTCGCGGTGCAACCAATGCCTTAACCTCGGGACGCACTGCGAACTATACCTACGACAACATCAATCGATGGATTACGGCAAGCAGTAGCGCCACGTCGGGCACGTATTGCTCGGGACAAGCTTTCCGCCGTATGGAGGTGACAACGCAAACGGCTATGACCGTTTCGGAAACCTGCTCAAAATCGACACCATACAATGTACTTCTAACGAGCTGAGCAGTTTTTTTTTTTTTTTTTTTTTTTTTTTTTTTTTTTTTTTTTTTTTTTTTTTTTTTTTTTTTTTTTTTTTTTTTTTTTTTTTTTTTTTTTTTTTTTTTTTTTTTTTTTTTTTTTTTTTTTTTTTTTTTTTTTTTTTTTTTTTTTTTTTTTT
>CAVTDA010000174.1:0-18787 GCA_963733285.1 uncultured Acidobacteriota bacterium
GGCTTGGGAGCCGTGGCCCCGGCCATTGACGCCTTTAATGCTGCCACCTTCTGGTCGGCCATTTGCTTAATTACAGCCTGGCCAAGCTCGCTGGCTCTGCTGAATGCCGCAATCGCGTCGTCGGTCTTTCCCATCATGTTGTTCGCTCGCCCAGTCGATAAAATCCGAGGCGAGCGGTTCAGTGCAGGAGACCGCCTTGTTGTAGTCCTCGATGGATTTGGCCAATTCGTCCTTATCCACGGACATCAAGCCCAACTGTGCAAGGTCCATGTGAATCATGCCGCGGTCAGCATATAAATCACACATATATTCTGCCTTGCGATTGGCAAAGGTTTCATCCATTTCGTTTGGCCCCTTCTTCAACTCCCCCACTCCCTTTTCAGCGTCCTTGGAATAAGCCATGGCCTTGGCAAGCACCTTGTCCTCGTCTGCCTGGTGACTGCGGATATACCGGGGTTGGGGGATGACGTGCGTGGCCGTGAGAAGCGCCATCAGATTATCCGGCTTCAGCGCCAGACTCTTTTCCGCATACTCCAGAGCTTTATCCGCATCGTTCTTCTTTTCGTAGCCATACGCCTCAAACACGTAGGCGTAGCTCATGAAATCCTTGTCTTCGGGATGTTTCTTGGCATCCTCATCGGCTAGTGCAATCGACTTGTCCGGGTCCACCTCAGCTTCGATTGCCTTGATATCATCCTTTTCTTCCTTGCTGAAATCTGGCGCTCCGCTGGCGATGGCTGCGGCTCTTGCGGCGTCGGCCCGTGCTTTAGGACCGGCATCTTTCACCGCTTTGATCTCTTCATCGCTGGCCTTGGCCTTGTGTAATTTCTTTTCAATCTCTTCGTTGACTTCGAAATCCACGCCACGCTTCTTGAGTTCTTGGATAAGTTCGTCCGCCGGCTCCTTCTTCTTGAGGGCGAGGAGGACATCATCCTGAGACATCAGTCTCGGTCCCATGGTCGGCGCGGCCGCAGTCGGCAATGTCGTCGTAGTCCCCGCACTCGGCAACTCCTGTGCCATCAAAACTCCAGCAAATAACATCCCGGCGCAAAGTAGAATTAGGTACTTAATTTTCATTATCTTCCTCTCCCTTATAAGTCAGCTCAAATCCGCCTTGTGGGCCAACATCCGAGCGTACAAGAATTATGATACGGCTGTCAATTGAGCCCAACAAGCAAATTGGCGCGCCGAAGGCGTGCGCGGCAGAGGTTTTCAGCGGGTGGGGATTTCAACACTCGGCCTTTGGCATCATGGCTCGAACTGCTTCTTGAATTCCGCAAACTGCTGCTGAAGCTCCCCGAGCCTCTGTTTCAGTTCGGTGACTTCGTTTTCAAGCCTCGATATGCGATCCTCCGACGGAGCAGCGGGGGCATGGACCGCATTCCATTCCGGATTTTCCCCTGCCAGCAGTTGTGCAAAGCGGGGCTCCTTGGTTCCCGGGAGGCGCGGAAGCATCTTAACCACCGGCGGCTCGCGTTCAATCAATTTCTGCAGGGTTAGTTCGAGAGTTTCAAGATCGTCAAAGTGATACATCCGGTCGGCATGGGATCTCAGCTCACCCAGCGTTTGCGGCCCACGCAGCATCAACTCGCACAGCAGGGCCGTCTGACGCCGGTCGAAATTAAAGGCCTCTTGCAGCCGATGGGAATATTTGGTGACCCGGCTCTCCGCTGTCGAATTGGGCCCCGCCAGATTCTTCCGGCTCAGTGAATCGAGCGCGTCCTGCACTTCCGCCTCACCGAGCGCCATGACCGGATGGCGATTCGACTTCTGATTACAGGCATTGACCAGCGCGTTGAGAGACAGCGGGTAGTAATCAGGAGTCGTGATCTCTTTTTCAATCAACGCCCCTAATACCCGCACTTCACGCTCGGTAAGGATCAAATCGCCGAAATCTTCCATTGAACTCATTTTCGGGCTCCAAATGTTGCTGAAAGAGTGCGGCCTCCATTATAGAGTGCAATCACTGAATGCGCGCCGCAACATCCATCGGCTCCCCGCCCGCTGTTGTTCTGGATACAGTGAAATGGTACACTGCCGCTCGAACCCTTGATTTCCCGTTTGCTCTAAACAATCGATGCACACCTTCGGGAGGACTTCGATGGATACCTTCATTGGCTTCGCATTTTTCGCATTCGTTATCTTCTGTATCGGCACATTCTTTTCCGGACTCTTTACTGTCCCCACGGCGCGTGCGGCCGTGGTGCAGCGGTTTGGCAAGTTTGTTCGCGTCGCCGGAGCCGGACTGAACTTCAAAATTCCGTGGTTTGAACAGGTCGTGGCCAAAGTGGATTTGCGGGTTCAGCAGCTCGACGTCAAGATGGAGACCAAAACCAAGGACAACGTCTTCGTCGTCATTCCCGTTTCGATTCAGTATCACGTTCTGCCGGAGGCCGTTTACGAGGCCTACTACAAGCTCTCCGACCCGAAGGAGCAAATTGGCTCCTTCGTCTTCAACGTCATTCTCGGCCACGTTCCGAAGATGAATCTCGACGAAGCCTTTGAGCAGCAGAACGCCATCGCCACGGCGGTCAAACAGGAACTGGACGGCGTCATGGCGGGATTCGGCTACGGCATCGTCAAAGCGCTGGTGACCGACATCATTCCCGACCCCAAGGTCAAGGCCGCCATGAATGACATCAACGCCGCGCGGCGCGAGCAGGAAGCGGCCAACGCCCGGGGCGAGGCGGAGAAGATTCTGAAGGTCAAGCAGGCGGAAGCCGAGGCCATGAGCAAGCAGCTTCAGGGACAAGGCATCGCCAACCAGCGCAAGGCGATTATCGAGGGTCTGCGCGAATCGGTGGAAACCTTCAGGGCGAGCGTGGAAGGCACCACTGCCAAGGACGTCATGATGCTCGTCCTGCTGACCCAGTACTTCGATACGCTCAAGGAAATTGGCGCGTCGTCCCACTCCAACACCATCATGATGCCGCACAGCCCGGGTGGAATGGGGGACTTTTTCGAGCAGATTCGCAACGCGATGATCGTCGGGAGATCATCGCGGGGAACGCCACGCCAGCGGGGGCTCCGGCGCCGAGACCCGCCACGCCGGCGTGACGTCACGCTTGTCGCAGATGCCTGGCCGCAGCGGTGGGATTCGTTCTTGAGCCTCTTTTCCATCGCAGCGCTACAGTGGCAAGCTTCACATTGCGGTGACAATCGTTTAAACTTGGTCTGCCCGCATCGATGATAATGATGGATTGTTGTTCCACACTTTTCCAATACCACGGCTCCCGGAGGAGAAAAACATGGCGCTTGAAATCGAAGAGAATGAGATTCACGGCATCATTGTCTTGGAAGTCTCGGGCCGGTTGGTCCTCGGCCAGGAGAGCATGGACTTTCGCGGCAAGATCAAAGAGGTATTGGAAAAGAGCGACTGGATCAAGGAAAAATGGGGATGGGACACGCGCATCGTCCTCGATTTGGGCAAGCTGGGATTTGTGGATAGCGCCGGGCTCGGGGCGCTGATCGCCGCCCGCACCGCATCGCTCAATCGCGGAGCCGAGATGAAGCTGGCCAACCTGACCAAAAAGCTCCGCGACGCCCTGACCATCACCAAACTTGCCACCGTGTTCGATGTCTATAACAGCGTTGACGAGGCTCTAAAATCTTTCCCGCCCTCGGAGCACACTTCTCCAAATTCTCCCGCGCAAGCCTGATCGCGGGCGACCATTCACCCAAACCTCTCCCCGCCGGGCAAAAGACCTCGGCTGCACCCGCTTGCATTCTCATTCGTCCACCCGCAAGATTCCCTTGTGCCTAACCCTAGGGCTTGAGTAAGCTCTCACCGCCTGCATTTACACGATCTGAACGTAAGGGGGGAGGAAGATCGCATGCGCCGACGCGATTTCATCAAGAGTTCAGCCCTTTCGGGAGGTGCGCTGCTGCTGGGAAGCGGCAACCCGCCCGCGTCGGCAACGGGTCCGATCGGTCGAGCGATTCGGTTACCCCCCCGACCGCCAATCCCCTTCCCGACCTCTCGCCTGCCCGCTGGATCTGGTATCCCTCCACGCGCACGCTACAAAACACCTTTCTGCTCTTTCGCCGCCAGATTGAGATTGCCGGCAAGGTGCGTTCCGCGCGCGGGTGGATTACCGCCGACAGCCGATACCTCCTCGAAGTGAATGGCCGGCGGATTCAGTGGGGGGCCCGCGCCTTGCGACCCTCGCTGGCTCGAAGCCGATCCCATTGATTTGACCGAGGCGCTCGTGGCAGGGACGAACGTCATCGGCGCCAAGGTTCTCTTCTTCGGGCAGGGTGATGGAACGTGGCCCATCGGCAAGCCCGGCTTCCTCTTCTGGCTGGAGCTGGAGCTTGAAGATGGCGCAAAGCAGACGCTGGTTTCCGACGGCGACTGGCGCGTGTTTCTCGCACGGGCATGGCAGCCCGGCCGCTACAAGCGATTCTACACGCGCGCCTTGCAGGAGGAGTTTGACGCGCGGCTCTATCCGCATGGCTGGACGACGAATAGCTTCACCATCGACAAAGACTGGTTATCGCCGATCGAGCTCGAGTGTCCGGCCAACAAACCTCCGATCTGCTCGACTTACAATGACTACCTTTTCGACACCGACCGCTCCGTCATCACGCCGGCGGCTGAGATTCGGGCGCGAACCATCCCGCGCATGAACGAGGTGGAAATCCCCGCGAAGGGGCTCGCCGAGTCCTTGTGGATCGAGTGGCTTCGTCCCGCCGAAGAATATTTTGAATTTGTATCGCTGGACGCGTTCCGGGCGGTCCGCGAACCCTCGGCAAAGGAACTGGGTCCGGGTGAGTGGGAGGTGCAACTTGACGGCAAGCGCGCCGCGGCGCTGACATTCGAGTTCGCGGAAGAGATGGTCGGCTGGCCGTACTTCACCATCGAGGCGCCTGCCGGCACCACGGTTGAATTGATCGTTCAGGAAGCCCACGAAGTGGGCGGCCCGGCATTGCTCAACACCCATTGGCATAGCTGGTCGCGACTGATCTGCCGAGGAGGCGTGAACCGCTTTGAAGAGTTTGACTTTGAAGCCTGCCGCTGGGTGCAGCTCCACATTCACGGCGCGGCGGGCCGCGTAGTGGTCCGCGATGTCGGCATGCGGCGCAGGATTTTCCCCTGGCCCAACCCGCCCGCGATACGATTCAACGAACCCGCGCTGCAAAAATTGATCAGCGCCAGCATCAACACCCTGAACAACTCCTCACTCGAAACCATCATGGATGGCGTGGCCCGCGAGCGCCAGCAATACACCGGAGACAGTTCGCATCAGTTGCACGGTATTTATATGGCCTTTGGCGAGCACCGCCTGCCCGCGCGCTTCGTGACCACCATCAGCCAGGGAATCACGCAGGACGGCTATTTCCTCGATTGCTGGCCCGCCTATGATCGTTACGCGCGGCTTTCCGAGCGCGAAATCGGACTCTCGAAATGGGGGCCGATTTTCGATTCCGGCGTGCAGTTCCCCCTCGACTGTTACTACCATCACCTTTACACGGGCGACCTTGAAACCCTGCGCGGGCCTTACCGCAGCCTGCTGCGGTTCGCCCAATATTTGTCCACCATTGTGGGCCGGGATGGATTATTGCCGGTCGAGAACCTGGGCCTGCCCTGCGTCTACATCGATTGGATCAGCCGCGGCGCCTACGAGCGCCAAAGTCACAAGCAATGCGCGTTCAATCTCTACGCAGCGGCGATGCTTCAGCATGCGTTGGCGCCACTCTGCCGCGCCATGGGTGAAAACAGCCAGGCGGAATCGGTCGGTACGCTGGGCGAAAAACTTCAAGCCGCCGCGGTCAGGACTTTTTCGGGACCCGGAGAGAAAGTGGTTCGTCATCAACCGGCCCTGGCTCGCAGCGGAAAAGCACATCCGGCTCTGTGACCGCTCCACGGCCACCGCGATTCTGTTCGATCAATTTCCCGGAGGCGACATTTCCGCCGGGGTGCGGGCGCTCGCCGAATATCCCCCGGAAATGGGGATGTGCTACCCGTGCAATCAGGGTTGGACGATTGTGGGCTCTTGCCAAGGCGGGCCGCGCCGATGTCGTGGTGAAGGACCTGCGCGAACGTTGGGCTCCGCTGCCCTCCGTCCAACTCAACAATACGCTGCAAGAGTTCTGGCATTTGCGGCCGGATTCGACCGACGGCGATTGGAGCCATTCCTGCCCCGTACCGCTCTATGTCTCTTACATGAGCCTCGCGGGGATTCGGCCGATCGAGCCGGGATTCGCGCGCTGCGAAATTCGCCCCCAGCTCGCGGACCTCGATTTCCTCGAACTCACTGCATTCACAGTCAAAGGCCCGCTCGGCATTCCGTGCCGAAGGGAAACTCGGGGAATCGAGAAGTCACCATCTCGCTGCCGGAAGGTTGCTCTGGCGAACTGGTCGTGCCGTGCGCTGAAAGCCCGGCCCTCGAGCCCGTGCCTGGGTCCGAATCAAGTGGCCTTCGGCGCTATAAATTGCGCCAATCGACCACCGTAAAATTGCGCACGGTTTGAGTTGCCAAAGCGCGGGCCAGCGCGGGGCTGGAGGTGATTCCCCCACCCTTGAAAACTCGCGGGTTTCGAACTGAATCAATTCAGCCTTTCTCATTCCCCTTGGTGCTGTGTTAGGATACCCGCCTCACCGGGAAATCAGGGCTCTGCCGGCAGCTTGTCCAAGACGGGGGAATTTCCAAATCATGAATCGTCTTTATGGTCTGGCGCTGGCGGTGATGGTGTTTTCGGCCATAGCCCTGGCCCAATCCCCTCCCAAAATCAAAGTTCTGATCCTCACCGGAGTCAATAACCACCATTGGAGGGAAACCACTCCGCTCCTACGCCAAATCCTGGAGCAGACCGGCCGATTTGACGTTTACGTGAATGAGGAGGTTAGGGGGAACGGGCCGGAAACTTTTGCGCCCTACGACGTTCTTCTCATGAATTACAACGACATGAAGCATACCGCCGGCCCCTGGTGGGACTACCGTGCCCGCCAGGCGCTGCTCGATTACGTCCGCAATGGCAAGGGCTTCGTCAGCTTTCACTCCGCCAACAACGCCTTCTGGGGATGGGAGGAATACGACAAGCTGGTGGGTGGAACCTGGCGCGAGACCGCCGACCATGCTCCCTATCACACTTATTCGGTCAAAATCGTCGACCCGGATGACCCCATAACCCGTGGCATGCCCCCGACGTTTTCTGAGACTGACGAACTCTACCACGGGCTCTCGATGCAGCCGAACATTCACCTGCTGGCTTCTGCCTATGACGATCCCACTAATTGCTGGAAAACCAAAAAGAGCTGCGGCTCCGGCAAGGATGAGCCGATGATTTGGACGCGGAAATACGGAACAGGGCGCGTGTTTCAAACTGCTCTCGGCCATGATGTCAACGCCATGGCGAGTCCGGTTTCCAGCTCACGCTGGTGCGCGGGACGGAATGGGCGGCCACGGGAGCGGTAACAATTCCCGTTCCGGCGAATCTGAAATAACAATTCGGCTCAGTTGCCGCGATTTTCTCCGCAGACTTTTTGAAACGATTCGATGAGGCGCGAAAATGGCAAAAGTCCACGTTGCCCCCCGTTTGAGTGATGAGTCCGTGAAAGCCAAAACCGGAAAAGGTTGGACGGAATGGTTCGGCTTACTCGACAAAGCCGGTGGACTGAAATGCAACCATCAACAAATCGTAACTTTGGTCCGCAAGAAGCGCGGCATCGGCCCCTGGTGGACGCAGATGGTGGCCGTCAGCTACGAGCAGGCCCGCGGATTACGCAAGGTACACGAGAAGCCCAAGGGGTTCGAAATCGCCCGGACGAAGACCTACACCGTCCCCCTCTCCGAACTTTACGAAGCGTGGAACGACAAAGAGAAACGGAGCCTGTGGTTGAAGGATGCGGGATTCGAGATTCGCAAAGCCGCGCCGGAAAAATCCCTGCGCTTCACCTGGATCGATGGCGAGACCCAGGTAGTCGCGGGCTTCTCGGCTCGCGACAAGAAGAAGGCGCAAGTTGCCGTTCAACATAGCAAACTGCCCAGTGCCCGAGCCGCCGAGATCATGAAGGCCTATTGGGCCGCGCAACTCGAAAGCCTGCACGCGTTTCTGCTGACCTCGTCCAAGTCGTAGTTTGGCGGCCCTTCGTGCCCCCTGACGGAATTATTGCGGCTCAGCGGGAAGCAACGGTCCCCGCGACTTTCGCATTGCTCCTCGAACCCGTTCCACCATGAGCCAGGCGCCCCAAGCGCCGCAGGCATCAATACCGCAAACACAAACCAGACCAACGTAGCCCCCATCGCCGCCCCCGAAGGCACCGCATAAGGCGATAGCAACGAAGCCGCCACTCCCTCCCGAACTCCGATACCTCCAAACGTGATGGGCAGGTCGCCCGCCAAAACGATGTAAGGATAGGTCGCAATCGCCGTGTTGAATTCCGTCGGCGAGAAAGCCTTCAGCAGAAAGTAGAACGAGGAGAGTTCGACGCCCATCGCGCAGATTGAGAGCGCGGCGAAGCGCGGCACCGATACCAGCGGCATTTGTTCGACGGGCTCAAAGAAGTGCTCGGCGAAATGGGTTGACTTGTGCGCCCAGTGCGCGAAACGCGCCACCAACGCGGGGAATTCCAAAACGAAGGGTATCGAGGCCAGCCAGACGGCGACGCCGAAAATAGCCGCGGGGCGGGAGGTCAACAGAAACAGACTGACGCTGACCAGGGTCAAGAGCGCCCAGAAATCCAGCAGCCGGTCGAGCAGGTTCAAGACGGCAACTTCAGCGCGCTCGGTTTTCCGGACAAAGACGCACCGGCCCAACTCTCCCAGACGCCCGGGAGTGATTAATCCCAGGGCGAAGCCTCCAAATAGAGAGCGTAATGACGCCTGCCAGGGCCGCCCGCCTCCCGCAACCATCAATCCGTGCCACTTATAAGTCCGAATGAGAAGCAAAATGCCAAAGCTCGCGACCGCGATGCATAGACTTTCCGCCTGCATATGATGAAACGCCGTCCACAAGCTCGCGCGCGGAACGCGCCAGACGATGATGGCCAGGACTCCACCCGAGGTCAGCAACTGCTTCCATGGAAAAGTTCGCACGCCGGGCGCCCTCCTGCCCACGGGTGATACGGCACTCCCTTGGCTCAAGCTATCGGTGGCTTTCGTCACGGGCTTTAATTCAATGTTATACTAAATTCTGCGATGGCAACGGATTTCTCCCAGCCCGCACCAAATCCGCCCGAATACGGAATTCGTAACGCCAAAGGCGAGTGGCGCCCGCCGTATCCGGTCAAAACCGCCCCACTGTTTTTATGGCCTCCGCGGCCGATTTCTGCCGTCAAATGGCTCTTCAGCTATCCCGGATTCCTTTGGCCGTGGAACTCGGTTTATTTCCTGATCTCGCTCATCACCTGGACGTATCTTCAACCTGCACTTGCACGATGCACCTATTTTCACGCAGGGTGGATAGCGCAAATGTACCTTCGCAATCTATTTCTGATTTGGATGCTGGCGGGTGGATGGCACCTCGTACTCTATACGCTGAAGCTGCAAGGCACCGAGCGCAAATACGATCCCCGCTGGCTGCGTACCGGCGACAGAAACTTCCTTTTCCGCAATCAGCTCTATGACAACATCTTTTGGGCGTGTCTCAGCGGCTGCACCGTCTGGACCGCGTATGAGGTGGTCTACATGTGGGCGGCGGCAAATCACCACGTTCCCTACCTCAATTGGATGGAGCACCCCATCTACTTCGCCCTCTGGCTGCTGGCCATTCCTTTCTGGAGGGAATTTCACTTTTACTGGACCCACCGGCTGATCCACTGGAAGCCGCTCTACAAATACGTCCACTATCTGCACCACAAGAACGTGAACCCGGGCCCCTGGTCCGGTCTGGCGATGCATCCGGTCGAGCACATCATCTACTTCAGTGTTGCGCTGATCCACTGGGTCGTTCCGTCGCACCCGATTCACTTCCTCTTCAACACGCAATTGACCGCGCTCGAACCGGCGGGGACGCACCACGGCTTCGAAGGCCCCGTCCTGAACGGCAAGGTCCCCACGGGATCGTACTCGCACTACCTGCACCACCGCTATTTCGACTGCAATTACGGCGGGTCGAAGCTGCCCCTCGACCGCATCTTCGGAACCTTCCGTAACGGCATCTCCGACTTCCTCAAGCCACGGCCCGCGGCGGAGAAGTCCTGAGGGAAAATTATTGCGCACAACATCCAAACCCTGCGCGGCCCTCTGGTTTTTTGGAAGGGCAGCCGTTCGTGCCGCAACGGCGGTGCTCACAATCCTTTTGCTCTTCGGCATGGCGCTGACGGCAATCGCGCAGGATGACCCCACCCCTGCTCAGCTTGCGGGCGATGGCATTGACCAGCGTCTGAACAATCAGGCGCCGCTGGACTTAAAATTTCGCGATGAAAATGGCCAGACCGTAACTCTGGGCTCCTACTTCAACAAGGGGCCGGTGATTCTCTCGTTGATTTATTACACTTGCCCGACGCTGTGCCCGCTTACCGAACATGCCCTGGTAAACTCTTTGCGCGACATTAAAGCCAACATGGGCGAACAATACCAGGTGGTAACCGTGAGCATTGACCCCACGGACAAGCCGGAATCGGCCAAAGCCCAGAAAACCCTCTATGCGGGATTGTATGGGCGGGCTGGCGCCTCGCAGGGCTGGCATTTCCTGGTGGGCGATCCTCCCTCCATTCGCGGGTTGGCCCGGGCGCTGGGATTTCGCTACCGGTACATGGTGAGCATGGAGCATTTCGATCACGTCGCAGGAATTGTTGTTTTGACGCCAACCGGCAGGATTTCGCGCTACTTTCTGGGCATTCATTATCCCCCGGCGGAAGTTCGACTGGCGCTGGTTGACGCTTCCCATGAAAAGATCGGGAATCCGGCAAACGTGAATCTGACGCTGCAAAAAAGATATTCGGCGACCGGCAGCTTACCGTCGAGTGCATCCCCGGCGAAGGCAGCCACCCCCGCCAATCATTAGCCTGCTCCGATCCTTGCGGACGAGAGCGCTTCGTCCCAAACGCCGGCCCGTCCCCGGCCTTGCCCTTGACTTTAGTAGCCTATTGTGATAATCATTACTCGGAGGACTGGGCGCGGGGCGAACCCGCGGTCTTCCCCGCCCTTGGAAAATTTATGCGCCAGACGCGGAACCTCCACGATCGGCATTGCCTGGAACCTGAGCTTGCAGGCAAATTCCCACGCACGCGGGTGGTTTTTGTCAGGGCAATTGTGGGTCATCCTCCCAACCCGTGCGGACCTTCCGCCAATTTCCCCGGCGCAGGAAGAGGCATATCAAGAATGAAGGTCTATCCGGGTAACTGCTTTAGGATCAACAAATCGACACTGAGAACCTATGGCCCGGACGGCGCGAACGGGGGTCCGCGCCCCGAAGCCGCTCCCGCCCTTGGGAGTGGTGCATTTTGGTTTTTGCCGCGGCGGTCTCCGGGCAGCGGATGGCCGATCCGGCATCGACCGGGCGAGCACCCCTGCCGGGCATTTTTCTCTTGACACCGCCGCCAAAATAGGCTAGTATAATATCGAGGAGGATGCCGTGCTTGCTGCTGGCCAACGCGTACATCTCCCAAAGCTGAGAACTTATTGATAACAAAGGGAAAAGTTTTGCATTTTCCCTTCCCAAAGCTGAGAACATACTGAAAATAAACCAGTTATAAAAATGGCCGTTTGGCGATTTTGCACGGCCAATTACCCCCCGCCAACTGGCGAATCGATGAACGCCGACGTGCTGGAACGCAACCCGGTCATGCAACCGGGTCGCGCCCCCGCATCGCCAAGTTGCACTCTGCGCCCGCCCGCCGCGCGTGCCGTTCTTGAGTTTCGCAGTGGTCCTAACGAGGAGCCCTTGAAGGTTTAAATGGATGGGTGCATGAAACGCGAGCACCGCGCGATATCCTGGCGCCACTTTCAAAGGACACCACGACCCCGCCGTTTGCAGCATTGACAAAGATTTCGAGAGCGGGGACAATCACTGGTCTAATTTGCCATCTCATCTTCGAAAGGATTTAGGAGCCATGCCCGAAATTGACGACAAGGAAACAAAGCATTTTTATCCCGAAATCCCGGCAAGGAATGAGCCGTTCTTCCTCAAAGGTTCCGGATCCCTCGATTGGGGCATGCAGAACCGCCTGGCGCGCATCTTCAATCCCGCCTCGGGCCGCACGGTGATGCTGGCCATCGATCATGGATATTTTCAGGGGCCCACCACCGGCCTTGAGCGCGTCGACGTGAACATCGTTCCGCTGCTGCCCTACGCCAACGCCTTGATGGTCACGCGCGGAATCCTGCGCTCCACCATTCCCCCGACCTTCAATAACGGCCTCGTGGTGCGCGCGAGCGGTGGGCCGAGCATCCTGAAGGAACTCTCCAACGAGCAGCTTGCCGTTGACGTGGAAGACGCGGCGCGGCTCAACGCCTCGGCCATGGCCGTGCAGGTGTTTGTGGGCGGCGAATATGAGACCCAGTCGATCCACAACATGACGCGCCTGGTGGATGCGGGACTGCGCTACGGAATCGTTACCCTCGGCGTAACCGCGGTGGGCAAGGATATGGCGCGCAACGCCAAGTATTTCCGCCTCGCCTGCCGCATGTGCGCGGAGCTGGGAGCGCAGATCGTCAAGACCTACTACGTGGCGGAAGGGTTTGAGACCATCACCGCCTCGTGCCCGGTGCCCGTGGTCATGGCGGGCGGCAAGAAGCTGCCTGAAATCGATGCGCTCACCATGGCCTATCGCGCCGTCAGCGAAGGCGCCGCGGGCGTGGATATGGGCCGCAACATCTTCCAGGCCGATGCCCCCGTCGCCATGATACAGGCCGTCACCAAAGTGGTTCACGAGTTGATGAAGCCCGAGCAGGCGTACGACCTCTACCAAACCTTGCGGCATGAAGCCGCGGAAGTCCGCGGATAGCCGCACCAGGACGGCTTACAGCCGGCGGCCTTGCGCTTGCGACTCAGCGCGCTCGACCGCCGGTTGCCGCTTCCCTCCCGGACGCTCTTGCCAAGGAATTTGCATGTCCAAAACCAAAGGCTTTGAACTTCTCCGCGCCGCCGCACCCACGGTGAGCATCGGCATCGTTACGGCCAACTTGCTTTCACTCGGCGCGGAACTGGCACTGCTGGAAAGCACGGGCGCAAAGCTGGTCCACTTCGACGTCATGGACGGCTGCTTTTGCCCAATGATGACTGTGGGGCCGCCCGTTTATCAAGGCCATCAAGACTTCCCTGCTCAAAGACGTCCACCTGATGATTGATGAGCCGCTGGAAAAAGTGGCCGAGTACGTCGCCGTGGGCTCCGACATCGTCACGGTTCACGTGGAGGCGTGCTCGAATCCGCACCGCGTCCTGCAAAAGCTGGGGAGCCTGACCAATGCGAATGATGCGGAGCGTGGCGTGGTGCGCGGCATGGCGGTGAATCCGGGCACGCCACTTGAGGTCCTCGACCCGCTGCTGGACGAGCTGGAAATGATTTCGCTGCTGGCGGTCAATCCCGGCTGGGGCGGGCAGAAATACATTCCCTCCACAAACGCCCGCATCGAGCGCGTGCAGCACATGATCACGGAGTCGGGCAGAGACATTATTCTGTGTGTCGATGGCGGGATCACCAAGGACAATATCGCCCAGGTGGCCGCCACCGGCGCGGATTTAATCGTCACCGGCAGCGCCGTATTCGATGGCAAGGCACCGGAAGCCAACGCGCACTTCATGCTGGATGCCGTAGCAGCGAACGCGCGAAAGTAGTGCATTCGGAAGACAGGCTAGTATCCCGGGAAGGATTGAATGAGAAATCGCTGGTCAGACACCGAAGCCAAACAATTCATCGAGCGGTACGGCGAGAAGTATGGCGCCGACCTCGCACTGCGTACCTACACGACGCGCCTGCTCGGCAGCGAGGAATCGCTGGTGCTGCACGGCGGCGGCAACACATCGGTGAAGGGCACGTTTCGCAATGTCGTCGGCCAGGATGTTCCCGCGCTCTTCATGAAGGCCTCCGGCTTCAATCTGGCGACGATCGAACCCGAAGGCCACACGCCGCTCGACCTCGAATACTTGCGGCAGTTGTGCGCGCTGCCCGAACTCTCCGATGACGCGATGGCCGGCGAGTTCATCACCCATCGGCTTGACCAAACGGCGCGCGCTCCTTCCATTGAAACGCTTTCGCACGCCTATCTTCCCGCCAAGTTCATCGACCACACGCACGCGGACGCCATCCTCGTGCTGACAAACCAGCCCGAGTGGCGACAAGCTGATTCGCGAAGCGCTGGGCGACGGCGTGGCGCTGGTCGATTATGTGAAGCCGGGATTCCGCCTGACCAAGAACGTTATCGCCGCCTACGATGCAAACCCCGAATGCAAGGCGCTGGTGTGGCTCCAGCACGGCATCATGACCTGGGGAGAGACGGCGCAGCGAAGCCTATTCCGCCATGATCGATCTCGTGACCCGCGCGGAGGAATTTGCCGCCCAGCGCGCTTCCAAACCGCTGGTCGTGGTCATGCCGGCGTCGCTCGATGACGCGCAAAAGCGCCTCGCGGTGCCGCCCCGTGGTGCGCGGACTTGCTCGCGCAACCTAGCGGAGACGCTGACCGCCCTTACCGCCGCATGATCCTGCTGCCGCTGGTCAATCAGGCGATCCTGGATTTTCTCGGCTCGGATCGCGGCAAGGAGTTGGCCCTAACGCCCACGCTGACCTCCGACCATCTGGTGCGCACCAAAGCTTTGCCCCTTATGGATCGATCAGTCCCGACTACAACGACCCGGCAAAATTGCGCGAGCAGATTGTGAAGGGATTGGAGGCCTATGCGGCGGACTACCAGGCCTACTCGCCCGCAATGCCGCGCTGATGCCGGCCGGCATGAAACCTTTCGATTCCCTGCCGCGCGTTGTCTTGCTGCCCGGGGTGGGAGCACTGTGCGCGGGCAAGGACGCGCACGCGGCACGCATCGCGCACGACATCACCGCGCAAACACTCGCCGCCAAGGCGCGCATCGCGGCCATGGGAACCTATCGCGGCCTTACCGAGGACCATCTGTTCGAAATGGAATACTTTACGCTGCAACACGCCAAGCTCCAGACGGATGAACCGCCGCTGGGACGCGAGGTGGCCCTGGTAACGGGTGCGGCCGGAGCGATTGGCTCGGCCATCGCCGAAGGCTTGCTTGAGCAGGGCTGCCACGTCGCGCTCACCGACTTGCCGGGCGCGGCGCTGGACAACCTCGGCGAGGAACTGAAAAAGCATTTCGGCGAGCGGGTGATGACGGCGCCGCTCGACGTGACCAATCCCACATCGGTGGAACAAGGGTTCGACGCGGTCAGCAGAATCTGGGGTGGGGTGGACCTGGTGATCATCAACGCCGGTCTCGCCATGGTTTCATCGCTCGAGCAGATGGACTTCGCGGCGTTCCAGCGCGTTGAACGGGTCAACATCGAGGGAGCGCTCCTGCTGCTGCGCCAATCGGCACGCCACTTCCGCGCGCAGGGCAACCGGCGGCGACATCATTCTGATTTCCACCAAGAACGTCTTTATGCCGGGCGCCAAGTTCGGCGCCTACAGCGCCACCAAAGCCGCGGCGCATCAACTGGCGCGCATCGCCAGCCAGGAAATGGCGGAGATGGGCGTGCGCGTCAACATGGTGGCCCCGGACGCGGTATTTTCCCACGGACGCCCGCCGCTCTGGACTGTGGGCGGAAGTCGGCCCGGACCGCATGCGGGCGCGCGGCCTGGATGAAAAGGGGCTGGAGACCTACTACCAGTCGCGCAATCTTTTGAAGGCGGCGGTGACCGCCCAGCACGTTTCGCAGGCGGTGCTGTACTTCGCGACGCGGCAAACACCCACCACCGGCGCCACGATTCCCGTGGATGGAGGATTGCCGGATTCGACGCCGCGGTAGAACGATTTTGGATTTTCAGTATTTTCGATTTTAGATTAGGAGTAGGGCGGACGCTGAGCTGCAGCGCTGCGGCTAATCCAAAATCCAAAATCTGAAAATCCAAAATGGTACAATCCTTGCGAATGGCCAGCGCCTCCCAGGAGCCAACACGCGTTATTGGAATCGATCCCGGCCTGAACATCACCGGGTACGGCGTGGTGGTGAGCCGCGGGAGTGACGTCAAACTGGTGGAAGCGGGCGTGATCCGATTGCCGCCCAGCAAGGGCGAGAATCTTCCGGCGCGGCTGGAATCGCTCTTTCACGAACTCCAGGAGGTCATGAAGGAGTTCAATCCGCAGGCCATGTGCCTGGAAGAAGTGTACAGTCACGCGGATTATCCGCGCACGGCGATCCTGATGGGCCACGCGCGCGGCGTCATTTGCCTGGCGGCGAAGCTGAATGGAATCCCGGTGCTGAGTTTTTCCGCCAAGCGCGTAAAGCAGTCGGTGACAGGCAACGGCAACGCCTCAAAATCCCAGGTGCAGCGCGCCGTGCAGAATTTCTTTTCCCTCACCAGCACGCCGCACCCACCCGACGTGGCTGACGCGCTGGCCGTGGCGCTCTGCTACGTGAATGCGACGCGGTATGGATAGGCGATCAGGTGCGGAAGCGAAACTCGAAAATCGAAATTCGAAACTCGGTGACAACGTGATCGACATTCCGAGTTTCCAATTTCGAGTTTCGTCTTTATCCTGGCAACGCGACCACGGACAAAGGACACGGACCACATAGATGATCTCCGAAATTACCGGTGAAGTTCTTTACGACCGCATTCAACGCCATTCGCTGCTGGTTCGCGTGCAGGCGATCTGCTACGAAATCTTCGTGCCCTCAGGGATCGCCTCGCGCCTGCGCACCGCGCCGGAAGGCGAGCGCCGCAATCCCGCTGACCTTTTACACGATCTATTACATCGATGGCGGACTGGGCGGCGGCCACTTGACTCCCAAGCTGGTGGGGTTCCTCGACCCGCTCGACCGGGAGTTCTTTGAAACTTTTACCACCGTGCCGGGCGTGGGATTTATGCGGGCGCTGAAATGCCTGATCCGGCCGCTCAACGAAATTGCCATGGCCATCGAGGGCGGCGACGCCGCCTTCCTGAAGGAGCTTCCGTTTATCGGCGCCAAAACTTCGGAGAGGATCATCACCGAATTGCGCGGAAAAATGGCCAAGTTCGCTTTGGCGCGCACGGAGGAGCCCCTTTCCGTCGAACAGGAATCCACCTCGGCGTTGAAACAAGAGGCCCTCCAGGTGCTCGAACAGTTGGAGTATTCGCGCGCCGAAGCGCTGCGCATGGTGGAGGAGATCTTCGCCAGGAACAAGAACCTGAAAACGACCGAGGAATTTCTGCGCAAAGTCTTTGAACAATTGCACCCGGGAACAACTGGTTGACGATCGGGATGGAACAGCCGCGGACCTACAAGACTAGTGTCCGCACGAACTGCACTGGCACCGCTGTAATCTGGAACCTAGCAGCCTGTTTCCCTATGCCCAGAGAACGATTGGTTTCGCCGGAACTGATTTCGAAGGAAGAAGAGAGCTTCAACCGCACCCTTCGCCCGTCCAAGATCGACGAGTACGTGGGGCAGAAGAAGGTTGTCGAAAAGCTCTCCATCGCCTTGCAGGCGGCCAAGCAGCGCGGCGAATCGCTTGAGCACGTGCTGTTCTTCGGCCCGCCGGGTCTGGGCAAAACCACGCTCGCTTACATCATCGCCAACGCCATGGGGTCGAAGATCACCACCACCTCGGGGCCGGCACTGGAGCGGACCGGCGACCTGATGGGCATCCTCACCAATCTCGGCGAGGGCGACATCCTCTTTATCGATGAAATCCACCGGCTGCCCGCCAACATTGAGGAATTCCTCTACCCGGCCATGGAAGACTACAAGGTGGATTTTGTGGTCGACAAGGGGATGTTCGCCAAAACCATCAATGTTCCGCTCAAGAGCTTTACCCTGATCGGCGCCACCACGCGCGCCGGAAGCCTCTCCGCTCCGCTGCGCAACCGCTTCGGCCTCTTCTATCACCTCGAGTTCTAACGCCGGACGAGTTGAGAAAGATCATCCGCCGCTCCGCGGGGATTCTGAAGGCGCAGCTTGATGAAGGCGGCGCCACGGAAATCGCCCGCCGGGCGCGCGGCACGCCCCGCATCGCCAATCGCCTGCTGCGCCGGGTCCGCGACTACGCCGACGTCAAAGCCGATGGCGCCCTGAATTCCGCGGTTGCGGCGATGCGTTGAAGCTCGAAGGCGTGGACGATCATGGGCTGGACGATCTCGACCGCAATTTTCTCTCCACCATCATTCGCATTTACAACGGCGGGCCGGTGGGAGTGGAAGCCATCGCCGCCACGTTGAACGAAGAAGTCGACACGCTGGTGGATATGGTCGAACCTTACCTGCTGCAACAGGGCTTCGTGAGCCGGACCAAATCCGGGCGCAAGGCCAACGAATCCGCCTACCGGCTGTTGAATCTTCCCCTGCCCGGCCGCCAGCGCGAAGACTCTGTTTGACTGACCGGAATCCTGATGCTGCAAACACGACCCAAATTCCCAAAACACCTCACGTGATTTGGCACATGGAAAGCCGATTTACCTGGGGATGGGCTCGAACCTCGGGGACCGGCTGGCAAATCTGAACCGGGCCATGGAAGAACTGCGCGAAGCGGGCGTCAAAATTCAACGGGTGTCGTCATATTTACAAGACCGAGCCGGTCGATTTCGGACCGCAAGCGTGGTTCCTGAATTGCGCGGTCGAGGCCATGACGACCTTGATGCCGCATGCAACTGCTGAAGGCGGTCAAATCCGTGGAGCGGAAACTTGGGCGGCGGCCGGGCGTCAGTAAAGGTCCCCGCCCGATTGACATTGACATTCTGCTGAT
>CAVTDA010000175.1:0-63861 GCA_963733285.1 uncultured Acidobacteriota bacterium
ATGTATTGCTCTGCGGGGAAAGACGGTGCTACTGGTGGACGTTTCCGGCAGCATGAATTCCGCGCTTTCGCGCCGGTCGGAAATGATGCGGACCGACGCTGCGTGCGGACTGGCCATCCTGCTGCGAGAGATCGCCGGAAAGGTGAGCGTCTACACCTTTTCCGACAAGCTCGTTCTGGTTCCGGCTCGTCGCGGCTTTGCCTTGCGCGACGCAATAGATGCGAGCCAGGCGCACAATGGCACGTATCTGGGCAGGGCACTCGAGTCGCTTGAGGAAAAGTACGATCGCATCATCCTCATCACGGACGAGCAGGCGCATGATAAGGTTCCTGCTCCCCGAGGGCGCGGGTATGTGATCAACGTTGCCAGCTTTAAGAACGGCGTGGGCTACGGCAAGTGGGTGCACATTGACGGCTGGAGTGAGGCGGTCATCGAGTATATCCGCGCGCTGGAGGAGCTTGGCGCTGAATAACCACCGCCGGGCGGGATGAGGATCATCTCGTCCGGCCCAACCTTTTCGATTCCGGTTTGGAGTTTGGTAATGATTTCACGGCTTTGTCGTCGGGCTAATGAAATGTCGCAGCAGGTCAGAATGAAGCGCCATGTACTTACGATTTGTCGTCGCCGAAAAAGATCGGGAATCCGGCCGGGAGATGGGAATCTTTCACGCCTTCGGATACCTGCATGATGATGGAAAACTCTATAGCTATGAAGAAGAGCTGTTCGACGATATTCGAGTTTGGTTCAATGTCAATTTGGAACGCCCCACGCGGTTTACCGCCTCAAAACCCCCTTACGAGCACAAGCCCTGGAGAGCCATCTGCTGGTTCAAAGATACTGCATGCCAACACCTCTCCTGGGCCTGGTGGATGGTGGCAATCCTCGAGAACCATCAAGTCCCGGTGAAATTGCTTAAGGCCACACGGGTGGTATATGTCGTCTATGAAGACGGCTTCCAGATCGTAGCGGAGCCCTATGCTGATTTACGATGAGGCGCAGATGATATGCTCGTTCGGTGGGCTCCGCGTAATTCAAACTCTTTCCCACCGGCATTTTACTTTAATTTAGGCAGGCGTATCAACTTTACCCAATTTTACTTAGTCCACTTCGATATAAACGCTGTATCGCCAGCGTTTGCGAGTGATGAGAAGCGAAGCATCTGTCCTGAGGGCCGCCAGCCCTGAACCCTGTGCGCAATCGCTGCCGCGCTCCGTTTTTTCGAAATCACCCTATTGCTAAATAAGTTAATAAGACGAAAAAAGATGCTACACTTCAACTACTAATCATGCCACGCGAGGCTTCAAATCGAATTCCTGGACGTGCAGCAAAAGCCCTTTGAAATATCGCGTTGGAGGGCAGGCGGCGATCAATTTTCCATGAATGGATAATTTTGTCCTCAGGAGAAGGAAAATAGTGGGGGGATTTTTTCAAATTAATCAGACTTAATGTCCGTAAATGATCTGTTGCGCGCCAGATTGTCCAGGTACCTTACTTATAACTTTCTGAGCGTAATCTTGTTTCCAAACTCGTTCAAAATTTATCAGAAGGATAACGAACATTTTGGTCAACGTGGGGGTGACCAACAGGGACGACGTATTGACGCAACATTTCCGTAACAAATACGCCCGTAATGGGTTATGAGGGATAATTGAGTTCCGGTGACAATAGTACTTTTGGGCAAAAATAACCGCAGCAAAGACAAAATAAATCTTGACAAGGGTTCTTAGACAATTATAATCACATAGCTAAGCAGAATTGGTGATCAACAATACTGCACCCGGGATTGGAGGCCCCAAGGGCTTCTGGTACCAAAAAGGAGATTTACGAGATGATGATGAAGAAGACAGTATTACGAGTGACGCTTTTTGCTCTCCTGCTGGGAGCGATTGCATCGGTGCCGGCCATGGCTGGTTCCGCGGTGATCGGTTCGGTGGCTGGCAGCATGAACGCGACCGTAGGTGGCCAGTCGCTTTTGCCCAACACAACCATCTTTAGCGGCGACAGCCTTCAGGTTCGGGACGGCGTCGCCGTAATTTCTGTGAACAACAACAGCCGCGTAATCTTCGGGCGCGACACTGTTGCCTCCTTCCTCCGTGAAGGAAGTGAAGTAACCGTTCTGCTAAGCCAGGGCAATGTTTCCATGCTTCATCCGACCAACGGCGCCGCTGTCCGAGTGAAGGCCGGAAGCGTTTCCATCACTCCGCAACCCGGCTTCAAGACGCTGGGCGAAGTCGCCATGCTGAATGGGTCGATCATTGTGACCGCCAAGGATGGCGCCCTGAAGGTTGAAGATCATGGCGCAACCAAGAATGTTGCCAAGGGCCAGACGATCGTTCTCTCCCCGATGACTGCCGACCACAAGGGCGGAGCGGGATGGGGTGGTAGTGGTGATACCGGCTGGCATATCGCTATTATTGGAGCCGCTGGCGCTAGTGCAGTTCTTGCCGGACTCGCCATGAGCCGCGCTGGCGACGCCAACACCAACTCGCAGGCCGCAATCTCAGCCGCTAACGCCGCTGAGCAACAGGCCGCCGCTGCGACCGCCGCTGCCAACTCTGCCGCTGCTGCTGCTTCCCAAGCTGCAATTCTGGCGGAGTGCACGCTTGACCAGCAGACAACCGAATCTTACTCGAGTCCCTATGCTCTCAGTGCTTCACAATGCACGGGGAATCAGTAGAACCGGGTGAATGATTCCATAGGGGAATCAGCGAAATAGAATGTCAATAGCGGGGGGCGTCCCATTCGCCGGGATACCCCCCGCTTTTCTTTGGCGGGGAACGCCACGCAAGGAAATCTAAATTGTGCTCTGGGATTTCCCACTATGCGCGTGCGTTCAGCCAAGCCGCGAATCGTCGAATACCTTCTTCAAATGGAACCTGCGGCGCGTAGCCGAGAGAGCGTTGCGCTTTGTTGAGGTCGGCGTGCGTCTTGACCATCTCGCCAGCCGGCGTGGGAATGAGCTTTCGTAGGGCGGGCATTTGCAGGGCGTCCGCCAGGGTTCGGACCATGGCGTCGATAGTAATGGGATGGGAGTTCCCGAGATTAAAGACCTCGAAATTCCCAGGAAACTTGAGGGCAAGCAAAATGCCCTCCACGATGTCGTCGATGTAGGTGTAATCCCGCTCCAGGCTCCCATCTCCAAAGATCGGGACTTCCTTTCCTTCCAGAATTAGATTCGCAAACTTCCGAATCGCCAGGTCCGGGCGTTGGCGTGGGCCATAGACCGTAAAGAGTCTCAGGCAAATCACCGGGAGCTGGTACACATGCGAATAGGTAAAGGCCAGCGCCTCGCCCGCAACCTTCGTCGCGGCATAAACGGAGAGGGGATGGGTGATCACCGCATCTTCGCGGAACGGTGCGAGGCTGGTGTGTCCATAAACCGAACTTGAAGATGCAAACAGCACCTTTTGTACGCCGCAAAGACGGCTCATTTCGAGCACTTGCGTTGTCCCAACCACGTTGATTGAGGTGTAGGCCTCGGGCTGAACAAACGACATTCGAACCCCCGGCCTCGCCGCCAGGTGAATGACCACGTCGGGTTTGAATTCGGAAAACGCCCCGCGAAGCTTTTCCGCATCACGGATATCAACAGGAAAGAACTGGTGAGGGCCTGTGCCGGAGACCGCCTCCAGATTGGCCCGCTTGTATTCGGCGGGATAGTAATCATCCAGGTTGTCGACGATGGCGACTTTTTTGCCTTCTTGCAAAAGGCGCTGCGAGAGATGCGATCCAATGAATCCCGCGCCGCCAGTGATGAGAAATTTTTCCATGATATGCCGGTGCTGAACTAACTTTTCTACAACCCTGTGACCTTACCAAAAAGGTCATCACCTAGCCCTAATAGAAGCTTTCGGCGGCCCTTTTTTTGCCAAACCTGGTCACTTTTCGGACTCGTTCTTCCTCAGCGCCTGAAACTGCAAGCCCGATGCTGAAACCATTTGCAGGCGGCCCTGGTCGTCGGCCCAGAGATCGATGAGAGTCGTTGCGACAGCCAGTGTAAAGTGCCGCAAGACGACTTGATTCCCATTGAGATCCACCTGCTGGTTTCCCACAAAATTTAAAATAATAACGCCCGGTTGCGCTTCCTGGGGGGTGAACCCGCCCAACACCATGGGGCCACCCTTGCTGGTATCGTAGCGATCGAGCGCCAGCTCGTAGTGATGGATTTCGTTGTCATCCAAAACGACAACATCCGCGTCCAGCTTAAAATCGCGCTTGTCTTCCTGCCCATTCACCTGCTTATAGCGCGCCTGGGCGGGCTGGGAGCGAAAATCCACACTCAGGTGGGAGGATTGCGGTCCCTTTTGGCTCCAATTGTAGGAGATGGGATTCAACTGGGAATCGAGCACGAAGTTGGAAGTGGTCTGAACTTCAAGGGTTTTGCCGTCCT
This sequence comes from uncultured Acidobacteriota bacterium, assembly GCA_963733285.1. GTDB lineage: Bacteria > Acidobacteriota > Terriglobia > UBA7540 > UBA7540 > Bog-366. Next base: position 4,391 of record CAVTDA010000175.1, read on the forward strand.
GTTCCACGTGCAGATGGTCGGTGCCCTCAGCCTCAATCCGGTCCCCGTGGACGCGAATTTCAAAGGTATTGGTCCCGATGCTTTTGCCCCCGGAGTAGATCTCAAAGGTCCCCTGGTCATTCAAGTTGCGTAAGGCCTTGCTGTGGGATTGGGCGAAGAGCGACGTTGCCGGAGGCAGCACAGCGAGCATTGCCAGCAATACGCTCTGTAGGGCCGACCTTTTCGCGAATGCCAGATATCACTCCTTGTTGGTCAAAAAACTTGGAGACGCAGGATTTGTTCGACCACTTCTTCCGGTTTGAGGTCTTCAGTTGCGACCCGGTAATCCGCCAGACGGTAGTAGGCAACGCGCTCCGTGAAGAGTTTTGTGAATGATTCGGCATCGCGAAACAGCGGCCGATGCTCCATGCCTTCACACCGGGCGCGGAGAATGTCGGGCGGGCAATCGAGCCAGATTGAAACCCCTCCGGATTCCCGAATCAGGTCCACGTTGGCCGGCTGGGCAAACGTACCGCCGCCCAGAGCGATCACGGCTGGCTCGGCCCGGGATGAAGTCGTCAGAGCTGCGTGCTCAACCTGGCGGAAAAAGGGCTCGCCGGAATTTTCAAAGATCTCTTTGATGCTCAAGCCTTGCCCCGCTTCAATGACTGTGTCCAAATCGATCGACGGCCAGCCGAGCGCCGCTGCCAGCAGGTCGCCGACAGTGGACTTGCCGCTTCCCATAAATCCCACAAGGTAGATGACTTTTCGGCGTTGGCGGATCATGCGACGAGGGGGCCCCGATTTCAAATTCCTAAACAAGAATTATACTGCCGATTCGTCAAATTGACGATATTCGGTTGTAGTGGCATGACTTATTGCGCGGCCTCCAACCCCGAACTTCGGATGGATTGCATTTATCAACAATCCAAAGTATGGTATCAATCGGATGATGAATAGCCGCATGGCGTTGGGTTAAGAGAATGCTTTAATTGGTGTGGGGTAGATATTCCATTTAAGGATGGTTCGAGGTCAGTAAAGGTGAGATACGATTCCGCGGAACGCGGTCGGCGATCCACGCAGGAACCCCAAGACGAGGTTCGGGCAAATGTTCCGGGCCAAGGGGAGGGAGCAGATAGCGGCTGGTTACTCGATGGGGCCAAGCGCGCGTGGGTCCTGCTTGCTGTCGTAGTGGTGCTTGCGCATGCCGTTTTGACCCTAACCCTCGGCCAGGGCGATAAGCTTACGGCCTACAGCAACGTCAGCCTCTTTCTAATAATTCTGATCGCGGCCGGCGTTTCCGGTTCAAACGCCATAAGAGGATTCCGTGGCTACCGCCCCTTTTGGATCCTCTTCAGCCTCAGTATGGCAACTTGGGCACTCGATCAATGGCTTTGGATTTATTATGAATTCTGGCTTCATACGGCTGTTCCCAACGAGTCCATTGGTGATCCCGCGCTTTTCCTCCATACCGTGCCCCTGATGGGCGCCCTGGCCGTCCGCCCGCACCTTGAACCCTCGGGCCGGCGGCTCCATCAGACAACTTTCAGTTTTCTGCTTCTCTTGTTCTTTTGGGTGTTTCTTTACGGTTACTACGTGTTCCCCCACCAGTACTTGATTCCCGATCCCAGCCGTTATTGGCTGCAATACAATGCTCTCTATTTTTCCGAAAACCTCGCGGTAATTGTGCTGGCGGGACTTTTGGTTCTGCGCTCGGCGGGTCCCTGGAAGCTGGTTTACCTGACTTTGTTTGGAGCGAGCGCCCTTTATGCCATCATTTCTGAGCAGATCAATGTGGCCATCAATACTGTCGGCGCAAGTTACAGCATCGGGGTATACGATTGGGGGATCACGGCGGCTACTTGCTTGTTTGCTCTGGCTGCGATTTGGGGGGCAGCATCCCGGCCACGGCCTCTCAGCCGCGTCAATTTTCGCCACGCTTGGCAAGATACGTGACGCTCTTGTCGATTCTCGCGGTCATCCTGGTGCCGCTCTTAGGGGTCCGAGTCCTCTATCATCCCGACACGCCGCAGTATTTGCAACAGCTTCATCTCCTGACCATCCTCGTGTTCGGCGTTATTTTCACGGCCCTCGTCTGTTTGCAGTTGTACACCGTAAACGCCGACCTCCAACGGGAAATCAGTGTTCGCGTGGAAGTGGAACGGGGACTGCGGGAAGCCAAAGTTGCTGCCGAAGCCGGCAATCGCGCCAAAAGCGAGTTTCTTGCCAACATGAGCCATGAAATTCGCACGCCGATGAACGGGGTCATCGGAATGACGGAATTGGCACTCGCAACTCCCCTCAACCGCGAGCAGCGTGAATACCTGACCGTGGTTAAAGATGCGGGCAACGCCTTGCTGGCCTTGCTCAACGACATTCTGGATTTATCCAAAATCGAAGCGGGAAAATTGAGCCTTGACCCTACCGACTTCAATCTCGCGGAAATGCTTGCCACCAGCCTGCGCTCCATCGCTCTCGCCGCCAGCAAAAAAGGGGTGGAAATCATTTGGCGAACCCTGCCGGGAGTGCCTGAGTTCGTCTTGGGCGATGCCGGACGGCTTCGGCAGGTGATTGTCAATCTTGTCGGCAATGCCATCAAGTTTACCGAGCAGGGAGAAGTTGCGGTGACCGTCAGTGTCGAAAATCGCCTCGAAGCTGACGGGGTGTTGCTCCACTTCGAGGTTCGCGATACGGGAATTGGCATTCCCTCTGAGAAGCAGCAGGTAATTTTTGATGCCTTCACTCAGGCGGATAGCTCCATGACGAGGAAATTTGGGGGGACCGGTCTTGGCCTCACGATCTCCTCGCGACTCGTCCAGATTATGGGGGGAGAAATCTGGGTTGAAAGCAGCCCGGGCAAGGGAAGTACCTTCCATTTTACGGCGCAAGTAAAACACGGCGCGCTGCCCGGTGTCCGCCCGTCCACCCTGGAAACCCTCAGCTTACGCGGCATGGCGGCTCTGGTGGTGGACGACAGTGTCACCAATCGTGAGTGTATGGGGTCGACTCTGAAAAGGTGGTCGATGGCGGTCGAACTTGCCGCCGGCGGCGAGGAGGCAATAGCGGCTCTCCGGCGCGCCGAGGAGTCGGGAAGTCCGTTTCCGCTGATCTTTATCGACGCCGAAATGCCCAATATGGACGGGTTTGAACTGGTTCAGAAAATCCACCAAAATCCCCTTCTGGCCGCTGCCACACTGATTATGATGCTGACACACTCCGGGCAGATCGGTGACGCTGCGCGCTGCCGGGAATTGGGTATCTCCACGCACCTCGTGAAGCCGGTGGGGGAATCGGAGCTGTTCCAGGCCATTCAGACTGCCTTGGCAAAACCCCCGCATAAACCCCGTGAAGCACCCTTTGCACCGCCACCACCACTCCCAAGTCCAAAGCCGAAGCGGATACTGTTGGCAGAAGACAATGCAGTCAATCGCCAGGTCGTGATCCGGCTCCTGGAAAAGCGCGGACACGTCATCACTGTGGCGACGGATGGCGCACAGGCGGTTGCCATGACCCGGAAATCATCCTTTGACCTCGTGTTGATGGACATCCAAATGCCCGGAATGGACGGCTACGAAGCCACCGCCGTGATCCGCAAGGATGAGGAATCGACCGGAAAGCATCTCCCCATCATCGCCATGACTGCGCACGCCATGGAAGGCGACCGCCAGAAGTGTCTGGCTGCGGGAATGGACGATTTTGTTGCCAAACCGATAAGAGTTGATGAACTCGTCAAAATCATTGAAAATCATGACCGTACTCCTCAGGAAGCCGCAGAGCCCGAGGCAAACGGAAACTCGGGGCAGACCGCAATCGACCTCAACCTGGCTTTGGCCCGCGTGGGAGGAGACACTGATCTATTGAAGGAGATTGCTGGCTTGTTCTGCAATCAAGCTCCGGAGTCGATGGCAACCATTAAGAGAGCCATGAATGCGCACGATGCCGTGACCATTCAACGCGAGACGCATCGGCTCAAGGGATCGATCGGTAATTTCGCCTCGCAAGCGGCATTCGACGCCGCCCAAAGGCTGGAAAGTTTGGGCACGGAAGGAAATTTCTCCGAAGCCGTAAATGCCTATGCCTTATTGGAGAACGAAATTGACCGGCTGCTGTCGGCGCTGGCTGCTTTGAAGGATCTGGAGGCGGGGACATGAGGGTTTTGATTGCGGACGATGACACCGTGACGCGGCGTCTGCTGGAATCAACGCTCCAGAGTTGGGGATATGAGGTTTGCTCCGCCGGCAATGGCGAGGAAGCCTTGCAAATTCTCTCGGCTGAAAATCATCCCGAAATGGCCTTAATCGATTGGCAAATGCCCCTGATGGATGGCCCTGAAGTTTGTCGCAGCGTGCGGTCGCGGCTTCAGGCCGGGCCCGTTCACCTCATCCTGCTTACTTCGGTGGGGGGAAGCACCAACATCATTCAGGGATTGCGTTCCGGGGCGGATGATTATGTCACCAAGCCGTTTGATCGCGATGAACTTCGTGCTCGCCTGGACGTGGGCCGCCGGATTGTGCAATTGCAACGGAATCTGGCCACCCGGGTCAAGCAGTTGGAAGACGCCCTGGCGCGAGTCAAACAACTCCAGGGGTTGCTTCCGATTTGTTCCTACTGCAAAAAGATTCGCAATGACCGCAATTACTGGCAACAGGTTGAGACGTTTATCCACGAGCATTCCGAGGCGCAATTCAGCCATGGAATCTGCCCGGAGTGCTTTGAAAAAATCGTGAAGCCGGAATTGAATTCACTCACCTGAAGATGACGGTCGCCGCGTGTCTTGCAGGGCTTGCTCTACCCACGCCGATTGCAGGCAATCGGCCGTCCCGCGTGTGGAGAGGCGATAATTGCACGGAGGGGACGGCAAGCCATCCCCCTACGTCTGATTGGGGCTCGGATCGCGCCTCAGGAACCGAGACCCAACTCCCTAACGACGGATTGAAGGGAACGCCGGCTAGTATTGCGGCCGAATGTGAATATTCCCGCTGAATGACGTAAGCTCCACGTTGGCTCGGCCGGCATTATGGGTACCCAACAAGCTGTTCGACGCGCCCCGGGAGGAGGCAGACTCGCGCCGATGCGTCATGGGCAGGGTGTTGACGACTTTCCCTTTCAAGGTTTTGGCCATGAGCTCAAACGAGGATGAAGGCGGGCAGAGGATATCGAGATTCCCGCTGTAGGCGGAGAGAATGTAGTCACCGCTATCGAGGAAGTCACCTTCGAAGAGGATGCTTCCCGACGTCGTACTTCCGTGCAGCCGCGACGTGGACGGGGAAACGAAGTGCAGGTTGCCGGTAATGGAATAGGCCTCCACGCTGCCTGCGGGACGAATCACTTCGATGTCGCCAGCCACCGAATGGACCAGAAGCCGCCCCGTGTAATCGCGAATGGAGATATCGGCGCCAACCGATTGCACGGAGGCATCCGCCTGCATTCCCTGAACCATGATCTTGCCCTGCGGGTTGCGGATTTCCAGGCTGGTGCCGACGGGCACATCCAGAATGTAATCGGCCACTTGATCTTCGGAAGCGAGGGTGGGATCAAGCAGGTGGGTTGCCAGGCGAACCTTGTCGGCGGGACCACTGTCCGGGAAGATTTCGCTGTCCACTTCGAGGCGCGGCGATGCGAGCGTGTAGACCAGGTGGATTTCCGCCTTGTCCCACCCCCGCACCAGGACATTGCCCTTCAGGTTATTTAGGCTGACGCGTGGTTCACGCGTACTGTCATACCGCTTTTCCGTTCGCCCTTCGGCCCCCCAAAGGGTGGCACCGGTTAGAAAAATAACGGCCAAAACGCGCCAGCTCGGGCGCGCAGGCAGGATACTTGCACCATTACGGATCATCAACCCCGTGTCCTCTTTCTAACGCCCTTCGAACTCCAACGCAGATGACAAGACTTCAGCCTTACGTGAGTACGCGGTCAACAAATAATCATGCGCCAGGGTATTGCCGGGTTCCTGGCGCAATGAGTCCAAGCACTCCTGAATCGACGAATCCAGCGAGACCAGGCTCTTTTCATACGTGGCCTTCAAGTCCGGCGCCATGGATCCTTCGTTCTGCCTAAAACTACCTTCCAAATCAGAGACAACATGGGCTACCGGCATGTCCTCCGGGGGAAGCGTTAACGTGGCAACCTGAGTGGTGGTCGTATTGGTCTTCGCTTCCTGTAACCCACTCCACGATGAAATCTCGTGCGCTGGCATGATCAAGAAGGCCGCAATAACCGTCACACTGGCCAGCACGCCCAGGGGAACCGGTTGCGGCAGGAATCGGAGCAATCGCCGCCATCCCGCTTCCGGCGCGGCAAAAACACCCTCCGCATCCAGTTGCGCTCGCACATTCGCCCAAACCGCACGCGAGGGCTCCTCTTGCGGCAGGTCACGAGCCGCGGCGCGGATGAGTTCCATGTCTGCCAGCAGGGCTCCACAGCCATCGCACTCCCGCGCGTGGGCGGTGACAAAGGAACTTGCCTCGCCGTCCAACTGGGTTTCAAGCTCCGTGGAGAAGTGCGCGCACAAGGATGGTACAAGCACGCCCTCCTCGACGAGGCTGGAGCGAATCTTGCCCCACAGAGCGAGAGAAGGTTCGGACTCGAGCAAATCACGAGCAGCCACCTGAATCCCTTGCAGGTCATTTAGCAGGGCATCGCAATCGCTACACTCGCGAGCGTGGGTGGGAACAAAAGATCGATCTTCGCCTTCCAGAAATGCTTCCAGCTCATGGGAAAACTGCGCGCACGGGGAGGAAATGAGGGCGCCCTCGGCTCGCAAATTTTCACTGACTTTGGCCCAGACAGTTGGCGCCGGCTCTTCCTGGGGCAGATCCCGGGCGGCGACTTGAATGGCTTGCAAGTCAGCCAGCAGCGCATTGCAGGCAGCACATTCGTGGGCGTGCGATACTACAAACGGCGGGGCGTCGCCTTCAAGGTACTTCTCGATCTCGAGCGAAAAACGCGCACAGGCCGCGGCAGATTCACGCTCGGCCACCAGCCTCTTCTGAATTCCATTCCAAACCTGCGGCGCAGGGTCTTCTTGCGGAAGGTTGCGGGCCTGCGATTGAACCCAATGTAAATCCGCAATCAAATTGCCGCACGCGGGGCACTCCCGGGAGTGCGCTAGGACAAAGGGCCGGCTATCGCCCTCCAGATGATCCGCCAGCTCCGCGCTAAAGCGCGCGCAAGCAATTCTCGAATTGTTCAGGCCCTCATCCATGATCCTATACACCGCTTCGGGGACTAACCTTCGTTGGCCCGGTCAACTGTCGGCACTGAATCCCCAGCCACCTTGGCCTCCCGATAATGGTGGAGGCGCTCGCGCAGTTTCATCCGCGCCTTGTGGAGCTGCGATTTGGAATTTCCCACCGAGCAATTCATGATTTCGGCAATCTCATTGTGCTCGTACCCTTCGACATCGTGGAGCACAAACACGGTACGATACCCAGGCGGCAAATCGGCTATAGCAGCTTGTAAACCGATCCGGTCAACCGACCCGATTAAGCGCCGGTCATCGCTGCCGTAGTCACGCTTGACCGGTTCGTCCTGGGATGTGTCCATCTCGTCCAGCGAAATCTGCTGCAGTCCCTTTTTGCGCAGGTGCATCAGGACGACGTTAACCGACAGCCGGTGAAGCCACGTCGAAAAAGCCGACTCACCGCGGAAGGTCGAGATCTTTCGAAAGAGCTGGAGAAAGGCTTCCTGAGTAAGATCTTCCGCTTCCGCAATGTTGCCCGTCATGCGCAGGCACAAGGAATAGACTCTCCGCTTGTGTGCCTCAAATAACGCCGCAAACGCTTCTTCATCGCCGCGCTGCGCCCGCGCTATGAGCTGAGCATCCGTTACTGCTTTCGTCGCCGGTGTTCTGTTCGTATTCAAGCAGTCCTGTTACCGGCACCGCACCTCAACTCGTTTGGTGAGATGCGGAGCGAGTTTTGCGAGTTGTATAACTGCAAGTGCTTCCGATTCCTTAGAGGGTACACCTAGGTACCCCCTGCTGGCCTTGGGAAATGGTCATCATACGCTCCAGAAGACGCCTTTACGCAAACCGCCCCAGGAAGCGCCTTTACGCAGCCCCTGATGCTCCTAGTGGCTGCTGGCCGGGATGCGGATGACCACCTTCCCCACGCCTATGTTACCCGAGGTGTCGGACGCGCGCAAAGCCACGACGTGCTCTCCCGCCGCCAGGTGATTCAGCCTGATTGTGAACGTTTCACGCCTCGTGTCAACAATGCCGTCATCGGAATAAATGTCGTGCCAATCCTTGCCGTCCTCGCTGGTTTCGGCGCCGCGGAGCGGGGAAGTCTCATCTTCCGCCGAAAACTGAATCTCTGCCGTATCGCCTTTGACGGTTTGCTTGATGACCTCAATATCGGGCGGCGTATTGTCGACCCAGAAGGGGGCGCTTAAGAGCTCGGACTTTCGTGCCATGTCCGGGGGATTTGAAGCTTCATCCGAGGCCACGAGTTTCGCGACGTACTTGCCATCAGGCAGGGAGGCCGGATCGATGGAATAGGCTGGTTGCGTCAGCTTGTCCTTTAACAGGTGCCACTCCTCTTCATCCGTGGACTTCACGTAAAGGGAGTAGACCAACTGATCGCCATTCGGGTCGTCAGCCTGCCAGGTAAGAGCAATGGGCGTCTTGCCGGCCGAAGTTGAAGGCGAAGTTGCGCTGTAAGTTATTCCCTGCACAGAACTTATGGTGATTCCGTTGGAGATCTGGGCGCTTACCGCGGCCCCCGTGCGCTCGCTTGATGCACTGACGTTCAGGGAATGTATTTCCGGCGCCAAGTTCTGGTTCAGGTAAGAAACGGTCGCTTCATCCAGGGTTGGCGTGGCCCCGCCTGATCCGTTAAGTACTGCTTTCCATTGCACATAGCGGCCCGGGACGCTGGCAAGGGCGCTCCCATCCGGTTCCGTGTAGGGGCCCGCCCAATCGCTCCAGGTGGAGTCTGGACGGTCGGAATTGCCTGATCGAATAAAAAACTCCAAGCTGCAACCCTTGGGAACGTCCCCCCGCCATGCCAAAGTGCCCCAGTGCGAAACGAATTTGGTGTCCTTTACCGGCGATTCGTAGGTTCCCTCGTGGGCGACGGCGCCGTTGACGTGGATCAGGGCCGCGGCGTTGCTGGTTGCGGCATAGATGTCGTCCCCGACGGTAAGCAGGCGGGTGGTGAGAGTTTCGTGGGTTTCGGTCAAAATGGTCAATTTGTCCGAATCCGGCGAAGTCTCAAGGTCGAAGATCCGGCCATTGCTATCGGTGGTAAAAAGTACATGGTCATTTCGGATGGCAAGCCCAAAAATGCTCTCGGTATTCGAGCTCCAGCGCGTCTCAACGGAGGAGTCTTGCAGTATCTCAATCAGCGATCCGTGACCGCCCCCCAGTTGCAATGGAGCCATGCCAATTATTTGCGGCATCGATCTATTAAAACTGGGGTTCTTTCCATTGGCCGGCGGGGCTTGACCTTTACCCAGGGTCTCGGAGTTTGCCGACGCCGTCACGGTTATGGTCGCTACCCCAATTCCTGCTCCGGCCAGGGGAGGAGCGGACAAAAGGTCTTGCGACCCTTTGCTTCCAGCTCCGCCTAAAGTGGCGGCAAAAATTCGGCCTTCGGAATCAATCGCCAAGTCATGAACTTCGGGCAGGGAAGACTGGTAGATGACAAATGCCTTCCCTTGCGGTGAAATCCGGTAAATGAGTCCATTGGGTTCGCTGCCGGCCAGGAGATTGCCGCTTCGCTCAAATCGCAAGCACATGATGTGGGACTGCTTGCTATCGTAAAAAAGCTCGCCCTTACCGCTTGCGTCGACGCGGAATATCTTCCCCAAATCGCCGGTCGCGACGTACAGGCGGCCTTGCGAGTCAAATTCCAAGGCCCAGATGTATTTCGACTTCGGGTCATAAAAGACGCTCGATTTGCCCTCCGGAGTGACCTTATAGACCTTTCCATCCGGGGAGCTTCCCGCGTAGAGGTTTCCATCGGGGCCGGTGGCCAGGGCAAAGATGTCCGGTTCATTGGCAGTGAGAACCAAAGCCGATTTATGGTCACGGCCGACGCGGAAGACTTTTCCCTGGTGACCCGTCCCGAGGTAGATGTTTCCCTGGCGGTCGTGTGCCAGCGAAAGCGCCATGGCCTCGTTGGGACTGAAGGTGGTCTGAGCCTCCGGAGCCAGCGTCAGGTCGCCGTCCTTGCTCAGCGAAATGCCCTGAAGCGTTCCTTGAAGAAACTCATCGTAGGAGCCGACCTGCCAGAACGTAGTTTCCACGCCGAGGGCCGACGACCCAAGCACCACAAACGCCAGAAGTGCGCAAATCAATCTTCCAAATTTCATTCACAACCCTTTCTAAATTCCCATGATCAGTCTGAAATGCCCTTGCGTACTCTTGCCGGGGGTCGCACCTATTTCCCCTACGCTGGATGGCGCCCCAAGTCCCGCCAAGGGATGCGTCTGGACATTGCAGGTCGGGAACAACCAGCCTTCGCCATCGGCCCGCGCCGACTACAATCCTGGTCCAATTACTTTCAAGATCAGTGTCTTTTGGCCGGTAATGGCGTAGGCGGTTGGCTCCGTCTCAAAATCACCAATCATGGACGTTCCACTCATCAGGAGGTTTGAGGACGCCGGGTCGGCCATGAACGTCTGGATGAGCGAGGGCGGTGGGGACGTGTATTCATCCCCGCGCATCACGAATGAGCGTTGGGGCGTCATTAAGAGCGCATAGACCCGGTTGTTACGCCGGATACGATTCAGGGCTCGAACCAGTTGTTGGGAATTGCGCGGGACTCCCGCCAATGGCGAAGAGTGGAACTCCAATCCATTAATGGCCGCGCCGCCGCCGATGATCAATTGCAGCATCTTGTCGGTGGTGCCTGCGGGGATGGTAACCGGAATCGTCACCGTGACCGGCTTTCCATCCTGCGACTCCAGCAGCGCCGTTACCTCCAGACGATCGCCGGGATGGACCTCGGATTTGCTGGGCCACACGGCTTCAAGGCTCGCCGTGCGCTTCTCCTCCAGCATTTCAAAACCCAGATCGATGGCGTGGACCTTCAAATCCGGAAATCCGCTGCCCATCAGAATCGCGACCGCCGCACCGACGGTCGGCCCGGCGATACTTACCGTGCCAGCATCCCCGGACAGGACATCGTCAAGGCTGACCACCTTGCCGTCCGACAAATGGATGTTCACCTTCACGTTCAGCGTCGCGGCGCCGAGGGACCTTTCGGTTGTCATCAGGGCGGAGGTCGTCGCCAGGTTCACAAGGATGGGCGAAAGGAAGGGGTCATCGAGAATCTCAAAATGGTAGTTGTAATCCGTCTTCCGGTTCATCGGCGATGCGAGATGCACGGTGACGGGGATCATGGCGGGAGTTTTGTCCCCAATCCGGCCGTAAATGGCATCAAAGCGATCCTGTTCAATCGTGCCCACGACCGACCCGGGCTCGTCAATTTTGAACGAAGACGCGATGCTGGGGACCGATACGATCACGTGGGCCGGGGCAAAAGGGAACTGCGCCGGCCCCTGGGCCAGCACCTGGTGGCCACACGCGTAAAGCTTGTCGCCTTCGCGCATTGTGACCGTGCAATCGATGTTCATGTTCAAGTCGCCGCGCACCAGCAGAAGGCTAATCATGGAGCCGGGCTGGAGGTCGGTTGGGCTGGGGGGCAAATCCTGCGGGCTTCCCGAGATCACGCTGCCCTCAACGGGTTCCAATCCCAATTGGCGAAATTGCCGGGAAAATTGGGCGACGGAAGCCGGAGAGATCCCGCTGAAATGCAGCGGCAAGGGAATACTGGGAAGCGAGCTGCCCGCCCCGGGGTCTTCATTTTCAAAGGCGGGTGTGGATGCAATTTCACCGGGGATCACCCGGCCTAAATCCGGCGATCCGCCCGAGATATTCGCGATCCGAATGGGACTGCTCGGCGGGAGATTATCCACAATCGCGGGATTACCGGGTGAAACGGTGAGCATTTCCTCAATCGGAGTGATTCCTGCAATCGCGCCTTTGGAGAGCGGAAACGCCCGCGACACGGCTCCAATCAGCTTGCCATCGATGTAGACGGGGCTGCCGCTCATGCCGGAAATAACCCCCGTCGTGGCGAGAGGTCCACCCGAGAGCTTCGCCAGAATCAGATCGCGTTTGGGCGCCAGGGCGTTTTTCAGAACGCCCAGAATCTCCACCTGAAATTCGTCAATCCGGTCGCCTTCGAAAATTGTGCGCCCAACACCTTTCAAACCGGGGTGGAGGTCGGAGAGGGGGAAAATGGGGGGTTGCCTGGGCCAACAGGCAAGTTGCGGACAACATCACCAGCGCCAGGCTGGCTAACAGTCGCTTCGATAGCATCATGGCTGGTTCAGCCGATCATTACTAGGCAAAATGCTAGTCTAAGGAGATTCAAGGGATAGGTCAAGCTAACCCCGATATAGTACAGATGCAACTTGCTTCGCGCTGGTGGCTTGAGGATATGGAATATTGTAGTTGCGGGCAGTGAGCGGGTTGCGGCACCGGACCCCATGAATGCGTTGACATCACTTCTGCTCAGCATTCTGGGCAACGAATTCCTTTCCCGTGCGGGAGTTTAGGATCATCGACAGGTCCCAATACTGGTGCGAGTTGAAGATCTGGAATAGGGCGACATTGCAACCGTTGGCGTCATTGAAGAGGCTGGCGGGCTTGGCGGGTGGTTCATCAGGCTTCTTCGGGCCCTTGGCATCGGGTGCGGGCTGCGGGGGTGGGGCTTTAGCCGGCGGCCCCGAGGGTGGATGAGCGCTCGTGCAGGGAAGTGAAGGATCGGCTTGATCCGACGGGGTGAAAAAGATGGACATAAAGTTCGCGCGCTTCAAGGCGTATTCATGGATGGCAAACCCCACGCCGGCCGCTCCCACGGTGACGCCAATCAATCCCTTTTGCAGGCTCCGCCGGTGCTAATACCGCCGATCAGGCCGGCAATACCAAGGCCGGCAGAGGCCACCTGAATGTCCTCGGAGGTCCCGCCCATGCCCACCACGCGGCCACGCGCCAGTAATTTCATGTGCGGATAGGGAATGCGCACATCACGGCAAACTTTCGGCCCACAATTTTTCGCAGAGACTATTGTCCACCGCCACGGCCACGCCCTTTACCATCGGGTCGGCGATGTCATCGGGATATTCCGAACAAAAGCGGAAGTGGAGCGAGTCGAATCCGGCATACAGCGTTCCGCGAACACGCTGGGCTCGCCCTTGCCGTTCCTGGGAACATAAGGGTAGCCCGTCAAATACTTGGCTCCCACGCGCATGATGTAGTGATTGTCGGGCGCGCTTGACTGCGCCCGGAGTGATCCAGCAATCATCAGCGCCATCAGGCACCCTATCGACGAAGTTCTGCGCATCTTGCCTCCCTACAGTCCCCGTGCGGCAAATCGCCCCGGCAGGTCCAACCGATGCCCGGCCGAACGTGCGCGCGCGAATTTCCCAATCTGAAGATTGCTTCTTACTGCGTGTTAAGAGAACCGATTTTCACTCATTCCGGGCGAGTTGTAAATCAGAGAGTGGGGGGCGGGCGCCGGATTTGCCCACGGGCAGCAAATCCGATCGAAAAAGTTCCGGGTTTTTAAGCAATCATACGACTGCCGGAAGGGAAATGATCGGGCACCAAAGCGACACCATCACGGAAGGCCACTTTGCGTCCGCTGTTGGCGGGCACGCGCTCCCCGGGAACGATAATCCCAACGAGATTGAGCGGGTCGGCAGCCGAAACTGCAATCGTTTCCCCGGTAGGGGCATGATTGCGCATCGCGCGCAGGGATTCCACCGCAACCGGCAGCGCAAACTGTTCGCCCAGAAAGCCGTTAACGAACCTGCCCCCGCGGATCTCTCCCCGGGCTTCGAGCCGCCTGAGCATCAAAAGGACTTCGCGCCAGCGTGGAACGACGGATTCGCGGGTTACCACTTCGCGGAACACCACCCCATAGCGCTTGAGCAGCATCCAGCAAACGGCTTCGATGGCGGCTTCACCATTTTCCGCCGCAAGGGGATAAAGAACCGACCAGCGCCCCGTGCTGTGACGAGGCCGTGCGCTTCGGCCCCGGCCTTGTCCCGAACGCCGCTTGGGATCGATCAGCGCGCGCAGATTGTCGAACCCATCGGCCGTAATGAATCCCGCTGCCACCAATTCCCAGAGGGCGGCCTCAACCTCGGATTTCAGGCGACGCGTGCCGCGAACGATGTCGGCAAAGAAAGACGCGCCGTGCGCTTGCAGGAACTCCAGAACGGCCTTGGAGGCAGGACGTAGTCCGGCTGAACCTGGGTCGGATGCCTTGTGGTGGGATGAGGACATCCACTCGGCATCGTCCCGCGCAAAAAAGGAAATGGGTGCGACGCTGGTCGGGGACACGCTGCGTGCTTCTTCCTCAGCCTCACGCTGCATCGCAGGATGAGGAGACAGCCGGCCCCAGCCTATCGCTCCGGTGAGGCAAAGGCGGTCGAGAACTTCGGGGTCGTATCGGGTGATGCGCCGGGCGAGAATCTGCGGCTCCCAGGCATTCGCGGGGGCTTCAAATCCCTGAAGCTGGCGCAGCACTTCCAGAGTTCCGCGCTCTCCCGCAAGCTGCGACCCGGGGCCACGTGCTGCCACTCGAGCAGCCAGCGCATGAAAGTCGCGGCACTCACGGGCTCAATCTCCCGGCGCAGAATCCCCAAGGTCAGGCGATGGATTTTGGCGAGAAGGCGGCGGTCGCACCATTCGATTTCATCCGAGGATGACCGGAGAAATGGCCGCGCAAGATGGCTCCCTGCGACTCCAGGCCGAGCAGGGCGCCATTCACGTCGTCGAGGGATATACCCAAGAGACCGGAAAGCGCAGTAGCTCGAACCGGCCCAGCGTGATCCAACCAACCGGCAACGAGGGCTTGCAAGGCATCGGCGCGTGATGAATTCGGGCTGTCCAACTCAGCCATCGGCGTGACGAACTGCGCGCTTGGAAAGATCGTCAAAAACGCCTTGGCCTTCTCCGCCGTGACCCAATACGTGCGCCCTTGGAATTCAGCCCGCCCCGCGCGCAGATTCTGAAGAAGCTCGTCGAAATACTGCGCGCACGATTCGAGGAGTTTGCGCACGGCATCCTGCAAATAGAAAGAATCGTCCGCCTCGTCGGGATCACGGCTTTCCGAAGCAGCGTGCATCTTGCTCAAATCGGGTAAGGCGATGAACGTGGCCAAAATATCGTGCAGTTCCTCGGCGTCGCGAACGTCCGGCCACACCTGCGAGCGAACCTCGGCAATCGCCGCGGGATCGAGCTGTCCGATGTTTGCGGTAATGGTCTCGGGCAACGACGCGGCGCAGTTCCACGGCGCGGGCGCGGCGCTCTTCCAGCGGAGCATCGTCAAGATAGGCGTAAGGGTTGGCGTTCAAAATCTCATGGGCGAAGACGGACGCCATGGGCGTGTCAACGCTCACGCAGGTGATGCTGCCGTCCAAAATCCGCGCAAGGACACCCTTCAGGCCCTCGATATCCATCGCTTCGGTCAGAGCATCCTTCATGACTTCGCGCACCAGGGGATGGTCGGGAATCTGCACTTCGCCTTCGAGGTTCTCGGGGCACGCGGCGGCGTCGGGGAAGACTGCGGCCAGCAAGTCGTCGGCGCGCATGCGCTGAATCTGCGGCGCACCTTCTTGCCTCCCTGAAAGCGCGCGAGCATCAGGGCGCGGGAAGCGTCCCACCGCCAACGCGTCGTGAAGATTGGCGATGCCAGAACCGCCTGCTGGAGCACGTGGTCAAGCGAGGCGGGGTGCAGAAATCGGAAAACATCCGCGAGGGGAAAGCTGTGCTGCTCCGCCAGGGAGATATTGATGCCATCATCGGTGGCTGCCGCTTGCAACTCCAGATTGAAAGAGCGGCAGAAGCGTTTGCGCAGCGCCAGTCCCCAGGCCTTGTTGATGCGTCCGCCAAAGGGCGCATGAATGACGAGCTGCATTCCGCCACTTTCATCAAAAAAACGCTCGGCGATGATGGTGGTTTGCGTGGGAACCGCGCCCAGCAGCGCGCGCCCGGCGACGATGTGCTCGATAATCTGCTCGGCGCCTGATTGGTCCAGCCCGCACTCGCGTTGCAGCCAGTCCAGAGCCTCGTGCGCATCCACGGAAGTTTTCATATCCGACGCCGGCGTGAGATGGGCGGTCATCTCGCTGACTTTTTCGCGCAGTGCGGCGACTTGTTGCGAGAGTTCTGGAGTTCGGGCCGGAGCTTCGCCGCGCCAGAAGGGAACGTTGGGGGGCGCGCCCTGGGCGTCTTCAACGATCACGCGGCCGGCTTGAATCCGGCGGATTCGCCACGAGGCGTTTCCGAGCAGCATGATGTCCCCGCGCAGGCTTTCGACGGCGAAGTCCTCATCAACCGTGCCCACGGTGTTGCCTTCGGGCTCCGCGACCACGGTGTAAAGGGCGTTGTCCGGAATCGCGCCGCCGTTGGTGATGGCGGTGAGACGGCTGCCGCGCCTGCCCAGCAAGCGCCGGTTCACGCGATCACGATGCAGGTGGGCTCCGCGGCGTCCGTGGCGCGAGTCGATGCCCTCCGAGAGCATTTCGACGATCTCGTCAAAATCCGCCCGCGGCAAGGTCGCGGTAGGGATAGGCGCGGCGCACCAAGGCGAAAAGATCGTCCTCCTTCCACTCTTCCGCCGAGCACATGGCCACGATTTGCTGGGCGAGAATATCCAGCGGAGCGCGCGGGAATTTCAAGCTGGTCAAGCTCGCCTTGGCGCATACCTCGAACCAGCGCCGCGCATTCGATCAATTCATCGCGCGTTGTGGCGAAACAAGCGGCCCTTGGGAATGGCGCCATGCCAGTGGCCGGCGCGGCCGATGCGTTGCCAGGCGGCGGCCAGGGCGCGGGTGGAGCCAATCTGGCAGACAAGATCGACGGTGCCAATATCGATTCCGAGTTCGAGCGACGCCGTGGCCACCAGCACTTGAATCTCGCCTTGCTTGAGTCTGCGCTCGGCTTCCAGTCGCAGCTTGCGGGAAAGGCTGCCGTGATGCGTGGCGACGGCCTCGTGGCCCAGGCGCTCGGCCAGATGATGGGCCACGCGCTCGGCGAGGCGGCGGGTGTTGACAAAAACCAGCGTTGATCGATGCTGGCGGACGAGCGCCGCAATCCGGTCATAAAGCTCGTCCCAAAGCTCGTGCGCGGCAATCGGGCCAAGCTCGCTGGGGGGAACCTCGACGGCAAGGTCCACCTGCCGCTGATGGCCCACCTGGATGCTCTCGGGCGCCGCGCGGCCACTTCCAGTGAGGAAATGCGCCACCAGCTCAATCGGCTTCTGCGTGGCGGATAATCCGATGCGAACGGGAGGATCGGAAGTTAGCGCCAGCAACCGTTCCAACGACAGAGCCAGATGGGCGCCGCGCTTGTCGTCGGCGACGGCGTGGATTTCGTCCACGATGACGGTCTCAATGGTGCGGAGGATTTCGCGGCTCTGCTCCGCCGTGAGCAGAATGTAGAGCGATTCCGGCGTTGTCACCAGAATGTGCGGCGGCCGGGTCAGCATGGCGCGCCGGTCGCGCATCGGTGTATCCCCGGTGCGCACGGCAGTGCGAATCTCGGGGAGCGCTATTCCATGCTTGGCGGCGAGAGCCAGAATTTCTGCCAGCGGCCCATCGAGATTCTTCTGGATGTCGTTGCCCAGCGCCTTGAGGGGTGAGACATAGAGGACCTTGGTTTCATTGCGCAGCTCGCCCGCCGCAGCGATTTTCACCAGGCGGTCGATGCAGACCAGGAATGCCGCAAGGGTTTTCCCCGAGCCGGTAGGCGCTGAAATCAAGGTGGTCTTGCCTTCGAGAATATGCGGCCAACCCAATTCCTGCGGCTCCGTGGCGCGGCCAAAGCGGCTGAGAAACCATTCCTGAACGAGCGGGTGCGCCCACTCGATCCCAACGTTGGCAACGGAGTTTGGAATCACAAAACTCATAAAATAGCCGCGCGGCCGTTCCGGCCGTGACCGGAACAATGCGCAAGAATCAACGGGATGCTCTTAGCATAACACCGAACAAGGTCTGGGAAATACTCCGGGCAGGAATGGGTGGTGGGTCTCACCTGCGAGTCGGTTCTTTTCGCGTCCGGCTGCTGGTTCGGGTAATCGTGTGAGGAAGAGCTGCACAGAAATGGACAGAGCATGTCCGTGTGCGCCGCCCGCTCCAAATCAGTACCGGACACCCTTTCTCCCCCGGACACCCTTTCTCCCCAAGTTCCGCAGATGGTTCAGTGCTAATCCCGATTATTTCAGCAACCTGTATAACCGCTCGAGTGGTTCAGACCTTGATGCCGTAAGCCAAAGGTACGGTCAGGCGGTTACACGGCCAAGTGGAGAAGCGTGCCGTTCCAGACTTCCCAGGACTCCGTTTCGGCCTAACCTAACTTTCCGGTGGCTCAAAAAACCAAGGTCCCATCACTCGCCAAAATTATGCTGACTTTATCCGCGCTGTGATTTAGCATAAAGGAGCTTCGAAACTCATGCTGGCGAACACAGCCCGTCAGGAATTTCGTGGACGCTGGCTGTGATCGCGTCATTTTCAATTCGCCTTATCTGCCTGGGAGGGCAGTAGGAGGTCCGCCATGGCGCGGAAAAAAGGCCAGCCATCAGATTGGGAGTCCATGCTGGCCAGGGTATTACACGGAAAGTCGGTGACCGAAACTCCGAGAAGACGCCTCATCTTCCGCCAGGGAGATCCTGCCGACGCGGTGTTCTTCCTGCGGCACGGCAAGGTGAAATTGGCGGTGATCTCCAAACAAGGCAAGGAAGCGATTGTGGCGATTCTGGATCCGGGTAGTTTCTTCGGCGAGGGATGTCTTGCCGGGCAGCCTTTGCGCATGGCGACGGCTACGGCGATGATGGATTGCACGCTGGTCAGGGTTGAGAGACGCGCCATGGCGCGCCTGCTTCATCATAAACACGACATCTCGGAACTCTTCGTCACCCATCTCCTCTCCCGCAACATCCGCTACGAAGAGGACCTTGTCGATCAGCTCTTCAACTCCAGCGAGAAGCGTCTGGCTCGCATTCTCCTGCTGCTCTCGCACTTTGGCAAGGAGAGCCGCGCCGAACACGTTTACCCCAGAATCAATCACGAGAGCCTGGCGCAGATGGTCGGCACCACCCGGTCGCGGGTCAGTCATTTCATGAACAAGTTCAAAAAGCTGGGCTTCATCAACTACAACGGCGGGCTCATCGTCAACAGCGGCCTGCTCAGCATTATTCTGCACGACTAAGCACCCCCAGCGGCGGAATTGCCAATCGGAACAAGAGTGCGCGGCGCGCTCCCCCTACTTGGAGTGCCTTCCGTCCCCTCCGACAAATTTTCAAAATGTGAGCAATATTGCACAGCTTTTCCGTCACGACCGGGGGCAGGCTGTTATCTGGAAGCAGAGTGGGCGAAGGCTCAGGGCTGAGTACAAACGAGCGTTTCATCCGATTTCTTGATCACGGGCGATGTGGCGTAGGCATGTGGTCGCGTCAAGTCCGCCACGAGCAATTCTGATTTGTCGGAGTGGTCCGAATGAACATACTGCTTTACAATCCCGATAACGAAATCACCAACAATTTCATGCCGCATCTCTGGATGTTTCTCCTGCGGTCGCTGACTCCTCCGGGCCACAAGGTATTCCTGGTGGACGGCAACGCGCAACGCCTGAGCGCCAGCGAGCTGGCTGACTACGTAAAAGACGAAACGCATCGGGCTGGTCGGAATCGGCGCCATGACGCGCATGATTCGCAAAGCGTACCTGATGGCCGATGCGGTGCGCGCCGTGGGAGTGCCGGTGGTCATGGGGGGGCCGCATGTTACCGAGGTTCCCGACGAGCCGCTGGGGCGCGACGGGGGGCCGCGCCATGCTGATGCGGTGGCTCTCGGCGAAGCCGATTACACCTGGCCGCGAATTGTGGCCGATGCGGAACGTGGAGCGTTGCAGGAGATTTATGCCCCGGTCGATGAAGCGGGCAAAGAGGTGAAGCCCTCTCTCGCGGACTATCCTGAGATTCCGTGGGATCAGATGGATTTGGACCAGTTTAACCTGGTGGGGCACTTTCCCAAATGGGCGCGCCGGTTACTTTCGGTCGCGGGTATGACGTGGCAGAGCTTCCACATGGTCCCGATTGAATCCGGCCGCGGCTGCCCTTACGGTTGTGAGTTCTGCACGGTGACGGGTTTCTTCGGAGATTCCATCCGCTTTCGTTCGAACGCCAGCGTGGTGGACGAGCTTCTGAAACTCAAGCAACTGGAAAAGCGGCAGAAGGGGAAAATCGCCGTCTTCTTCATCGACGACAACTTCGCCATCAATCCCCGGCGCACCAAGTCGCTGCTGCGTGAAATCATCGCGCGTGATGCCCAGGTGCCCTGGGTGGCGCAAATCAGCATGAATCTGTTGCGGGACGAGGAGCTCGTCTCGCTCATCGCCGAGAGCGGCGGCAAATGGATCTTCATGGGACTCGAGTCCATTGACCCGGAGAACCTGAAGAGCGTGCGCAAGGGATTCAACAAGCCGCAAGAGTACAAGGCGATTCTGGAATGCCTGGAGCGTTACGGTCTTTACGCGATTACTTCCTTCATCTTCGGCATGGACAGCGACTCTCCCGGAGTAGCACAGCGCACACTGGATGTCATCCGCACCTGGCCGCCCGGGCTTCCCGTTTTTGGACTTCTGACGCCTTACCCGTCAACGCCGCTCTACGACAAGCTCACGGCGGCCGGGCGCCTGACCCGCCCCAAGCACTGGTTGGAATTCAAGCCCTTCACCATGGATTTCACGCCGCTGGGAATCTCTCCGGAACAAGCGGAGGACGAAATCAGGCAGGCATGGGGTGCATCCTATAAGCCGGCAACGAACGCCGCGGCAATCGGCCGGTTGGCACCGGGATGCTCTCGCGGATCGAATCATTCATTTGCTGGGCCGCCTGGCGTTCCGCGGAATTTACTTCCCGCAAATGACGCGCAAGAGAGTGGACGCGCGTTCTTTTCCAGAATCGACGTTCCATCCTGCAGGTGATTTTCGAGGCGTTAAGATACCGCTACAAGCCTCCGTCCCGAGAGCCATTCTCGATCGAAGTGCCGGAAGCTGCCGAGCCGTCTGCTTGATACGAAACATCGCTCAACGATGCAGCGAGGAACTGATCTGTGCCTTGACGGTTTGCCGCCAAACCGTTCCTTTAGCTTGGAAACGGGAGTGACCAGCTCGATCTCTTGTCTGAATCCTAGGGAGAGAGCCAGCATCATCCGGCCGCCGCCCATTAAGTGGACATCGTCGTAATTCGCCAGTCCCGCACGCCGCCAGTTCGTCATCGAGCCGGGGCCGCCCATGGCCACCTGCTCGTCCCAGAAAGCGCATCCGGCGCGGAGAGCGGCCTTGCGCAAGGCGGGTTGCAATTGCGCCTGCCCCCCGGGCTGAATCAGCACGCGAGTCTTTTTGCGCGGACTCCCGCGGTCCGTGGGCCCGGTCACCAGAATCGCCGCGTCGCCCCCATCCCGCTTCGACCCCAAAAGCAGGAAAACTGAACCAGGACTTTTCCAGTTGGCCCCCTCGTGGGTCCCCCGACACTATTTCACATCGTTTATCGACAGAATTGGGTGAGGGGGTAAGGGAATCTTCCTTGAGTTCCGTTGGTTTTCCTCAGCGCCTTCGTGGTGCGATCTGGTTTCTCGACCAATCAAGGTTAAGTAAAGGGCTCAAATAGTCCTCAGCAAGTGCCGATTGATTGACGATAGAGAGGGTATCTCCCGTTGGCACCTGCGCAGGCGAATGAACCGATTAATAAATGGCCAAAAACCTGACATTTTGTCAAGCTCGTCGCGTACCCGACCTATCCGGCGTAAGCTCAATCCGTACTATAATTTGAAAGATTCAAACCCAGACAGAGCGGCCCTCGGATCCCAAATTTCCCCAGGGTCCCGGGTATTCAGCTCTCCGGAATTTTTTCATCCAATCCCAATTCTATGACGATAAGGAGGTTAGCGCCCGTCGCGCGGAGAATTATGGGACGCTTCACGGTTGGTATTTATTTACAAGAAATTTGGGTACATGTGTACCATTGCTGGAAGAGGCGGACGGGGCGAAACTACCCAACAGGGTACCGTGCAATTGTTCTTTTCTGAGGGCCTTGTGGTTTCGATTCGGAATGGGACCTTTCAGAAGTGACACGAACTAAAAGGGATTAACAAAGTGAAGCGGTTTTCAGATTCGGCATTCACCATGATCGAGATGTTGATCGTTTTGGCAGTTTCCGTCGTCCTGGCGGGGATCGCCATTCCGAGCTTCACCAATGCCATGTACAGCTACCGTCAGAACGCCTCGGTATCAGCAGTGAGCGGGGCGCTATCGGCGACCCGCTTCCTTGCCATTATGAAGGGTTATCCGTATCAATTGGTCTTCACGCCGTCGACCATGTCCTACCAAGTTTATAACGAAGTGCCCCCGGCAACGACGTATTCCCTCGTGGTGCCGGCGACAGGATCGTCGACCACGCCGCTGCCGTCGGCGGGTAGTCTTACCATGACGAGCGTAAGCTGCAGTGTCGCCCTGACCAATTGGGCCTGCACCCCCAAGACCGACCAGACGAGCAACTCCGGCACAACGATCACGTACACATTTCTCGCCAATGGAACGGTTACCGCGAGTCCATCCGGGGCGGGAATACAGATCAGCAATAAAGTTAAGTCCAATACGATTTGGATTTCAGGAGTGGGAGATGTGGGAACTTCGAGCCCGTAGGCATAGGGCAGCACCAGAAGGATTCACGCTGCTCGAGGTTATGGTGTCGATTGTGGTCCTGTCGATAGGACTGCTGGCTGCGTCTCTTTTGATGTCCATCACTTTTAAGTCTTCGGTAAGGTCCAGGTACATCGCGGAGTCAGCGCAATTGGCTTCGGAAAAGCTCGAGGACCTCGGACGCTATCCGGCTCAAATCAGCAACGACGTTGTATACCCGGACGCACATATTTTTGTTCCGAGCGGCCAGACCTGTCAGATTACGTCTTCAACCACGGGAACCAATTGCGTGGGAAGCATCGCCCCGGCTCTTACCTGTGTCAGCCAGGGAAAGTGCACGTTTAATGCGATTTCCAGCACTTACTCCCCACTCACCATCACGGCAGATGAAACGGGGGCGGGTGGAACCCTGGCGAACTCCGCCGGCACGGTGGCTTATTCGGACGCCGTGTACCTTTCCACGGCCAATGGCACGGTGCAGGAAACCTACCAGACGGCGGGAGGAGCAACTCCCAACTACGCGACACTAACTTTCAGCCCCAACGGCCAAACTCCTACCATCACCAACAGTAGTACAGCTCCAAGCGCCGGAGGGGAGACTTTTGACCGCCGATGGGTTATTGAGCAGGACCAGCCCATCGCCGGGGTCCGGCGGATCACAGTATTAGTGACGTTAATGGATCAGACGATCCAACCCCCGTTGACATATCAGATGACGATGGTGCGACCATGATGTTCAATTCGCGATGCCGGACCGAGGCGCACGTGGGGATGGTGGGCCGCAGGCTGCGGTTCCGTCAACCCAACGCAGGCTTCTCTCTTCTCGAACTCGTGATCGCCATGGCGATCTTCCTGGTTGTAGGCGGCACCGCGTTGACGCTTTTCAGCCGGCATGAAACTCTGCTGAGCAAGGAGCAGGGAACGGCGGGGCTGAATATCGGCCTGCGCAGCGCGCTTTCGCAAATTCAGGTCGATGCCGTCAACGCTGGAAGCGGCATCATTACGGGAGCCCAGATTCCGGCCTGGCCGGTCGGCATGACCATCGTGAACAGCAATCCCAACGCTTCGCCGACCTGCTCTCCAGCCACCACAGGCACGTACTCCGTCAACTGCTTTGACTCGCTGAACATCGTCATGGTGGACCCCAACACGCCCCCGTTGCAACTGGTGAGCACTTATGGGTCACCGTCGGGAACAACCTGCCTGAATACCAACGGCTCGTCCTGTACGACAGCCCCCAACACTCCCAGCAGTACTGCCACCTTAACCCTCACCGGCTCCATACCCTCCGGATATACCGCGAGTACGGTTGCGGCCGATTTCAAGGCGGGGGACGACATCCTCCTGGTCGACGTTTCGCAACTGAATGGCCAGCAATACTTCACTACTGCCAAGCTCTCCGCGGTGGGGGGAACAAGCGGCTCAAACGTGCAACTGACCTTTTACGAAACCCAACAGGGAGGATTCAACTACGGAAATACCAGTGGCAACGATCCGTTGGGGATGAGCACCCCCTATTGCTATGTCAATACGACCAGCGGCTCCGCAACCGTAAGCTGGGCTTCCGGCAGCAATAGTTTTACCACCGGAAATTCATGGGTTGGTCAGCAGTTTCAAATCGGCAATACGAGTTACACGATAGCGTCTGTCGCCAGCGCGAATAGCTTGACCCTGACCAGTACGGCGACAGCCACGCTTTCCAGCGCGCCACTTTATACCACCTATGCGCTGACGAACAGCTTCTATTCTGGAGACTGGGTTTTGCGAATGTTGCCGATCCAGTACTCGGTGAACACGTCGAACTCCTCCGACCCGCAGTTGGTGCGGACGCAGGCGGGTGTGAGCAGCGTAGTGATGGACAATGTGATCGGCTTTAAAGTGGGGGCCGTTTGGTGGAACAACAGCCTCAACCTGAACGACTTTCAATATGATTATCTGTCTTCGGATTACGGAAATAATTTCAGTCTCCTGCGCGCGGTGCGGGTCAGCATTATCGGGCGCACGACTCCCAGTACCGATCCGCTGAACGATTATATAAATCCATTTGACGGCGGCCATTACCAGATTCGTGGCAACTCGATTATCGTGAACCCGCGCAACCTGACCATGAGCAACGATTGAGGTGCGTCTATGATGCGTCGATCTATTTTGAGTAGCTCGGGCCGGAATGAAAATCAGTGCTGCGGGGTTAATCCCGGAGCGACTGGAACGTTGAAGGACCGGGGAGTAGCCCTGGTCATTACCCTGTTGTTACTATTGCTGGTCTCCGCCTTGGGTCTGGCGGCTGTTCTTTCCAGCAGCTCCGACTTGCTGATCAACGGCTATTACGGCAATTATCGGGGCTCCTTTTACGCCGCCGACGCCGGGTTGAGCGTCGCCCGCCAATCGATGCAAACCTATCTGGCAGGCCTCGTCCCAAATGGAACCACGTGGAACGCCGGCTGGATTAATTGCTCGGGCTCGAACCAACCGATCCCCAGCGCTACTTGGTCGAACAGCTATTCGAGCAGCACGAACCTAACCGGGTCATCCGCCACCAGCCCTGCCGTCGTAACCAATTCGTGGCCGGAGAGCTTTAAGATAACCACCGGCTCATTTGGCACGCTCACTTGCACCCCCACGTCCACGGGGACTGGCGCTCCGTATGTTACCTACACCATCCCCTATAGTTTGACCTCGGTGGGCTCGGCCACTGGCACTGAACAAGCCTCAGTATCGGAAAACGGTTCCTTCGTTCTCGTCATTTCGACGCAGGGCAGCAACAAGGTTGTCGATACCTCTTTTTCCGCTTTTGGCGCATACATTGGCAGTTTCCCCGCCTGCAATGGCTCCTCCCTGGCCTACGGCACAATTACCGGTCCTGTGTATGCAAATGGGGAGTGGAATTTGGGCTCGGGAGGCTCCTACACCTTCACCGATCCTGTCAACCAGACGGGCTCCGCATTCTCCTTCTATGACGGCAGCACTTGCTACCACAGCACCACCGTTCCCTATACGGATTCGAAGGGTACCAAGTTCAATCCAAACTTCCAGGCGGGTTTCAATTTGAATCAAAGCACGATCCAGCTTCCGGCCAACAGCTATAGCCAAATGTGGGCGGTCCTGGATGGATTGGGGTGCGGTGAAAACAACGGGAGCACCTGCGGCAGTATTCCTCCCACGCTCCCGAGTCAGCCGACCGCCCTGCAAATGAACACGTACAACATGCAAAACGCCGATCAGGCCAATGCCGCAGCGAACCTCTATTACAATACGACGACATCAACTGCCGCCACTTCCGGAGTCTACATCCCCTACACTTGCACGGGCAGCACCTGTTCGCTGACGCCCAATGCGGGTGGAATCTATGTGGAGGATACTTCCGGAAAGCCCACGAATTTGACCTTAACGGCCGTAACTAGTGGCATGTATTCGTCCACAACTTTCCCAACTTCCACACAATGCACCACGTCATCTTGCCAGGCTGTCCAGGTTACACAGACGGGGTCATCCACGACGGGATCGGCCACTGTGTCCCAAACGGGAAGCACGAGCTGCACCACCACCACACACCACTCGAGTACCACCACAACCTGCACCGCTAATTTCACGCAATCACAGGCAACTGCGACGCCCACGACGGTGACCAATATCACCATTGACTCGAGTTCGAACCTCACGACGGCGCAAACCTACGTTCAAACCTCCACCGCCACCAGCACCCAGACGGCCAGCAACAGTTGCGAGGTCTCAGGCTCCGGCGGGTGCACGGTGACTGCTCCCAGTTTCGGCTCATGCAGCGGCAGTGGCTGCTCAACCACTACCACGACCAGCAACGGGTCGGCGACTGATTTGACCCTTGCCGGCGTGCCCACCATGTCAACTTCCCTGGGGACTCCCAGCACCAATAGCTGCACGTCCTCCGCAAGCGGCGCCTGTGCCGAATCCATGATCTATGTGGATGGATCAGCGACCATTACGGGGCCCAGTTCGGGAGCAGCGGTGCAAAATAACTCCATGCTCACCGTGACTGCCAATGGAAACATAACGCAGACGGGCAACCTGCTGTACTCCACCGAACCCGTGACCACCTCGGGTAGCTCGCTCGATTCGCTGAAGTCGCTGCCGACGAGCGCCATGTATCAAGTGCTGGGGCTCTTTACGGCCAATGGAGAAGTGGTCTTCACGCCTTCCACCAGCAATCTCGAAACGGATGCCTCCATCGCTGTGATCTCTTCGTCCAGTTCATGCGGGAGCAGTTGCGGAAAAATCGCAACTGGCACCAATTTCAATACGTGGACCAATGTCGGTGGTCGGGCAGAGAACTCCATCAACTCCGTGGGTTTCAGCACGGGAAATGTTTACTTTGACCAGCGGTATAAGCAATGGAACAATTTTGCCCCACCGTGGTTCCCGCAAACGGCGATCGGCGAGAACGATCTGACCAATGTTCTCACCACAAACCAGACATTCAGTGTGCAACGCGTCCAATGGTATAGTTCGACAGGCGGTCAGTAAAACGAATAACTCCCGCCCGGCGGGGGTTATGGTGACTCGGCAACAATTATATCGGGTCGCCACGTCGGGTGGACTATAAGCGTAAACCCGCGATTTGCAGTTAGGGACTACCAAACCGATTTTTGCTGGCAGTGGAATTTCAGAGTTTTTAGAACTGGGGCCCGATCTACCAAGTCCGGCCCCGGCCGGACGTTTCTTCACCGTTTTGATATACTCCCAACGCGCACGTCTCCGCCCAGGCTGGGTACTCTGAGCCGAAGCACAATTTCCATCAGATTGAGGCATTCGGGCAGTATCCAATGTTAACGTAAGGCGCGGAGGCGATCAGACACGATTCGCCAGCGCCGACCTGGCCAAATTGGCCCCAAGAGCTGATTAACTGAGACTGGAAATCCCTCCGCTCACCCAACGGTTGGCTGCCAGGAGTACAACATGATTTGGCCGCGCAGGCCGGCCGTTTTCTTTGCCGGACTCGTCGCTGTATCCTTTGGAACGGGCGTCGTAGTTGGGGCGCGATTCTTTCAAAGGCCGGTCATTTACCGGGAAATCCCTCCGCCGCCCATTTCTAACACTTCAGAATCCCCAGTTCAAACCGGAATGCAGCCCGCCTGCATCGATTTTCGTAACGCTTCGTCACTGATCGGAAAGAACGGGTGCGTCTCCGGTGCTGTGCTGCGAATCTATGCTGCGCCTTCAGGGAACACTTTTTTCGGACTTGTGCCAGAATTTTCACGAGTGCCCCTTTACCAGTCTGATTTTTGCAAACGATAAATCCAACTTCGGCAGTCTCGCCACGCTTCAGGGCAAACGTGTGGAGATTCGCGGGGAGGTAACGACGTATCAGGGGCGCGCCGAGATTGTTATTCACGATCCAAGACAAATTCGCAGCGCACCGTGAAAGCTGCCTTTCGCCGTGGAAGAAGCGATCGGAAATTCGGCTGGAATAATCCCAATTGCCATGAACGAGCCGATGCCTCTAAGATTTGAAATGGAGCGATTGCCGCCCTGGAACTTTCCGTTCGCGCAATTCTCTGCGAGGTTAAATCCACCACCGATGAACGCGCTGAAACGTCTGGCCAAAGCGGGAATTGTGCTGATGCTCTGCCTGGCCGGGCCGCTCGCCGCCCGGGGGCAAAGTCACTCTCCCCCGCAACCCGGGGCTGTCTCAGCTCAGGCGCATGAGTTCATTCTGCAAGGATTCGATCTATTGAGCCAGAATGACGCCACCAAAGCCGAAACCGCGTTCCGGCAGGCCATCGAAATTCAGCCCGAGGTGGAGGCTGCGCACCGCGGCCTGGGAATCGCTTTGCGGGATCAAGGCCGTCTCGATGAAGCCTTTCGCGAATTGCGCACCGCCACCCAACTCGACCCCAAGGATTCCGATGCGCACTACACGCTGGGGTCGGTTGCCTGGACGCTGAGCCTTCCCTCCAACCAGCGCTTGGGCAAAACACGAGGGCTGAGCTCCGCAGACTATCAAGCCCTCGCAGGGGTGGAATTTTCCAAGGCCTTGTCCCTCAGCCCGCGTGACCCGCTGCTGCGGATAAATCTTGCACTTCTCTATCTGGATTCCAAGCGGGGACAGGACGCCATTCAGGAGGCCGAGGAAGCGGTGCGCATTGCACCGGACAATGCTTCCACCCACGTCGTCCTGGGACGCTGCTATGCCGCAAGCGGGGAAGCGGAGAAGGGGGCAAAGGAGTATGAGGCGGCGACAAGACTTGATCCCCGAAATGGCCAGGCCTATTTGGAGCTTGGCGAGTTGCGCATGGCCCAACACCGCAATGAACAAGCGGAGGAATATTTGCGCCAGGCGATTCAGGTGTCCCCACAATTGGCGCCCGCATACTCGGAACTGGCGCGAGTGCTGACTGCCGAAGGCAACTCTGCCGAGGCGCGCGCTCTTCTGGAGAAGAGCGTTTCGCTGGACTCGGAGGATTGGCAGGGGCAATACGACCTGGCCGTGCTGCTCAATCAGGCCGGGGAGACGGCCCGCGCGACCGAGCTTCTGAATAAAGTGCTGAAGGCGAATCCGGACTTTCCCGGGGCGCGGGAGCAACTCGCCATTGGGCTGCTGCGCCGGGGAGACCTCCAGGGTGCCTCGAACCTGGCGGGCGACATGATGGCCAAGAACCCCCAGGCTCCGGAGGGGCATCGCGTGATGGCGCTGGTGCTTTGGAAACAGCGCGACTACGATGGCTGTCTGGCTGAATGCGCCATGGCCCTTAATCTCGATGAGAATTCCAGCTCGATGCTCACCCTCCAGGCGATTGCCCTTTGGCAGGCGGGCCGCAAAAAGGAATCGCAGGCCACCTACCGCGAGGCGGCAAAGGTTGAGCCCAAGGTCGGCTCGTCGGACGTCTTCTGCCGGCTGGTCTTGTGCGATGCCCATGACATCATCATTGTCAGCGACTTTCTCCACAAGAATCGATGGGTATTGGCTCCGCCCATAGAACCTTAAGAGCCATTCGACCTCCCATTGCAGGATCGGTCATCGCAAATTTGCCATGCACATGGTACGATTCGCTGCATAAGAGGATGACCTCAAGTTTCCAGCGAATTGAGGCATTCAACGCCAAGCTCTTTTAGAAATTTGGAGGATCCCTGGTGGCGCTGTTTATCGTGGAGAAGATGGTCGACGGCATCATGATCCTCGATTTGCGCGGGCGCATCACGCTGGGCGCTGAAACCGAAATGTTGCGCGGCAAACTGAGGGAGACCATCGCTGCCGGCTACACACAGATCATTCTGAATCTCGGTGAGGTCAATTACGTAGATAGTGGCGGCCTCGGCACACTGATCAGCGGTTTTACCTCTACCTCCAGCGCCGGCGGCAAAATGAAGCTGCTCCACCTGCCGCGCGGGGTCCAACAACTACTCCAAGTCACGCGCCTCAGCACGGTATTTGAGATCTACGAAAACCTGGGAACAGCGGTGGCATCTTTCCATCAAGAGTCGGTTTGAGCTCGGCTAAAATGCGGTGACAGTTTGTCGTTCCGAATCACCTCCTGCCCGGCGGCAACCCTTTGACAAAGGCTATCCATATTGATACAGTGGCCTCAGCCAGTGGATGAGGAAGTGTCACCGGCCATGTCAACGATCCCTCCCTACATGATCCCGCGTTACAGACTGAGGTGTCTATGGAAGGCACAATCAAACGTTTGATTCGTGACCGCGGCTTCGGATTTCTCCGGTCGACCGACGGCCAAGAGATTTTCTTCCACCGCAGCTCCCTGCAAGAGATGAACTTTGATGGAATAAAGGAAGGCCAAGCGGTTGAATTTGAGGTTGAAAAAGGCGAAAAAGGACCACGAGCCACAGCCGTCCGGCCCGCGGCAAAATAAACGGCCGACCACCTCCTCTCCCCGCAAGAACGACTCGCGACTTAAGTGAACGGAGAAGTGTTCTTGATCTGACATGCAAGGTCACCTGGAGGCTGCCGCCTCAGAGCAGGGCATGCGCTCTCCCCAAATCCCCGCCATGAAGATTGACAACTGGGTCAATATTGGTAATCCTCGCTCTATCCTCATTTTCCAGGATAAAATGATTCTATGAAAAAGATTCAGATCTACGACACCACTCTGCGGGATGGCTCCCAAGGCGAGAATATTGCCTTCTCACTGGAGGACAAGCTTCACATCGTCCGCAAGTTGGACGAAATGGGCGTCGACTACATTGAGGGCGGCTGGCCGGGTTCCAATGCCAAGGATATGGCTTTTTTCGAGCGGGCGCGCGAAGTGAAATTGAAGCACTCGAAGCTCGCTGCCTTCGGCAGCACGGCCCACCCGCGCCATGAGGCGAGCCAGGACAAGAACTTGCAGGCCTTAATTGCGGCCGGAACGCCGGTGGTAACGATCTTCGGAAAAACCTGGGATTTGCACGTCAAAGTGGCCCTTGGTGTTACTTTGAAGCATAACTTGGAATTGATTCGCCAGTCCGTGGCCTTCCTCAAGTCCCACGGCAGGGAAGTGATCTACGACGCGGAACACTTCTTCGACGGCCATAAGGCCGACCCTTCCTATGCTCTAGAGACCCTGCGGGCGGCGCAGGAAGGTGGGGCGGATATTCTGGTCCTGTGCGATACCAACGGCGGAACCATGACGGGCGACATTAGCGAGCGGTTCGAAGCTGCCGCTCAGCACATCAAGATACCCCTGGGGATTCATACTCACAATGATTGCGATATGGCTGTCGCCAATGCCATCGCCGCGGTACAACTCGGGGCTGTGCAGGTGCAGGGAACCATGAACGGCTACGGCGAGCGCTGCGGCAACGCTAATCTCTGTTCCGTGATTCCCAACCTGGAACTCAAGCTGGGGATGAAATCCATTGGCAAGGAGAACCTCAAGCACCTGACTGAGCTTTCACGCTACATCAGCGAACTTGCCAACCTGCCGCACCGCAGTGATCTGCCTTACGTCGGCAAAAGTGCCTTTGCTCACAAGGGCGGCATTCATGTGAGTGCGGTGATGAAGGAGAGTTCCGCCTACGAACACATCGACCCCGCGGTGGTGGGCAATGAACGGCGCGTGCTGGTTTCCGAGCTTTCGGGCAAAAGCAACGTCATTTACAAAGCCGTCGAGCGCGGTCTCAAGCTGGACGAGTCATCCCCGACGCGAAGGTCGTGGTTGACAAACTGAAGATCATGGAACACGACGGCTATCAGTTCGAAGGTGCGGAAGCCTCGTTTGAAATGCTCTTTGACCGGCTGGTGCATCACGCCAAGGAATTCTTTGAACTCGATGGATTTCGTCTGACGACGGAAAAGAAGGGTGGGGGAGAATCCCACTCCGAAGCCGTCATCAAACTGCGCGTCGATGGCAAGGAAGAGCACACCGCGGCAGAAGGCGTGGGGCCGGTAAGCGCTCTCGATCGTGCGTTGCGCAAATCGCTGACCACGTTCTTTCCTTGCATAAAAGACATTCGCCTCACCGACTACAAGGTGCGCGTGCTGAATCCCAAAGGGGCCACGGACGCCAAGGTTCGTGTCTTGATCGAATCGAGCGATGGCCATGACACTTGGGGCACCGTCGGAGTTTCGGAAAATATCATCGAAGCTAGTTGGCAAGCGCTTGTCGATAGCATCACCTACAAGCTCAAGAAGGAGCATGGGTACAAACGAAAGGCCGCCGAAGTCACTGCGGCGGAGTAAATGGTACGCGAGCGCGGCCCGCAATCACCGTTCAGCTACAATTTCATTTGTTTCATTCCAATCATAATCGGCGCCACCTTTGGTCCTGATGGACGGCGCGGGAGGATAAATTGAAGGCACTTGTAAAGAGTAAGAGAGAACCCGGGCTTTGGCTCGAGGAAGTCGAGAAGCCCACCGTCGGAGTCAACGATGTGCTGATTCGCGTGCAGCGAACGGGTATTTGTGGCACGGATTTGCACATTTACCAGTGGGATGAATGGGCGCAGAAGACGATTCCCGTGCCGATGGCGATTGGACACGAATTTGTCGGCGAAATCGCCGAGGTGGGTTCTAACGTCGTGGATTTCTATCCTGGCGATATCGTCAGCGGCGAGGGCCACGTCACTTGCGGCCGCTGCCGGAATTGCCTGGCTGGCAGGCGCCATCTCTGCGCTCATACCCAGGGCGTCGGCGTCAATCGCCCCGGAGCATTTGCCGAATACATTTCGTTGCCGATGACCAATATCTGGCGGCACAGTCCCACCATTGACAAGGATATCGCGGCGATTTTTGATCCCTTCGGCAATGCGGTCCACACGGCTCTGTCGTTTCCGGTCCTGGGCGAGGATGTTTTGATTACCGGCGCTGGCCCCATCGGCCTGATGAGCGTCGCGGTGGCAAGGCAGGCCGGAGCGCGCTACGTGGTGATTACCGACGTCAATCCCTTCCGTCTCGAAATCGCCAAGAAAATGGGCGCAACCGTGGCCCTGAACCTTCGAGAGCGCACGCTTCCGCAAGTGCAGAAGCAGTTGGGAATGCTGGAAGGGTTCGACGTGGGCCTGGAAATGTCGGGCAATGCCGAAGCCTTCCGCGACATGCTCGCTAATATGAGCCATGGCGCGAAGATCGCCCTCCTGGGAATTCCCAAGCATGAATCGGTCGTGGACTTGAACCCGATTATCTTCAAGCTGATTACGATCAAGGGAATTTACGGCCGCGAGATGTACGAAACCTGGTACAAGATGACGATGATGCTCCAATGCGGCCTGGATATCAGTCCCGTCATTACGCATCGGTACAGCGCGGAGGAGTTCCAGAAGGGCTTCGAGGCCATGCAATCAGGCAAATGCGCGAAAGTCATCCTGAGTTGGAATTGACGTATCGTGTTCACCAATCCAGCATCATGGCGCGGACAGGCGATTTTGCAGTCCGCCGGTTCTCATCAGCCCCGCGCACTCAAATTAAACCTCTTTGCAATTGCTCCAGAAACACCACAGACCAAAGCCGCGTCGGTATTCGCTATGCTAGCCACTTTCAATTGTGTCCCGGCCCTTCCTGAAGTAGTATCTCACGTTTTGCTCTTGCCGCAATTTGAAAATCCGTGGAGGAGTGCATGATGAAGGAACGGAAGGCGATCCAGAACCGTTTGAAGGAAAGGTCGCGCTCGTCACCGGTGGGTCATCGGGAATCGGCAAGGCGACCGTGGAAGAAATGTGCAAGGAGGGCGCGTCGGCTCTATTTACAGGGCTTGAGGATGACGGCCACGACATGGTCCGCCAAATGGCTGGGGCAGGGCTTCAAGGTGGCCTATTGCCAAGGGGACATGGCGCGGGAGCAGTTCTGCCGGGACGTCGTGGCGGCAACGGTCAAGAAATTTGGCAAGGTCAATTATCTTCTCAACAATGCTTTTTCCTTTCATGTCGAAGGGGCCCGACGCCTCGCGCGAGGACTGGCTGCGCTCGCTTGCGAGGTTGGACCCGTGGCGTTTGCGTTGATGGGGAGCCTGGTGGCGCCGTCCATGCAGCGAACAGGGCGGCGGATCGATCGTGAACGTCTCGAGCATCTCCGCCTTCATCGCCCAGCCGAACCGTTGGACCTACAACGCCGCCAAGGGAGCCGTGCACACGCTGACCAAGTGCATGGCGCTCGATTTGGCTCCGTACGGCATTCGCGTGAACAGCGTCAGCCCGGGGTGGATCTGGACGCGCGAAGTCCTGAAGGCTGCGGGCGGCGACCGCGACAAATGGGATCCGGTCTGGGGGCAGTATCACATGCTGGAACGCCTGGGTGAGCCCGTGGAAGTCGCCGCGGCCGATTCTGTTCCTGTTCAGTGACGATGCCTCGTTCGTCAACGCCGCCGATCTGGCCGTGGATGGCGGCTACGCGGGACTCGGCCCCGAGGGTTTGGGGAGTACGAGCAAGTTTGCGGGGTCGAAATAAACGGCCTCGACACGCGTACACGATCCTTCCTTATCGGGAGCCACCCGCGCGCTAGCGCGAAGAGCTCAAGCGTTTGACACCGCGTTTTGCCTCGACTACGATACACGCCGTCGAGTCAGGCGAATTTCAGTGGATGGTGTTGCAATAGGCACCTGGTCTGAGCCTCAACGACGAAGAATATTTAACGGGGGAGAACTGCAATGAGCGTAACCCTAACCGAAGTCCGGCGGTATCAAAATTTCATTGACGGGGAATTTGTGACAAGCGGTCCGAAGACGATCAAGGTCATCAATCCCGCCACCGAAGAGGTAATTTCAGAGGTGCCCAACGGCACGGTGGCGGAAATCGATGCCGCCGTTCTGGCCGCAGAGCGCGCGCAAAAAACCTGGTGCAAAAAGCCGGCGATCGAGCGCGCGGGTTACTTGCGTGAGATCGGCAATGCGATTCGTGCCAACAAGGACATGTTGGCGCGCACGATCGTTGAAGAGCAGGGCAAGGTTCTGCCGCTTGCGGAAGTGGAAGTCAGTTTCACTGCCGATTACATGGATTACATGGCCGAGTTCGCGCGCCGCTACGAAGGCGAGATCGTTCAGAGCGACCGTGCCAATGAAAACATCCTGCTCTACAAACTGCCCATCGGCGTCATTGCCGGCATCCTGCCGTGGAATTTTCCGTTCTTCCTGATTGCCCGCAAGATGGCTCCGGCACTGGTGACCGGCAACACGATAGTCTTTAAGCCCAGCAGCGAAACTCCGAACAACGCGTTTGAATTTGCCAAGCTCGTGGCCAAGTCTTCGCTGCCGAAAGGCGTGTTCAACCTGGTTTCGGGCTCGGGCAGCGTGGTGGGCGATGCGCTGGCGAGGCATCCGAAGGTTGGGATGGTCAGCCTTACGGGCAGCGTGGGCGCGGGCGTCGCGATCATGAAGGCCGCGGCGGAAAACGTCACCAAGGTTTCGCTCGAACTCGGCGGCAAGGCTCCGGCGATTGTCATGGCAGACGCCGACCTCGATCTTGCGGCCAAGTGCATC
This sequence comes from uncultured Acidobacteriota bacterium, assembly GCA_963733285.1. Taxonomy (GTDB): domain Bacteria; phylum Acidobacteriota; class Terriglobia; order UBA7540; family UBA7540; genus Bog-366. The sequence goes on from CAVTDA010000175.1 coordinate 39,966, forward strand.
CGCGATTCCCGAGTCATCAATACCGGCCAAGTATGCAATTGTGCTGAGCGCGTCTACGTGCAGGAATCGGTGGCAGAAAAGTTCATCGAAAAGGTTACCGCGGCGATGAAGGCAACTACCTATGGCGATTCCCTGACCGAAAAGGGCGTTGACATGGGGCCGCTCGTCAGCAAGCAGCAACTGGAGGATGTGGAAGCTTCCGTCGCGAGGGCGACCAGAGACGGGGCGCGCATCGTTCTGGGCGGCAAACGAACGGACCGGCCGCGCGGATACTACTATCCCGCTACTGTGCTCACGAACTGCAGCCAGAATACGGACATCATGCAGAAGGAAATCTTTGGCCCCGTGCTGCCCATCACGACTTTCAAGACGCTCGATGAGGCGATCGAGAAGGCGAACGATTGCGAATACGGGCTCACATCGTCCATCTACACGCAGAACATCGATGTCGTGATGCGTGCCTGCAACGAGATCAAATTCGGCGAAACCTACGTCAATCGCGAGAATTTTGAGGCCATGCAGGGTTTCCATGCAGGCTGGCGAAAGTCCGGCATTGGCGGTGCCGACGGCAAGCATGGCGTGGAAGAGTATTTGCAAACGCACGTCGTCTATCTCAGCTACAACACGAAGAAGCAGTAAGACGCCTTAACTCGGGTTCAGATTTCCCGCTGGCGCGGCCTGCGAAAGCCCCGGTGTGCGCCAGCGCGGCTCACCACCCTGAATTTCCAATCCGCCGCCACCAGGGAAGTACACCGTAATGCTCGCCCGCATGCGATCGAAAGCGCCGACAAGAATGAGGCCACGATGAGGACCGCATTGTCCCCCGGCGAACGCGCGCAGTTCGACGGCTCTTCGCGCCGAGACTCGAAAAGGTGAAGGCCAGGACAGACGACGTGTTCTCGTTCAAGAAAACCAGCGAACCGCCGTATATCGTGAATGCGGCTCCCTATTGGGCATTTGGCTCGCGCCCGGAGTCCTTCCCTGCTGGCTATTATGATGACCCTGCGGTGATGACGCGATTCCAGGAACGGAGCTACTATGAACAGATGCGGGCCATCGACGACGATTTTGTGCCTTACTTGATGCCATGGTTTGGAACTGCGGTGACGGCTTCGGCGTTCGGATGCAGGTGGATTTCCTCCCGACAAAATGGACCCTGCGGTAAACCCCGGACAGTATCCCGGTGCAGAGTGCTTGGGGACATAAAGCGATTGCAAATCCCAGACTTTGAAAAGGACGGGCTGATGCCGCTCGTCCTGAATTCCTTCGTCACATGCGCGCGAATAGTTTTCTGCCCGTGGGGATCACGGATTTTCAGGGTCCGCTTACCACAGCCAATCAGCTTATGGGTTACGACAAGCTCATCTACCTCATGCAGGATCATCCCAACGCCATGCATGAGCTGATGGACAAGGTCACGAGACCTTGATTGGCTGGGTCAAGAAAGCAGAAGGAAGTGATTGGCGAGCCGCTTACAGAATGCATTTCTGACCAGCAGGTTTACGTCGGCCGTCACGCGGGAATCTGGTTCTCTGATGATGACGCCGTTTTGATGTCACCCGGAACCTACAAAGAGTTCGTGGTGCCGTACAATAGCCGGATCCTCAGAGATTCGGGGGCGGATGCCTGCACTACTGTGGCAACGCAACTCATCAGGCGGAGAACTTTCTGGCGACGGACGGGCTGCTGGCGATCAATAATTACGCCCTCCATGACTTCGCGGATCTCGGGAATTGAAGTCTAAGCTGGAGGGCCGCATAGTCCTCTTCGCCTGCGATTTTACGCCGTTGGATTACGCTTCCTACTTCCGGCGAATTTCTCGATGGGTTATCGCTATCGGGATTGGTGATCGACTCTCAATTCACCCCTGCGGTGGCCTTAACTCCCTGGGGGGAAATATGAACAGGCCCGCCGGAACCCGGAAATTGGCCGCAAAAACGTCTTCGACGATCAGTGCAGTTATTTTGCCCTGCGCCGGGCCGCTTAAAGGTTTGCCTGCAAGCTTCTCATGCCCGCCGCACCGTACAGCGCAATTCAGCTTGCACGCTCAATCCCACGGCGCAGATGAGTGCAGTTCCATCGTCGCGGGGAGAAAGTCAGATCGATGCCCAACGGTTTTTCATACTGTTGGTCAGCATTGTTTCTGACCTCACATCGACTTGCTCCAGGTCTCAAACACCCAACACGAACCAACATGTTCCGCCCGGCGAAATGATGTTTGACACCGCCGGGAAGCCCATCAACTGCACATTGGGGCAGCATGCTTCGCTATCGGGGCGTGTACTATTGGTTTGGCGGAATGATGCGGGGATACGACGGTAAAGCGGCACGTCGCGCTGCCCGGCGTTTCCTGCTATTCTCGCGCGACCTCCACCACTGGAAAAACGAAGGCATCGTGATGCCGGGTGAAATACCGGGAACGGATTTGGTCTTGCCTCGATTTCCCGAGCGGGAAAAGGTGATTTACAACCGGCGAACGCGGAAATTCGTGATGTGGATGCACGTGGACACTGTCGAGTATCGTTATGCCCGTGCGGCGGTCGCAGTCAGTGACTCGCCCACGGGCCCCTACCATTACTCGGGCAGCATGCGTCCCAACGACTCCGAGTGCCGCGACATGACAGTGTTTCAGGATGAGGATGGCAAGGCTTATCTGATGTTCTCCTCCGAAGGCAACGCAACGATGCACGTCGCTCGACTCACGGACGATTACCTGAAGCCCAATGGTGCGATGATCCGCCTGTTCATCGACCAGTGGCGCGAAGGGCACACGGTGTTCAGGGATGGGAAGAGCTATTTTCTGATTAATTCCAAATGTGCGGGCTGGGCATCCAGTGCGGCCCGATATGCAGTTGCGCCTTGCATGCTCGGTCCGTGGAAGGAGATGGGAAATCCGGCGGTGGGCCCCGGCGCCGACAGGACCTTTGATTCCCAAAGCTCGGATATCTTCGAGTTGCGGGCAAGCGGCGGCTTCATCTTTTTGGCGGACCGATAGAGGCCCGACAATCTGGAGATTCGCCTTACATCTCGCTTCCCATTACATCGACGGCGATAAGCTTGGAGATTAAGTGGCGCGACGAGTGGGACCTTTCGGTCTTCAAATAGTTCGGCGGGTGCTCAGCACAATGCCTTAAGGGATTTCACCGCGAAGCCTTCCAGAGAAGCGGCACCGAGCGGTGCAACTCTAGCTTGCAAGGTTGGCAGGTGATTAACTGCATGACAATGGACGAAGTCAATTCTGGCCATCGTGATCTGTAGTGAGGTCGCTTTATTTGCGGAAGTTTATACGAGTGGGGAGGTGGCGGATACAAAGCGGGGATCTCCTGGCCATGCTTCTGGTAGTTGACGGAGTAATCTGGCGGCGGGAAATGGTCAATCGACCGATGAGATGGCGAGCAATTTCCTAAGGCCGCCCGACTCCGCGAAACCCTGGGCCTACTGGGTGTGGCTGAACGGCAACGTCACGAAAGAGGGCATCACGAAAGACCTGGAAGAGATGAAGCAAAAGGGGATCAACGGCGTCCTGATATTCCAGGCCGGGGACCGGACACACCTCCTGGCGTGAGTTTCTACGGCCCCAATGGCATGAGATGTTTCAGCCACACTCTGCGCGAGGCAGCCCGGCTCAACATGTCGGTCAGCATGGGCATCTGCGATGGCTGGAATGCCGGCGGAAAGTGGATTACTCAAGGACCAGGCCAACAAAAAGCTGACCTATTCGGAATTGCAGGTGGACGGCGACGAAGAAGCTCGATCGGTTGCTGCCTCTTCCGCCCATCATCGACGATTACTATCACGATGTGGCCGTGCTCGCGATTCCGGAAAAGCCAACCCGCCCGGTGACCCCGGCGCTCGTCACCGCAAGTTCAACCCTTGAAGGATACGTTGGCGAGTGGAATTTTTATCCGCAAGATGCCGTGGATGGGGACCCCACGACCTATTGGTCATCGGAAAAGAAGGCGCTGACGTCGCGCGACCCGATGTGGCTGGCGTTTGAGTATACGGATTCACTGCCGCAACGGGAATCTATGTTCGGCCGGGGCCGGAGGGAGGTCCGCGCGATTGTGAAGTGCAATCGTCTGTCGACGGAGAGAAGTTCACACGATCGCCGATTTCACCCTGGAAAAAGGGCAGGGAAAGCGCGTGAATTTCCCCGCGGTAAATAGCCGGCACTTCCGGCTCTTGATCACGTCGGCTTACGGCGCGCCGGTTCAGGTGGCGGAAGCCGTGATGTTGCGCAGGGAGACGAGCCCGTCCTGCGCAAAGGCGTAAAGTGGTGGTGGTTCAAGTCCGGCAATCGCGCCTTTTGGTACTATCCCCACCAAGGGCCGGCTGCGTTGGAGGAAGAATATCCCGAGGATGGGGCAGTCGATTACCACTTGAAGGACGTGGTGAACCTCACGAAATCGCTGGATGCCGACGGGCACTCTGACTTGGAACGTGCCGCCCGGCCGGTGGACGATTTATCGCTTCGGGTACACGCTGCTGGGGCAGCAGATTCGTACGTCTTCGATTTACGCCCAGCGCGGTTACGAGGCCGACATGCTCGACCGCGCCGGCATCGAAAGCCATATGAAGCACGCCGCCGCCCCACCGCTTGAGGATGTCGCGGCGACGGGGACGCACGTCCTGAAGTACCTGCACATCGACAGCTACGAACTCGGCGCCAATGAACGCGGCCAGCAGCCCGACTGGTCGCGCGCCTTTGGCGAGCAATTCGAAAAGCATCGCGGCTACGATTTGACCCTTTACCTTCCCACGCTCGCGCGGCGGATTGCCGAGAATCGCGACGTGACCAACCGATTTCTTTTCGACGTGCGCTGGACGATTGGCGATCTCATGGCCGAGCAGTTCTGGATTCCCTTTGGTGAGTTGACTCACGAGCGTGGCCTCAAAATCGAGACGGAGACCGGCTACGGCAGCTATCCATATCCGCACATCGATTCGCTACGTTGCGCGGGCAATAGCGACATCCCCATGGGGGAATTCTGGTTCGGCACCGATTTGATGTCGCAACTCAATCACTGGGGAAATGTCATTCGCATCGAGGCGAGCGCCGGCGCACATTTACGGCCGCCCCGTGGTGCAGGCGGAGTCGTTCACTTCATGGATGCACTGGCAGGAATACCCGGAATGGATGAAGTCCACCGGCGACCAGGCGTTTCTCGACGGCCTCAATCGAATGGCGTTTCATCAATACACTGCGCAGCCGCTCGTCAATATGAAGCCTGGATGGGAATACGGCGCGGGCACCCACATCGACCGCAACATTACGTGGTGGGAGGAGGCGCGTGGATTCTTTGATTACGTCGCGCGCTGCCAGTTTCTTCTGCAAAAGGGCGTATTCCAGGCAGATGCCCTCTACTACTACGGCGAGGGAATCAGCAAGTTTGTGCCATCGCCTCAGTACTTGCGCCCGACTTTGCCAACTGGCTACAACTTCGACGCGATCGATACGGATCTCGTCATGAACGCATTGAAAATCGAAAATGGCCGATGGACGCTGCCTTCGGGAATGAGTTATCGCGTGCTGGTGCTGCCCGAGGATGGGGTGATTTCTCCGGGAGTCCTTCAACATATTCGTACGCTCGTCGAAGAAGGTGGAATCGTGGCAGGCCCCAAGCCGCAACGAACCCCCGGGCTTGAGGACTACCCGCGTTCCAGCGCGGCGCTGAAGTCGCTGGTTGCGGGAATGTGGGGGGACGTTGACGGCGTGAAGGTCCGGAGAAGTCCCTTGGCCAGGGAAAGATCTATCTGGTCGATTTGCTGGGCGAATCTTTACGCGCAGAAAATCCCCCAGGACTTTTCCTACCACAGCACGGAAAAACGGCGGAGAGCTCGGTTTCGTTCACCGCGCTGATGCGGAAACTGACATCTACTTCGTCTCAAATCGGAAAGATCAGCCACAGCGCACCGACTGCACCTTCCGGGTGTCGGGCAAACAACCCGAAATCTGGGACCCGGTCACGGGCCAGTCGTGGAAAGCCAGGAGCTTTTCCCAGGCGGAGGATCAACGACGCTTTCCTTATCCTTTGCGCCCAACGGCTCACTCTTCGTCGTTTTTCGTGAACCCATAGGAGAGGGCGCGAAAGGTTCGGGAGCAGGAAATTTCCCCCACTATTCCGTCGCCGAAGAAATCACCGGCGACTGGAACGTCAAGTTCGATCCCGCCTGGGGTGGACCGGCAAGCATCGATTTCCCAGCGTTGGAAAGTTGGACGTCGCGGCCTGAGTTCGGAATCAAATACTATTCCGGCACGGCAACCTACGAAAAGTCGTTTGACCTCCCCATGAATTTGCAAGCGCCAGGCACGCGTCTTGCCCTCGATCTTGGCGAGGTCAAGTACATCGCGCAGGTGCGTCTGAATGGCAAAGACCTCGGCGTCGTGTGGACCAAGCCGTTCCGCGTAGATATTACCGATACGGTCAAGCCCACGGGAAATGTGCTGGAGGTCGATGTCGCGAACCTCTGGCCGAATCGCATTATTGGAGACTCCCGCCGCCTCCCGGCCAGCGCCTGACGAAAACCAACATCGTTTATACCCAAAATACGCCCCTCTGGGAGTCTGGCCTGTTAGGTCCGGTGAAGTTGGAGCGAATCGAAGGCGGTGGGCAGTAAAGTCCGGCATCAGGGGACCGAGTAGCCGCTGGGCATGGCACGAGGATACCCGTACCATTTGCCATTATTTCCCCGATACAACTAAGTGACAGCAAGCAAATGACTGGTGATTGAGGTCGAGTGTTGAGTCGCCGCTGACCCGCTCCGGCAGCAAGGTTGGCGGATCAAGTGAATCGGTACAGTGGGCGGGGAACAGCAATCCCGGAGCAGGATTTCTCTCCCCGCGGACTTCCACCCTGAATCGCCCTGGCGCGAAGTCTCCGGTGCTTTGCTTCCAGCAGGCGCCACTAAGGGGGAAGTCCGGTACGGCATGTCAGAAAGGTTTAGGGCGCCAGGACGCACTTGACGCACACGAATGGCGCCCGATTCGCATGGCGGAAAATCACCCTGACCTTCTCCAAGCAACAGTCGGATATCAATTTCGCAACATCAAATTTCTTCTTGAGGCGCTCACCCATGCCTCCTTCGCGCAAGAGTCCGCAAACCGTCCGCGTGACAATGAGCAGATGGAGTTTTTGGGCGATGCCGTACTGACCTTTGTCGTCAGCGTGATGCTCGCGGACGCCTTTCCGGATTGGGAGGAAGGCAAGTTGACCCGGGCGCGGGCGCATCTGGTTGCCGCCCCCCATCTGTTCCGAGTTGCCAGCCGGCTAGATCTCGGCCAATATCTGCGGCTGGGCCGTGGGGAAGAAAAGACCGGCGGTCGAGACAAACCTGCGCTGCTGGTGAATGCCCTGGAAGCATTGATCGCCGCTCTTTATCGTGACGGAGGAATTGAGGCAGCCCGAGAATTTATCGCCGGGTTTATCGTGCCGACGGAACTGGGTGCGGCAGCGAATGAGCTGTTCTCCATTGACTACAAATCGACGCTGCAGGAACTCTTGCAGGCGGCGGAATCAGCTCCCGCTGATTACCGGGTTGTGGATGAGTCCGGACCCGAGCACCAAAAGACCTTTACGGTAGAGGCTCAGGCGGGCGACAATTTAATGGCGCGGGGCCGGGGTGGCAACAAGAAGGCAGCGGAGCAGGAGGCGGCCCGGCTGATTCTGGACTTGTTGGGAAAGCAGACCGAAACGCATGGATGAAATGCCCAAGAAGTCATCGACTCGAGACACCTTTGAGTCCCTGGTGGTTACGGTCATTCTGGCCATTTTCGGAACGACCTTCGTCCTCCAGGCCTTTAAAATCCCCACCGGGTCGATGGAAGACACGCTTCTGATTGGCGACCACTTGCTGGTCAACAAGTTCATTTTTGCCCCCCAGTCGGGACTCCTCGCGCGCCTGCTGCCCTCGCGAGACTTGCGCCGGGGTGATGTGGTGGTCTTCAAATTTGCCCCCACGGATGACCAGACGGAGCCGGGTGAGCATTTTGTGAAGCGCGTAATTGGCTTGCCTGGGGACCATATCCGAATTTTCCACCGGCAGGTCTACGTCAACGGCAAGCCCCTGAACGAGCCTTATGTACGTCATGCCCCCGAATACCTGAACGAGCTTCGCCCGGGTGACGATTTTCCCCCCCGGCCGACGAGTATCTTTCCGGCACGACATCCTCGTGGGACACGGAAATCTCCAGCTACATCCAGAAGGGTGAGCTGGTCGTGCCGCCGGGCAAATACTTTGTCATGGGAGACAACCGCGAGGAGAGCTGGGATAGCCGATTCTGGGGTTTTGTTCGCGCGACGTGGTGATCGGGCGCCCCGTTCTCATCTACTGGTCCTTTGAGACGCCTCGCGATGAGTATAAACAGAATTCCTTTGGCGATCGCATTTCGCAATTGGTGGATTTGATCGTTCATTTCCCCACCAAGACCCGCTGGCGACGCACTTTGAATTTTGTACGCTAATGCCTTCCTCCAATCGCCGTCGCGTCCGCAAGGCTGTCATCTGCCTCCTCCTGGTGGGACTGGCGGCTTGGACGGTTCCATCCTACTTCAGTGCGGAGCGCTTCCGGCGCCGGCTGCAAGCCGGGTTGGAGCAGGCCCTGCACCGGCCGGTGAAATTCGGGAGCTTGTCCATCCGTTTGCTGCCCCGGCCGGGATTCTCAATCCACAACGTGGAAGTTGGCGAAGACCCGAATTTCGGGTTGGAACCCTTTGCCCGCGTTGACCAGATTGACTGCGACCTGCGCTGGCACAGCCTTTGGCGCTCGCGCATGGATTTTTCTCATTTGCACCTCGACCACCCCGATTTTAACGTGGTTTTGAATTCGAGCGGGAAGTGGAACATCGGGACGCTGCTGCTGCAAAGCGGAGTCTCCCCCAAAGCTCCGGCGGCCGGGGGATCCCCCCAACTCTCCCTGCAACAACTGGACTTGGACGCCGATGACGCGCGAATCAATTTCCTGATGGGAACCGACAAGAAAGCATTTGCGCTGACGGATGTGCGCGCTCGCGTGCAGGTTAATCCTGCCGTGCGGCGGGTGCAATTCCAAATCACCGCCAGCCCCTTCCGCTCCGACCTCGGCCTTTCCACGCCCGGCCCGGTGGAAGTGAGCGGCACCTGGGCGCCCGGATCAGATCTGGCGGATCCGATCGAAGCCCATTTGCGCGCTCGGGGCGCCCTGCTTTATGACTGGATTCCAATCGTTCTGGGGACCAATCCGCAAGTTTACGGCGTAGTAGATTCAGACGTTGATATCACCGGGTCTTTGCCTAATCTCATCGTTGAGGGTGATACGAGCATCGCCCAACTTCAGCGCTGGGGCGGGCCACCCGCTCCCGATCCCGCGCCGTTGGTCCTGCATTATCGCGCCCTGCTATTTCATGGACGCTCGCGGGTTCAGGTGGAAAGCCTCGACGCCTCGTTTGCCGATTCCCACCTGCATTTTTCCGGCTCAGTTGACCGATTGCGGTCCGACCCGCAATGGGATTGCGTCGTTTCCATCGACCGCTCGCGGCTGGAGGATGTCACGGCGATGGTCCGACGCTTCCGGCCGGCGAATGCCGCCTGGAGCCTCAAAGGCAGGCTCAATGCCATGTTGACGGTTCAGGGCGGATGGGCTGACCCGCATTTCGGCGGCTACGTCGGCGTCCAGCAGGCGAGCCTCGAAACGAGCTCCGGCTCGTTTCCTTTCTCCGATGTTTCGGTGCGGATTAACGACAAGGGTGCAGTGCTGTCGCCGGTACAAATCACCCTGGCCCCCCATTTGGCGCTGACTGCGCAAGGAGCCATCGAGCGGACCAAAGCTCCCCCAAGATATGACCTGCGACTCACGGCAAAAGGCATCCCGCTGCGCGAAGCCACCTCACTCGGAAGCGGACTGGGGGTACGGGCCCTGAAGTCGATTGGCGCAACCGGATCGATCTCTGGAAGTGCCCACTTGACGGGAACGGCGTGGCCTCCCGAGCGTCCGGTGGTTTCTGCGCGGGCAGAACTGAGCGCAGCACGTCTGCTGATTCCCGGCTTGACCGAACCGCTTAACCTCCCTCACGCCAGCATTCAAATTAGCGGATCCCGAATTGTCGCCGATCCGGTTGTGGCGGTCCTGGGAACGAGCGTTTTTACCGGCCGGTTGGAACATTCCGGTGGGCACGAACTCGCTTGGAAGTTTGACATTCGCGCGAGCAGCTTGAATTTGGAACAGGGGGCACGCTGGTTTGATGTTCTGGGAGGCCGCCCGCAATTATCCCTGCTGCAAAGGATTCCGGGTTTGTACTCCTTCCCAGCACGGCGCGAAGCGGCATCGCACTTGTTCGATAGCTTGCACGCAGTCGGTAAATTCGCAACGCCCGAGGTGAGCTATCGGGGAGTGACGCTGAAAGATTTTAGTGGGAGTTTTGCCCTGGGTGGCCGTCAGATTCGAATGGAGTCGTCGGCATTTCTGGTTCCGGGTGGACGAGGTAATGCGACGGGGGCAATCGATTTCACGGTTTCGCCGCCTGCCCTTTCGGCCCAGGGAAGTGTGGGCGGACTCGCTGGGCAGTCCCTGGTGGCCCGCCTGCCCGGACCCGCGCATGACCTGCGTGGCGTCGTGGATGCAAAGGGAACAATCCGAACTCGCGGCCTGACCTGGGATGAAATGGCGGAAAATCTGACGGGCAGGTTGGAGGTGCGGGGCAAAGATGTGTCGTTTGGCGGCTTCGATCCGCTCGGGACCTTGGCGCAAATCTCCCATTGGGGTAAACTCGAACCTGTACGGGGCCCGATAGCGGTCGTTCCCCCAATTTTGAATTTGGAAATCAGTAATCGCCGTATCCTGCTGGATCCCGCGATTGTGGACCTCGGCGGCGCAGTTCTGCAATTGCAGGGATCGTACGCCTGGACGGGTGCGGTTGATCTAAACGTGCGCGCCGACCTGCGGCACCTCCGCCGCCAGTGGGTCTTGCAGGACGATGACCTTGAATCGGCGGATGCTCTTCGTGAAGTACGCCTCACCGGCAAGATTGATCATCTCGAGGTCAGCCCACCCGGGGGCGAGGTGACGGCGAGCAGAGTTCGCGGCGGAGGAGTTCGCTAGTTCAACTGAACCCCATTGGCCAAAGATTTATCATCAACCACGATCTAGAAGAGGCACAGAAGGTCTATACCAAGTATCGGAGGTTACCTTGAAAGTAGGCGCCAAAACGATTCCGACGAATTCCGGACTTCGAGCCGCAGGCATTCGAAGGCTCAAGGTCTTTTCCTGCACCACGGCGCTGGCCGCTCTCGTGGTTATTTCATGGACCCCATCAAATGGCCTTGGCGCGACGATTGACCCGGCAACGCTCGCCGCGTCGAAATCCATGGAAGCTAAGTTACAGACCCTGGGAAGCAAGGATCCAAGGCCTCTGCCCTCTTATCCCGCAGTCCTCATTACCGAAAACGAAGCCAATTCCTACCTGAAGGTTCACTCCAAAGAGTTTCTCCCCGCGGGAGTGGACACTCCAACGGTCAAGATTCTGCCGGAGCATGCCATCGTCTCAGGGGACGTGAATTTTGACGAACTGAGCCGTCTCTATCCCAATCAGACCGACATGGGGCCGAAGATTTTAGCCGCGATGTTCCACGGAACTCAGCATGTGACTATTACCGGCACCGTCAATTCCGTCCCGGCCGGCGTCCTGCTCCAGGTTGAGAGCATCGTGGTGGGAAGCACCACCGTACCCAAGTGGCTCGTGGACTACCTGATCCAAAACGTTTTGCAGCCGAAGTATCACTTTGATCTGACCAAACCTTTTCCTTATACCGATCACATCAAGCGGGTTGTGCTGGGCGCAACTCAGGTAACTTTTCTCCGTGGGCCAAAGGACGGGAAATAGACTGGCCGCAGACAGTGCCCTTCAGTTATTTTAGATTCGGATGGCGCAGCCGGCATCCTGTTATGCCCGATAGGCCGGCCGGTTTGGATTTAAAAATCCCTGAAGAGGCTTGCAGAAAGAGCAAGAATCTCCCCGCTGAACTCTCCTTGTAGCCTCATGATGGCACTTGCATGGCGCGACGCAGCAAATTCTATGCAGCGGAAACCGGTACAGCCTACAGCTATGTTTTCTCGGGCAGCCGACGCGTGACCCGTCCGGAAGGTCAGGGACCCGGATACGATTACGTTTTCATTGTGACTGCGGATCAGGGCGCCCCCTTTTGTGTTGCGGGTTTTCATCTCCGGCCGGGGACTGGCGGCTTGGCGCGAATCCGAGGGACGCGAGCTGGACTCGAACGAGATCTATGCCGTCTCCAAAATGTGCCTTTTTCGCGCCTTTGATGAGATCGAGGGACTGCGCCACCACAGCTTGAACCTTCTTGTGGACGAAACAAATATCCGGGAATTGCTCGCTCCGCTGGGCCTTTAGATCATCCCTCCCAATACTTCGCGACGACTGAATTTGCCAGAAAGGGATATACTCTTGCCGTGGTCATCATTTCCTACATCCGCAAATACCGCAGATTTATTGCCGCCCTCGCCCTCGCCTATTTGGCGATTTCCATGGGGTTCATGTTTGTAATGCGCCGCCCCATTCTGTCAGCCGGGTGATGCGCCATTTGCCCGACGCCACGATGGATGTCTTTCCCTTTAAAGCACTCTGGTATGTAGCTCGTTCGGGTTCGTTCCGGGTTGGCGATGCAGCCCCGGGCTTCAACCTGCCGACGGCGGACCGTCAATCATCTATTTCGCTCGCCTCTTTTCGGGGGCAGAAGCCCGTCGTGCTGGTATTTGGCAGTTACACTTGACCGCCTTTTCGCCGGGCGGTTCCCGCGCTCAATAAAATTAACGATCGATACAAGGACCGGGCGGCGTTCTACGTGGTCTACATCATGGAAGCCCATGCCCTCGATGCCTGGCAGGATGACGACAACAAGAAAGACAAAATTGCCGTGGGGTCCCCCAAAACTATTGCTGAGCGTTGCGCGGTGGAGGGAGCCTGCGCAACGAAGCTGGCGCTGCGTATTCCTGCCATCATCGATGACCTGGCAAATACCACGGAGCAGGCATACACCGCATGGCCCGACCGCCTCTACGTGATTGATGCCGATGGAAAGATTGATTACAAGAGCCGGCCAGGACCTTTTGGATTTAAGCCAACGGCGATGGAAAGCGCTCTGAAGAAAGTCCTATTATCCTCTCCCCCCGCTCATCAGGCCACGAAGAGCCAAGGCGGAACGATCGCGAGTGGCCGGTAATTTCAAGCCGGAAACCACAACGTTTGCGTCTCCACGCTCTCAACGACATGTCAGAATTTTGGAATTGGCCTGAATTCCGGGCCAGGTGAAGTTTCCTCGGCCCTCAATTGGCACTTAGTTCTTTTTCAATCAGCGGGACCCAAAAGCTCTGAGCCCTCCGGATGGATCGTCTGGGCAAGGTGCAATGCGTTCTGAAAGACCTGCTGCGATTCCTCAGTTCGTCCCATGAGGCGAAGCACGTTTGCCAAGCTGAATTGCACGTCAACCGATTGCGGCGCGAGAGCCTCGGCGGTATGCGCTTCCTCGAGAGCGGCGTCGAATTCGTGGTGATTGGCCAAATCCGCAATCCGTCGCAATCGACTCAGAGCGGATGCCAAGGGGACGTTGAAGCTTCCGTGATAGACGAAAATGGATCCCGCGAGGCATTCCAGGGAGGAAGCTTCGGAACTGTTCGTACGGGTTGATTTCGCCGGGCCCCCAGAGCTGGCCTGACATTTCCGTGGCGCTGATCAAAATATTGCCTTGTATCTCCGGCGGGATCACGTCCAGCGGACACTCCCAGATCGAGGCCTCGTGCACGGGCATCTGCTGGCAGGGAATTCCATAGTAGGCGGGGTCCACGCTGCCAAAATAAGCCATCCAACAAGGTCTTCCCGAACGGGTGACGAGGTAGGCGCTGGCAGCGGGAAGGCCTTGGCCCCAATCCACATTCGAATCGCTGAGCACACGATAGGTTTTTGATGGTCCGCCCCACAGCTCGTTAGAATAGGAGAGGAAGTTTGGATAAGCCGACAGCGACGAAGCCGCGTGGATCGCCAATGCGCCCGCCACAACGAGCAGCCACACGCGCCGGGCGCTCGCGAGAGAGGCCGCTCCCACCGCCGCAAGAATACACAAGAATGGATACACCGGCAGGATATGGCGGACACCAATATCGAGCTTCGAGGTCATGCCCGCGACCATAAAGACTGCTGCAGGGATCACCATCCAGAGCACCTCGCGGCGAATCCTCCGCTCGCGAAGATTCCGGGCGAAGGGGGCCAGAGCCAGAAGAAAAAGAAAGCCCAGTGTGGATTTGATTACCATGACGATGGGGAAATAGAACCAAACGCCGTGCACATATCGCTCTCCTAAGAGATACGTGGGGCGTGAATCGGTGGCGAAAAGAAATCCCAGCCCGTCCAGAAAAGCTTCGGGGAGCAGGTGAATCCTTGCCACGAGAGCCAGCGCGGCGGCTGTGTGCCGGTTGGGGAGCTGGTCCAAAAGAGGCGCCATGGAGGGCGCAGGCGTTCCCGCAATGGGGCTGTAGTGAAAACCATAAAAGCCCCAGAGGACGAAAATCGAGACGACAATTACGGCAAGCAACGCCAGCGCGAGCCGAAGAGCAATTCCAACCACCTTGATGGGGCGGACGCTCATTGCCGTGGTCGGTCTGTCGCCAAGTCCAGGCTCAGCTTCTATTTCATTGTCTGAAATCCCTTGATGGGAATCTTCCTCAGGATGAATCAATTCCACCAAGGCCAGAAGAAATAAAATCAGGAAGATGATGATGCCGGAGTGCTTGGCTGCCAGGGTCATTCCTGCCGCAACTCCGCAGGTTGCCAGGCGCCATGCCGAGTGCTTTACGACATATCGCCAGAAGGCATAGACCGTGGCAAAGATGCAGACGGCAAGGGCCACGTCATTGGTGACCAGGGCACCATGCGCAAGAAAGTTCGGTTCAAGCGCCATTAGCACCAATGCGATGAAGGCCGAGTGAATCCCGAACATTTCCCACGTCGCCAGAAAGACCAGCACGGCGAGCAGCAGTGGAAAAACTGTCATGGCCGCGCGAGCTGCGAAAAGAATTTTTGCGGCAGAGTTGGAATAGAGGAAAATGCGGCCGCTGCGAAAGTCCGAAACCTCGGCCTGGGTCATCCGCGGCAGGATGGGGTGAAGGGCAAGCAGGGGCAGGGCTCCCACATCTTTAGCCAGAGGCGGGTGGGCGGAGGCGATGGAAAAATTCCCCGCCGTCAAATACACGTATCCCCCAAAGAGATTGTAGGCCTCATCGGAGGTTTGTGATTCCTGCCGGACGGAGCCAAGCATCGCGGCCTCGGCAATCGCCAGGACGCCCAAAATCGCCAGCAGCAACAGAAGCCGGCTCGAAATCGCTGACCCTGCGGATTGTTTTGTTTCGTCCATCGCTTCGTCAGCCTCTATTGGGTGCGCATCTCCTTTTCGAGAATTGGAACCCAATAACTCTGCGCCTCGGGATGAATTGTGACGGCAAAGTGCAAGGCCTTTTCAAACGCCTGCTGTGCCTCGGCGTCGCGCCCCATAATCTTGAGCAGGCGGCCACGCACGAATTGGACATCAACCGACTGCGGCGCCATGGCTTCAGCGGTGTCGGCGCGCAAGAGGGCAGCGGCATAATCTCCGTGGTTCGCGAGTTCCACGACCTTACCCAGCGTGCTAAGGGCGGAAGCAAGCGAGAGATGAAATGTTCCACGGTAAACGAGAATGGAGCCCCCGATGCAATCCACGGGCTTCAGACTTCGAAATTGCTCATAAGGATTGAGCTCGCCCGGCCCCCAGGCCTGGCCCGACATCTCCGTGGCGCTCACTAGAACCGTGCCATTGATGACTGGGGGAGTCTCGTCGAGCGTGCGCCCCCAGACTACGGTGGAGGAGACTGTAAGCAGGTTGCAGGGAATATCGTACGCGGCAGGATCCACTGTTCCGAAGTATGCGAACCAACAGGGGGCGGGCGCGTGGGAGCGGAGATATTGCTTTACCGCAGGCAGGTTTTGTCCCCAATCGACGTTGGAATCCGTAAGAAAGCGATAAGTTTTGCATGGTCCACCCCAAATTTCGTTGGAGTAAGCGAGGTAGTCGGGAAAAGCCCTCACCGAAGACGCGGCGTGGAGTAGGACCAAACTGCCCACGATGGCAGCCCAAACCCGATGCTTTCGTGCTAATACCCAAGCGCTCGCCGCCATCAAAACCGTCAGGAACGGAAGAATTGAAAGAATATAACGCACGCCGATGTTGAGGTTTGATGTCATGCTGGCGGCGAGAAATACCACAGCAGGGATCAACATCCAAAGAACCTCGCGGCGGGATTCACGCATCTGCCGCAAGCCGAATGGAGTGAGCGCGAGCAGGGCGAGAAATCCCAGCGTGCATTTTATGGCCAGCGCGGTGGGAAAATAGAACCACACGCCATGGACGTAGCGCGTGCCAAAAAGATACGTGGGGCGCGTATCCGCGTTGAAGAAATGCGCGAGTCCCGCCAGGTACCCTTCCGGCAGGAGGTGAAAGCGCGCCGCCATGGCAACTGCTTCGGCTTTGTTTCGACTGCTCACTGCATCGAGCAACGGCATCAGGTCCGGTGGGGGATATCCTGAGCGCGGGGCAAACCGGAAGGCATAAAACCCCCACAGGACCGCAATTGAAAGAGCTGCCACCGCACCCAGCGCCATTGCGTGCAGAAGCGCGCGGCGAATTCGCGAGCGGGAGGTGGGAACGATTTGTGCCGGGGCGGGCGGCCCTGGCTGGACTGACTTGGGCTCGGGTTCTGGAGCAGAGCCGACCTGGGCGATGGCAGCCGGCATCAGCGAATCAACCAGTCCCAGAAGGATCAAGATGGGGAAGAGCAAGAGACCGGAATGCTTGCCCGCGAGCGTCAGCCCTCCTGCAAATCCGGCGAGTATCAACCGCCCCGCCGATGGATTGACGGTATAACGCCAATAGGCATAGACCGCAGCGAAGAGGCAAGTCGCCACGGCTGCGTCGTTCGTGGCCAACGGTCCGTGCGCCAGCAGATTCGGCTCAAATGCGGTCAAAGTGAGAGCAACAAGTGCGGGCGCGGTGCCGAACATTTCCTTCGCCGCGGCAAAAACCAGCAGGCCGAGGACCAGAGGGAACAGCGTCATCGCGGCGCGGGCGGCAAAAAGCATTCTACCGGAGGGGTTTGCTTCGAGAAAAATGCGGCCGTCCTGAAGATTGATACCGAAGGGTTCGCCTGGTGGCAGTGACGGTACGCGCGGATGAAAGGCCAAGAGGGGCAGCGCGCTCAGGTCCTTTGCCAGCGGAGGATGCGCAGAGCCGGCAGAAAAATCGCCCCGAGTCAGGTAGAGGTAGCCCGAAATCAAATTGTGCGGTTCGTCGGCGGTGGGAGACTCCTGCCGAACCGAGAGCAACATGGCCGCTTCCATGATTGCCAATAAACCAATGACAGCGGCAACGGTCAGGAATTGGCGTGAGGTGGCGGATTTCAAAGTGTATTTACGGACCTTTCATCGAACGGGAATCCTGTAATTACCCCCGAGTACGTGTGCGCTGTAACGGGTGAATTCTGAGCATGCCGACGCGATATCCTGCGCGTGGCGCCGCTCTAAGGCGATCCCTCCTTGGTGAATAGCTCTCCGCGCCGCAAAGAGAAAGGCTTTGAATACATCGCCTGTGTATAATCGGACTTTCACGAGGGGGATTGCCAGGATGCGAAGTTCCATTCGAATCGTCGGCTCATTAGGAGTTCTCGCCGTATTGGTCTGCCCTCTGGCCGCGCGCGGACAGAAAGCGCACTTCACCCTCGAGCAAATCATGAGCGCCCCGTTCCCGAGCGATCTCGTCGCCTCTCCAATGGGAGCGAAGGTAGCGTGGGTGTTTGACGCGCGCGGCGTGCGGAACATCTGGGTCGCCGGGCCACCGGATTACAAGGGGCGGGCCGTCACTTCTTATTCCGCAGACGATGGTCAGGAAATCGCTGAACTCGCGTGGACGCCCGATGCCGGCGCCATCGCCTACACGCGCGGGGGGGATTTGGAAACCCAGCGGGAAGCACCAAACCCCACGAGTAATCCCCAGGGAGTGGAGCAGGCCATTTGGGTCGTGACACTTGCAGATGGCCGTCCGCGCAAGCTCGCCGATGGTCACTCGCCCGCAATTTCGCCGCGCGGTGGCGTCGTGGCCTACGTCTACAAGAACCAGATTTGGTTGGTAAAGCTTGGCGACGCCGAGAAGCCCGAGCAATTGATTCATGCCGGCGGCAAGTGCGCGGGATTGAAGTGGTCTCCCGATGGTTCGCGGCTCGCCTTCGTGAGCCTGCGCGAAGACCACAGCTTTATCGGCGTGTACGACCTTGCCCAGAAGAGTCTTCGCTACTTTGACCCCAGTGTCGATCGTGATCTCGCGCCGGAGTGGTCACCGGATGGCAGGCAAATCGCCTTCGTTCGGATTCCCACTTCACCAAGCCGTGAGATGTTTGGCGCAAGGCGATCCGGGCAGCCATGGTCGATTCACATTGCTGACGCGGACACCGGCGCCAGCCGCCAGGTCTGGATGGCCAAGGACGGTCAGGGAAGTGTTTTTCATCCGCTGGCGAGCGACCGACAGGTGTTTTGGATGGCGGACAATCGTCTAGTTTTTCCCTGGGAGGGTGACGGTTGGATGCACCTTTACTCTCTTCCCCTTGAGGGCGGACCGGCGGCGTTGATGACTCCGGGTGAATTTGAAGTCGAAGATGCGGAGTATGGACCCGGGCGTCACGAACTCATTTTCAATTCGAATGAAGACGATTTGGACCGCCGCCATTTGTGGCACGAGAGGGTAGATGAAACTCATCCTCAGCGCGTGACTGCGGGGAATGGTATTGAATGGACTCCCGTAATTTTGAGTGACGGGGAACACATCGCATTGCTTCATTCCGACGCCCACTGGCCCGCAAGACCCGCTCTGATCGAAACTGACGGGAAGATGCGCGATTTGGCGGCGGGTGCGATTCCGGGCGATTTTCCCGCAAGTCAATTGGTTGAGCCCCAGCCGGTCATTTTCTCCGCCGCCGATGGATTGAAGTTGCATGCGCAGATCTTTCTGCCTTCCGGCGTTTCGTCGGGGGAAAAGCGGCCGGCCGTGGTTTTCCTCCACGGTGGATCGCGCCGCCAGATGCTGCTCGGCTGGCATTCGATGCAGTATTACCACAATGCGTATGCCCTTAATCAATACCTTGCCCAACTGGGATATACTGTGCTTTCGGTTAACTATCGCGGCGGGATCGGGTACGGAATGGAGTTTCGCGAAGCGCTGAACTTTGGCGCCACGGGAGCCAGCGAGTTCAACGACGTGCTGGGCGCCGGCAAATATTTGCAGTCGCGGCCGGATGTGGACCCGAAGCGTATTGGATTGTGGGGTGGATCCTACGGTGGTTACCTGACCGCGCTGGGGTTGGCGCGAGACTCTGACTTGTTTGCCTGCGGTGTCGACTTCCACGGTGTCCACGATTGGAACCTGGAATTCCCGCGTCCACTCAGTGCCGAAGACCCTGAAAAGGCGGAAGAGTGGGCTCATACGGCTTTTGAATCCTCACCGCTGACCGATGTGAAGACGTGGCGCTCGCCTGTACTGCTCATTCAAGGCGACGATGACCGCAACGTCAACTTCGAGAATATGGTGAAGCTGGTCGAAGCGCTGCGAAATCAGGGCGTGGAGTTTCAGCAGATAGTTTTCCCGGACGAAGTCCACGATTTCCTGACGCATGAACACTGGCTTGTTGCCTATCATGCCGCGGCGGAATTTTTCGCCGCGCACTTGGCTGCCGGCCGTTGACGCGCGGAAGCGTGAGGTCCGACTGGGCTTTGCCCTCCGCTCTGCGGAAAGACTCAGGAAGCAACCGGCGCCGTCTGGCTTTCGCGCGGCGAGTCCTACACGTCCGGATCGTAGTTGAGATTGGGGCGGAGCCAGCGTTCCACGGTTCGCAGGTCCATCCCTTTGCGCCGGTGGTAATCCTCCACCTGGTCGCGATCAATCTTCCCCACCGCGAAATATTTGGCTTCCGGGTGCGAGAAATAGAACCCGCTGACCGACGCCGCGGGCGACATGGCGAACGTTCTCCGTCAGGGTGATTCCCGCGTTCTTTTCGGCGTGAAGCAGATCGAACAGTTCGCGTTTCTCCGTGTGGTCGGGGCAGGCGGGATAGCCTGGCGCGGGACGGATTCCACGATAACGCTCGTGGATCAAATCGTCCGCCGTCAGATTTTCATTCCTGCCGAATTCCCACGCGTCCCGGGCACGCTTATGCATCAGCTCGGCGAGCGCCTCGGCAAGCCGGTCGGCAAGGGCTTTGGCCATGATGGAATTGTAATCATCATGGTCGCGCAGGAAGGCGTCCAGCAAGGGTTCAATGTTAATCCCGCCGGTGACAGCGAAGGCTCCAAGGTAGTCGGCAAGTTCCGTTTGCTTGGGCGCAATCAGGTCGGCGAGAGCCCAGTTGTAGTGGCCCGAGGCCTTGTCCATCTGCTGCCGCAACGTATGGAAAACGGTCAGAACGGATGAGCGCGAGGCATCGGTATAGACTTCGATGTCATCGCCCACGCTGTTCGCGGGGAAGAACCCCATCACCGCGTTGGCCGTGAGGAGTTTCTCTTTCACGATGCGTTGCAACAGGTTTTTCGCATCGGCGAGCAATTCCTTTGCCCTGCTGCCCACAACGGCGTCCTCAAGGATCTTGGGGTACTTCCCAGCGAGTTCCCAAGCTTGAAAGAAGGGCGTCCAATCGATGTAGGGAACGATCTCACCGAGCGGAACGGCAGGGAATACGCGCACTCCGGTGAAGTCCGGGCGTGGCGGGTTTGGCTCCAGACCAGTCAATGGGCGGCTTGCGGCGGCGCGCTTCTTCCAGCGTCAGGAGCTTCTGCGCCGCGGGTTTGTGGGCGGCCCGGAGTTTTTCCTGAACTTCAAGATTTTCCGCCTGAAATGCCGGCCGCGTCTCCTGATTCTTGAGTTTGCTCACCACGCCGACGGCGCGTGAGGCATCGAGCACGTGAACGACGGGCTGCTGGAAATTCGGCGCAATCTTTACGGCCGTATGCACGCGGCTGGTCGTGGCGCCGCCAATGAGCAACGGAATCTTGAATCCCTCGCGCTCCATCTCCCGGGCCACGTGGACCATTTCATCGAGCGAAGGAGTGATCAGTCCGCTCAAGCCGATCATGTCGGCATTGGTTTCCCGCGCTGTCTTCAGAATCTTCTCGCAGGGCACCATGACGCCGAGGTCGATGATTTCGTAGTTGTTGCAGCCGAGCACGACGCCCACGATGTTTTTGCCGATGTCGTGAACGTCACCCTTGACCGTTGCCATCACGATGCGCCCCTCGGCGTGAGCTTTTCCGCCCTCGCCTCTTCTCCGTCTCCATGAAGGGGAGCAGATAGGCGACAGCTTTTTTCATCACCCGGGCGCTCTTGACCACTTGGGGCAGGAACATCTTGCCGGAGCCGAAAAGGTCGCCAACCACGCTCATCCCCGCCATTAGCGGGCCTTCGATGACGTACAGCGGCTTGCCGAGCTTCTGCCGCGCCTCCTCGGTATCGTCCTCGATGTAATCCGCCATGCCTTTGACCAGGGCGTGCTTCAGGCGATCTTCCACGGTGCCCTGACGCCAGGCATCCTCCTGCACTTGCGCGCTTCTGCTCTGCTTCACGGATTCGGTAAAGGCCAGCAGTCGCTCGGTGGCGTCGGCGCGGCGATTGAGCAGAACGTCTTCGACCAGTTCAGCAGATCCTTCGGAATTTCTTCGTAAACGGCAAGCTGCCCCGCATTCACGATACCCATGTCCATGCCCGGCCTGAATCGCGCGGTAGAGAAAAGCGGAATGGATGGCTTCGCGAACGACGTTGTTGCCGCGGAACGAAAACGAAATATTGCTGACGCCTCCGCTGACCTTTGCAGTGGGGAAGCGTGGCCTTGATTTGCCGCGTGGCCTCGATGAGATCGACGGCGTAATTGTTATGCTCCTCGATGCCCGTTGCGACGGTCAGAATATTCGGATCAAAAATGATGTCGCAGGGGTCGACGCCCGCTTCCTCGGTGAGAATGCGGTAGGAGCGCGCGCAGACTTCCACGCGGCGCTCCGTGGTGTCCGCCTGACCCTTTTCATCAAAGGCCATGACGACCATGGCTGCGCCGTAGCGCTTGATCAGACGCGCGCGCTGCGGAAGGCCTCTTCGCCTTCCTTCAGGCTGATGGAGTTGACGATGCCTCTGCCCTGAATGCATTTCAGGCCCGCCTCGATCACGTTCCAGTTGGAGCTGTCGACCATGATGGGCACGCGGGCGATGTCGGGCTCCGCAGCGATGTAGTGCAGAAACGTCGTCATGGCCTGCTCGGAATCGAGCATGGCTTCGTCCATGTTGATGTCGATGATCTGCGCGCCGTTTTCAACCTGCTGTCTGGCGACGGCCAGCGCCGCTTCGTACTGGCCGCCCAGAATCAGCTTGGAAAATTTCGGCGATCCGGTGACGTTGGTGCGCTCGCCGATGTTGACGAAGCGCGAGTCAGGGCGAAGCACCAGAGGCTCAAGTCCGCTGAAGCGCGTGTAGCGTTCCGGCTTGCGGAGGCACGCGCGGTGGGAAGTCCTCGCACCGCGTCGCGAATCGCGCGAATGTGCGCGGGCGTGGAGCCGCAGCAGCCGCCGGCAATATTCAGCCAGCCATTCGAGGCAAATTCGCGCAGATCGGCCGACATGATCTCCGGCGTCTCGTCGAATCCGCCAAAAGCGTTGGGAAGCCGGCATTCGGGTGGCAACTGATGTAGATGGGCGCGATGCGCGAAAGCTCCTCGATATGGGCGCGCATCTGTTTTGCGCCCAGCGCGCAATTGATGCCGACGCTCAATAAGGGGACGCCGCGAAACGGAAATCCAGAACGCTTCGACCGTCTGGCCGGAAAGCGTGCGCCCGCTCTGATCGACAATCGTGACCGAGACCATAACGGGACGCGCTTGCCCGGTGTCCTCGAAAATATTGCTGAGCGGCAAAAAGCGCGGCTTTGGCGTTGAGCGTATCGAAGATGGTCTCGACCAGCAGAAGATCGGCGCCGCCTTCGACCAGCCCGCGCACCTGCTCATAGTACACTTCGCGCAATTGATCGAAAGTGACGGCGCGGGCCGCCGGGCTGGAGATCTCCTGCGACGCCGAAGCCGTTCGGCTGGTGGGGCCTAGGGACCCGGCGACCCAGCACTGAACTGGGGGATGGCGACGCATGAAGCTGTCTGCCGCGCGGCGGGCGATTTGGGCCCCGGCGCGGTTCAGATCATAGATGTGGCCTTCCAACTTATACTCCGCCATGGAGATAGCGGTGGAATTGAAAGTGTTGGTTTCAATAATGTCGGCGCCCGCCTCGAGGTATTGCCGGTGGATGGCCTCGATGATATGGGGCTGAGTAATGTTCAGGACGTCGTTGCACTGGTGCAGATCCCGCCCGTGAGTGGCAAACTCCTTACCCCGATAGGCGGCTTCATCGAGTTTATGGGTCTGGATCATCGTACCCATCGCGCCGTCGATGATGACAATGCGGCGCTTGAGGGTCTCGATGAGAGCGTTGGCGGTGGGACTTGCTGCGGTCATTCGGTAGAAGGATTCCTCCAAAATTTGAATTTATTGGCGCTCTTTCAAGGATAGCACGGGTTTGGGGTTTGGAGGGGCGTTGGCGCTTCGATTGACGACGGATTAACCACCGAGGCACGGAGGCACTGAGAGGGCGGAAGAGGAACGAGATTCAAAATTCAAAATTCAAAAATCAAGATTCAAGATTGAGGGTTCAAGATTCAACACACAAAAACGCAGGTTCTTGATCCAAGAATCAAAACTGCGGATTCAGTTCGACATTTAAAAGCGCAGACGCCAGATTCAAGATTCAAAATCAGTGCT
>CAVTDA010000176.1:0-13385 GCA_963733285.1 uncultured Acidobacteriota bacterium
TAATGGTTGGTCGTTCAAGGCGGCTACTGCCCGCTTTGGTCGTAGCAATAACTCTTGGCGTAGGGATTCTGATTGGCACCGTGATTTCTCGCGGGGTGCGCGCGGCCAAGGGATCTCCGGGTGATCCGGAAGCCCGTCTCCTTTCTGTTCCCTCTCCTGCCGACCTTTCCAATTCGTTCTCCCAAATAGCTGACAAACTGGAAAACACAGTCGTAAATATCAACACGGAGAGGACGGTTCGCGTCAGCCGCCGAAGACCTCGCAGCCAGGACGAGGCCCCCATGGATGACTTCTTCGACCGGTTCTTTCAGGGCGACCCCGGAGGCGGGGGAGACTTTCGCCAGCAAAGCCTTGGCTCCGGTGTCATCCTCGACAAAGACGGAAGACATTCTCACCAACGATCACGTCATCACGCAGAGTTCCGAAGACGGGGACCGGGAGAACCAGCCGGTCGATCGCATTACGGTTTCATTACGCGGTGACGATACAAAATATAAAGCACGCGTGGTCGGGTTCGACAAGTGGACGGACCTTGCGGTCATCAAATCTGATGCGGGAAGACCTCTCGAAGTGGCCGAGCTAGGCGACTCCGAGTCCATGAAAGTTGGTGACTGGGTGTTGGCGATTGGCAGCCCCTTTGGCCTTGATTCCACTGTGACCGTGGGCATCGTCAGCGCAAAGGGCCGTGATATCGAAGGCGGTACACAGGGCCAGTTCAAGCGATTTCTCCAGACGGATGCCGCCATCAACCCCGGCAATAGCGGCGGTCCTTTGGTGAATTTGGCGGCGCAGGTAATCGGCATCAACACCGCCATCGCGACGCGGCGGGGGGTATACGACGGAGTGGGGTTTGCCATTCCCTCCAACACGGTTCGTAAAATCTACAACTCTATTGTATCGACCGGGTCGGTAAAACGCGGGGCCATTGGGGTGCAGTTTCAAGCTCAACCTAACGCCGCCTTGCTTCGGAATTTTGGCGCGGACCACGGCGTGGTCGTGGACAGCGTCCAGTCAGGCACTCCTGCCGATCGCGCCGGCCTGAAGCGCGGTGATGTCATCCAGTCGGTTAATGGCCAGGCCGTTCACAGCGGAGATGAGCTCGTTTCCATCGTGTCCGACACCGACATCGGGAAGAAATTGCACCTCGATTACCTTCGTGAGGGCCGGCACGCCTCGGTGGATGTGGAAGTGGAGATCGTAATGGAATATTGGGTGAGAGCAGTGGATTGGCAGGCGGGGAAGAGAATCCAAACCCTGGTTCCGGCAATGTCGGCGCGTTGGGCCTTGTGGTTATGAATTTGACTCCAGATCAGGCAAGGGAAATTGCCTCGCAACTTCACCTGGAGGCCCAGCAGGGGGTCATCGTAAGTGAAGTTCACGAGGCGGGCTTCGCTTCGGATCTCGGTGTCGAGCGCGGTGACGTCATCCTGAGCGTCAACCGGCAGCCGGTAGCCAGCGTGGACGATTTTAATCGCCTCGCTGCGGGTTTGAAGTCCGGTATGGACGTTGTATTGTTGGTGGCGCGAAGGAATGGGCCCCACAGCTTTACCACTTTATTCCTTGCCGACCGCATGCCATAAAAGGGGGAAGGTTTCTGTTTGAGAGATCGAGTGAATAACCCAATTAGGCGGCTGACTCTCCTTGCCGGAGGTTTGCTGATGGCAGGATATGCGTTTGCCCAACAACCTGCCACTTCCGCAACGACCCACAAACCCTCTTCACAGGTTTCGCCATCACATTCTTCATCGCCGCATCGAAATTCTCCGGCTGTGCCCGCAACGCACCATCCCGTATCAAGAACGAGTTCCCGCCCATCGGCAACATCGAATTCAAAAGCCGGCGTGACTCAATCGAGAACTTATGTGTCACAGAGGAAGGGAAGTGCAAGGCATCGTCGATATGCGCATTCCTCGCGCTCCCAGTCGGCCCAACAGCGTCTGGCACGACTGCATCTGGATCCCGAGCGCGTCAAGCAAATTCAGCAGGCGTTGAATCGCGAAGGATATTTGCCCGGTGACCCGACGGGTGAATGGGACCCTGCGACTCGGGCGGCGATGTTGCGATACCAGACCATGCATGGGTTCCCTCTCACGGGTCTGCCCGAGGCGAAATCGCTGATGAAGTTGGGATTGGGGCCGCATCCCCTCGCCCCCGCGCTCGATCATGGCGAAGTGGGCGTTGCGGCGGGAACCGTGGTGACGCCGGTTCAAAATGTTTTTTCATACTCTACGACGAATCCTCCCGATCCCACTCCCGCGCACAACAGTTCTGAAACGGCTACCCCGGAGAAAAAGTAGCCGGCCTCGCCTACGCCTCCCCAGTTGCTCCCTCATTCCACTTCGCGAAATAAATTGGAAAAGAGTATCCCGTTAAGAAGCTTTCCCCAGCCATTTGATGAAGTAGAACGTCAGAGGCTTGTCCCCCGTATTTTTTATCCCATGCAGGCTGTTCGGCGGGGTATACATCAGTGCGCCGGGCCCGGCGGTGGAGGGATTGCCGTTTAAAGTAATCTGGCCGGTGCCTTCCGTCACCAGGAGGAGTTCCTCGTCAGGGTGGGTATGGGGCGGATGCGGCTGTTCGCCCGGCTTGAGCTCAATCGCGCCGACGACGAGATGTTCAAACCTGCCGTTGGCCCGTCGCAATAAATCCGTAAAGTCCCAAACGGCTGGATATCATTGCGCACTTGGCTCGGATCAAAGACGACCGGTTGCAAATCCGAGGCCTCCAAAGCCCCCCCGCGGCCAGCACTGCCGCCATGACTTCCAGTAACGTGCGCCGGTTTATATCCATTCATTCCCCCCTTTGAGTGACTCGTTGTGAAGGCTACGATTGAGCGGCTGTTTCTGCCTTTCGGTATCTGCTTCCATCAAAGTTCTCTGGCGATGCCCATTTGAGGCAGCGGCTTCCTGCCAGAACCGACCTTCGCCTTTGAGATGTTTGCTCCGGCGCCTTCGTCTACGTATCAATTTGCGCCCGTTGCAGCTTGTCGCTGTAATCGACGTAGATCGATTTCCATTCCGAATAAAAATCGAGCGCTGCGGTTGCGGCCTCACGATGGCCGTTCCCAGTCTGTTTGGTCCCGCCAAATGGCAGATGCGTTTCAGCGCCAATTGTGGGCGCGTTCACGTAGAAAATTCCTGTCTCCATTTCCCGCATGGCGGTGAAAGCTTTGTTGACGTCGCGGGTGTAAACGGAGGAAGAGAGTCCAAATTTGACGTCATTGGCAATTTCGATGGCGTGCTCGAGGTTATTGCAGGGAATGACGGAGACGACAGGTCCGAAGATCTCTTCCTGGGCGATTCGCATGTGCGGATCGCAGTCCCCGAAGATGGTGGGCGCATAGAACCATCCGTCATCGTATTCCGGGCCGGAAAGCGCCTGGCCGCCACATAGGAGCTTCGCGCCCTCGCTTTTTCCAATTTCAACGTAGGATTCCACTGTCTTTCGCTGCGCTTCATTGATCAAGGGTCCGACCTGCACCGACGATTCGCGGCCATCCCCCACTTTCAGGGCGCGTGTTCGGGCCACGAATCGCTCCACAAAATTCTTGTACACGCCCTTCTGCACCACAACCCGGCTGGTGGCCGTACACCTTTGCCCCGTGGTTCCGAAGCCGCCCCACAAACAGCCATCGACGGCGAGGTCGAGATTGGCGTCGTCGAGAACGATGATGACATTCTTGCCGCCCATTTCCAGGCAGCAATGTTTGAAACTCGCCGCACAGGCTTGGGAGACTTGCACTCCCGTTTCGCTCGAGCCGGTGAAAGAGATGGCGCGGACATCGGGGTGGTGCATCAACGGGCTTCCCACATCGCTGCCCGTGCCGGTCACGAGATTTACGACTCCGCGCGGGACTCCGGCTTCTTCCAGGACCTCGACAAGATGATGGGAAGAGAGCGGGGTGTCGGTGGAGGGCTTCAGCACCACGGTGTTCCCGCAAATCAGCGCCGGCATGATTTTCCAGGAGGGAATGGCCATGGGAAAATTCCACGGCGTAATGAGGCCGCACACGCCCAAAGGACTGCGCACGGTCATGCAGAACTTATTCGGCAATTCCGAGCTGGTGGTTTGACCGAACAGGCGCCGACCCTCGCCCGCCATATAAAAAGTCATGTCAATGGCTTCCTGAACGTCTCCGCGGGTTTCATCGAGGACCTTGCCCATTTCGCGCGTCATGGCCAATGCGAATTTTTCCTTGTTGGCTTGCAGCAGGCTCGCGGCGCGATAGAGGATCTCGCCACGCTTTGGAGGCGGGGTGTTTTTCCACGATTTATAGGCTTGCTTGGCCGCGCTTACGGCCGCGTCAACATCCTGCGGGCCGGACTTTTGGAAGTATCCGATCAAATCGTTCCGATTGGCGGGATTCAGGTTGGCAAAGGTTCGTCCGCTCGCCGAAGCCACCCACTCGCCGTTGATGAAGTTTGTATAGATTTTGTCTGGAGCCATGCTTGTACTCCTGATGGTTTTCGCGGGATCGAATCGACGCCGTGGCAAAAGTCGCACAGGCCGCGTCCGGTTTCAAACTCTGCATTCTACTCCCAAACCAGGCAGGGGAGTGGTGATCGCTGGAAATTGTGCCACCCGGCTGTACACCAATTAGGACGCTTTTGCAACTCAGGTTCGCCCGCTTGCGCCGAAGGCTGCCGTTCGCTGCCTGCAATAATTGCTTCCCTGTTCTCACCTGCTCAATTCTGATAACCTAGCGCGTTGTCTCGAGCAAAACGTCAAGCGGAGGTTGGACAGAATGAAGAGGCGGGAATTCATATCGACAGCGTTAGCCTTGGGGGCGGCGGGATGGGCAGCACGCAGCGCGCGCGCTTCTAGTGGGTCAGTGGAAATCCTTCTCAAGGAACCTATCGGGACGATTGCGCCGGAGCTTCAGGGTCAGTTTACCGAGCATATCGGAGAGGTTGTCTACAATGGGATTTGGGTGGGCGAGAATTCCAGGATCCCGAATGTGGGCGGGATCCGCAAAGCTCTGATCGATTCCATGCGCCAGTTGCGGGTGCCGGTGATCCGCTGGCCGGGTGGCTGCTTTGCCGACAGCTACAATTGGCGCGACGGTGTGGGCCCGCGGGCGCAGCGTCCGGTGCGCACCAACTTTTGGGATAACGACCCGCAATTGCTCAATGCTCCCAACGGCCCGCAAAAATACGAGCCCAATACGTTCGGGACCGCGGAATTCCTCCGCTTCTGCCGCCTCTGCGGAGCCCAGCCGTATCTCGGTGCGAATGTCCGCAGCATGACGCCCCTCGATTTTGATCAGTGGGTGGAGTATTGCAACTCTCCCGCCGGCACCACAACGCTCGCCCGGTTGCGCGAGCAGGATGGCAGCCGCGAGCCCTACGATGTTCTCTATTGGGGCATTGGCAACGAGTCATGGGGTTGCGGAGGCAATTTTCTGCCGCAGGAATACGCCACCGAATTTCGCAAGTTCACGGCCTGGATTCCCAATTACGGCAAGAAGCTTCGCTTGATCGCTTCCGGCCCCGGAGCCGAGGAGAATGATTTCCAGCTCTCCTGGACGCGCGGATTTCTGGAAATCCTCATCGGCAAAAGCACTCACCTGTTTGACCGCGTATTCGGCTTCTCGGTGCATTACTACTGTGGCAGCGATGGCAAGGAGGATTCAGTTCATTACTCCTCTGACCAGTGGTACCAACTGCTCGCCCGGGCCGATGTGATGGATTCGATCGTGGCCCAGCACTGGCAGGTGATGGGTGAATACGACAAACAGCGTAAGGCAAAATTGGTGGTGGAAACGAACGGGGCGCGTGGCACCAGGGACCTTTACTTGGCCCCGCCTATCTGTATAGTTACGTTCCCTCGTTGGCGTTGCGCTGGTGACGGCAATTAATTTGGACATTTTCAATCGTCACGCCAAGCCGGCTGTGAGCGCCAATGTCGCTCAAAGAACTATCAGATAACCTTCAGTATGCTCTTTCTGTTGGCAGAGGACCCATTTGTTGCGACCACCGCTTTCGATGTCCTTGACATGTACAAGGCGCATCAGGGCCGTCAATCGTTGCGCGTCCAGCGCAACACTCCGGATATTTCTTACAAATGGCGGAAAGACTTTTTCGGGGCGTCACGGCTCGGCATCCGTGCAGGAAGGTCGTCGTCGTGACGATGGTGAATCCCCACGTTGCGGATCGTGTACGGTGGAGGTCTCACTGCACGGAGCCGAAGCGAGATCGGCAAGGCGACGGTGCTGACCGCACGTGATATTCATGCGCACAATGATTTCGACCATCCGAACGAGGTTGTGCTGGTTGATGAACCGGCGGCAATTTCCGGTTCGAGCTTCCACTGGACTTTCAAACCGGCGTCGGTCACGAAGCTGGAAATTGATTTAATCTGAACCTTTTCGCGCGGAATGCAATGTTGCCGCTACCCCACAAAATGGGACGACTGCCCTGAATTGCCAGGAAGAAGAGGAGTTCGCGATGGAGACCTCATGGAACCGCCATTTACTTGGAGCGAGCATTCTATTCTTGCTCCGCTTGGTCCAGGCAGCCACGCCAAAGATAAGGCTCAGGTTGAAGAAGAAAGACAGGTCATCAGAAAGTGCCCTTGAAAAGGTTGATGTTTGGGAGGCTCGAACTCCACCCTTCCGATTACAAGCGGGTATTGACATCGTTCCTGAAGGGAAGGGGAGGCGGGCACCAACATGGGACGCTTCTCCTTTCATGGTTTGCACCGGCGAATGGCGGGAATCGATTACGCTGCCGGATTTTACGCAATTGCGTGTGGCATCACACGGAAAGTGTGGACAACCCTGAAAGGGTCAGCAAGGAGGTCTGCGGGCGCTGCAAATCGAACGATTGATTGACTTGCGCCGGGATTGGACCTTGTGGCCGAACGAAGCGGTAAAGGGCGTCAAAACAAAAAAACTTGACGGCGTCGAAGCCCGTTGCATCGAAGTGGAGGGCCAAATAGAACGCAACGACAACTTTGCGTCGATACCGAATCGTTATCGCCGATATCCTTGGGGTTTGGTGATAACGCAGTTTCTGTATGGCTGAATATAGGGAATACATAGCGTGGGGAGACAAGAAAATATCCCCCATTTGTTTCTGCCGATTGGAAGATAACAAAGTGGTGATTGAATTTAAGGTGGAGTCACTGATAGCAAATGGTGCGTTCCGCAAATTTGGCGCTAAACTCCACCACGTGGTGGTTTCGTGTGGGATTCGTGCGACGATCCCCAACCCGCAAGGGTGATTAAATATGGCCATCCTGTCTATCCGGAAGCCGCCAAAGCGGCTGGGAAGGAAGGACGTGTGACCGTCTATCTTGTAGTTGCCGCGGATGGGTCGGTACAGCATCCTCAAGTTGTAATATCGGGCGGGCCCGATTTTGATGCTGCAACTCTTGCAGCGGAACCCCAATGGCGATATCAACCTGCGATGTGCGGCACGAATCCCGTTCCCAGCGAGCGAACGGAGACGGTGAACTATATTCTCCGTGACTAGCTCTGAGAGGTTTATGTCGAATTCGGCTAATTGAAATGAGTTTGACCCTCGCGGCGGTCGCTGGTGGCATTGGTCATTGTTAGGGACGCTTGCATAATCTCCAGCGCAGTATTATTCTGCCGCCGATTCCCGATAGGAGGTTGTCATGCCCAAATCCAAAGTGATGGTGGCGCTTCGTGATGAGGTTTCAGTGGATAGCCTGATGACTTTGGCTTGCCAGCTAAGCCAGGGGATGGATGTGGACTTGATGGCCCTGCACGTGGTGGAAGTCCCTCTGGTAACGCCTTTGGATGCTGACGATGAAAGCATCGATCGTGACGGCAAGCGGATTCTCGATCATGCCCGGCAAGCGGCGGAAAAACTCCGCCATCCGGTGGCTACCGAACTCCTGCGAGCGCGCGAAGTGGGTGAGGCGATTGTGGGGGTGGCACGGGAGTGTGGTGTTGAGCTTATCGTGATGGGTCACTATAAGCCCCACTCCCGTGCCTTAGGAGAGACTTTGGGGGCAGGAGTCGCACATTACGTGGCGCGGCACGCGCCCTGCCGGGTTATCCTGCAAATTCCCGCCCCAGTGAGTAAGTAGCCTTATTCACCGTCACTAGGCGGGATGCTTACGATCTTGCCTGGCCAACCACCAGCAATCCTGGCCGCCAGTTCACCTTCGAGTGCAAACCGGTAAGGGGCCGACGCAGACGGCCGCGATCCTCCTCGGCGATTTCCACCAATTCAAACGTCAATTCCTTTGGGCGAGCCTCCCGCACCAGGATGCGGGCCCGGATGCTTTTCACCCCGGACCTGAAGTTCCATCGGGATGGCATTTCCGGCTTTGATATGACAAGGCGCAGCGGCCACGCCGCCACCCAAACTGAGCTGCTGAACCGAGATTGCGTGCCGGCTTTGGCCTGCCTGGATGGTTCCCTTCAGCGGGTGCGGCAGGTTCAGTCTTTCGTAACGTCTTTGCCGCAGCCACGGCGTTTTAGGATCGGGATCCAGGGCGCTCAATTCCAGTTCGGACTCCGCCAAACCGCTTCGCGGCAGAAAATCCTTTGCCCAATCGGGGTCAATCTTTTTCAAGGATTGGAAGGCGGTGATGCGCAGCTCGCGCGGGTATCGCCAGCCCCAGAAACCTTTCGCTTCGGCAAAGGGCCGCAGCAGGCTTTCCGCTTTCGATTCCCGCAGGCGCCCCAGAGCCTCGATGGCCTTGATTTGGAGATAGATGCTGCCGGAGCTGGAACCTTCCGTTTCTACGAGGCGCATCAGGTGGGGAGCCACGGCGGAGTCGCCGGACATCCCCATTTCATCGATGACCTCAGGCAATACGTTGGAATTAAGGGAGTTATAGACTTGTTCCAGCAATTGGCCACGCTGCGGGGATAATCCAATGGCCAACTGCCGAACCACAAAATCCTGGGCTTGGGCATCCCAACGGCGCAGGCGCTCGGGCAACAGCTCCATCAAGGTATCCGGCGCCAACCGGCTCAGCAGAGCAATTTTGGAGGCAGCTTCCTGGGCCGAGCGGGTTTGGAGTATCTTCCGCATGTGTTCGACACCCTTAAGTCCTGTGCCCTCAACCAGATTGAGCATTCGCTCCCATTCTTCCCGCCTTGAACACGTTTGCAGCCGGGTCGCGATGTGTGCGATAGAGACCTCTAGTTGGCGGTTGATGACATCCGCGAGACCCTCGGGCAGGTGCGGTTCACGCAAAGCTTCGTCGAAAGATCTGGAAGCGGATTGGACACCTGCACTCGCGGCGCGAGAACCTTGGCGAGGGCTGGTTGCTTTTGTTCA
This sequence comes from uncultured Acidobacteriota bacterium, assembly GCA_963733285.1. Lineage (GTDB taxonomy): Bacteria > Acidobacteriota > Terriglobia > UBA7540 > UBA7540 > Bog-366. The sequence continues at coordinate 9,264 of CAVTDA010000176.1, forward strand.
AGTGATTCGAGAACCTCAAGGCTCTTGGAGACCGCGGAAAATTGCCGTCGCGTCACAGCTTCATGACTGAATCGAACGAAACTGGCACTCAGCAATGATTGCAGGTCCGAATTACCTTCGCGGCTCAAGGCCTCGCCGACATATTGCAGGCAGGACCCTATGAGCGATGGATTGATGCGGGGATAGAGATCGGCCAGTTCCGTTAAACCGGTTGCAACTTTGCGGCGAGCATCTGGATCCCGAAGCGAAGACGCACTTCGCATAACTATCCAAAATTTGAGATGCCCGATTCTTCTCCCGCCGCAGCGCCAGCTCTTCGACGAATTGACGGACATTTCGTGGCGGAACCGCCCAAGCCTCCGGGGAGAGCAACATCTTCTCCTTGGATTTGTCGGGAATGCGTCCCCAGAATTGCCGGTCGAGAATGTCGGCATGGGACTCAACTTCCATTCCCGCCGACTCCATTTTGTCTTCATGGCCCTTCAAAATGCTGCGCAGGGAGCGGATCTCCTGCTTGAAACGGTCAAGGAGCTCAACCACGGCGTTGGTTTCTACATCACCGCGGTCATAACGCTCCAGGGCAAATTGGACCGCGACGCGCTCGGCAAGTTGGACAAGAAGCGGATCATCCGGGCGCGGAGGCTCGGATTGCGAGCTCAAACTCATCAAGGCCTGCGCCAGGGCCGCCTGTCCCGGAGGCGGTAACTCATGCAGTTCCGATTCAACAGCGGTGATTTGCTCCGGTGAATCGGGATGCTCTGCGGTCCGGCCAAGATTCGCGAGCCAGCGGAGAATTTTAAAGACATCATCTTCTTGCACGGGTTCCGAACTTGGCGTCGGCAGAGGCGTGGAAATCGTTCCTGGGCTTAGTGGCTGGCTGTAAGAGCCCTCAGCCGCACCGATGAGCTGAAGGAGGCGTTGCGGATCCTGCAAAATGGCCTGTAGCTTCTCTGCGTCCTGGCCCAATGATCGCGCGGCGAGAATTGCCGCCAGACCTGTATCGCCCAGGGTTGGATCCTGAGCCACAAAGCGGACTTCATTCACGCGGATTGCAGCCTTCTCTCCGCCCAGGATTCTTTTCAGGTCAGTAACCAGCGTGCCGTTTTTTCCAGTGCGGGAAGAGAAGGCGCGAGCGAATCGCCAAAAATCTTCAATCGTAACCTGCTGAGAGAAGTTGATGCTGGAAAGTCCTGCGGATGTCAGCAGCAGAGCAAAGCTGCGGTCGGAGGGGCGCTTATCCAGCGGCACTCCGTCAAGCAGCACTTGGTTTCCCGAGACACCCAAAAGGAATCCCGTATCGCCGGAAGATTTCAAAATTTCGCGCAGCTCTTCGAAGGCCGTTCCCATGATGGAAGCGGTCCGTTCGTGATCTGCGCCATAGAGACGGACAGTCTTCAATAAAATATTGAGACTGCGCGCGAACCCGCGGGCGGCAACAAGACTGGATGCTTCGTCCATTAGACCTTCGCCAACCGGTACTTCCCGAACCCTTTTCCGAATCGGAGTCCTGAAGGGACTCAGTGAATCCTAAGTACCATGCCAGCCATCGCTTGGGTAGAGTACAGGGGTACTGCTAGCCGTAAAGTACGCGGGCGATGGGGGATGTGAGTCGTGCAAACCACTCGGGGCAAGGAAACCTACTGGACACAATCCGGCAAGCTTGGCAGAATGAAAGTTACGTTTAATTCGGGGCGTGGCGCAGCCTGGTAGCGCGCTTGCCTTGGGCGCAAGAGGTCCCCGGTTCGAATCCGGGCGCCCCGACCATAATGCCCAACGCCTAATTCCGCCTTGTCAATGGAATCCGTGAAAAATGAATGAGGGGAATTTTTTCGGCACGGTTGCTGCGCACCCCTTATTGGGATAACGAGGTCATTTTGATTTGGCAGGATTTAGGAGGGTCGAGCGGGACCCTCGGCCAGCCTTACAGCGAATTCGAGGGCGCGGATAAAGCTGCCAGTCGATGCGATTCCTTTGCCCGCGATGTCGAAGGCGGTTCCATGGTCGACTGAAGTGCGGATAATCGGGAGTCCCAGCGTAACGTTGACGCCGCCTTCAAAATCCAAAAGTTTCAGCGGGACATGCCCCTGGTCGTGGTACATGCAGACGATGGCGTCGAATTTATTTTTCCGCACGGCCAAGTAGAAAAGCGTGTCGGGCGGGAAGGGACCCTCGACGGGCATCCCCTGGCCTTTTGCCCACTCGACGGCGGGGATAATTTCGCGAATCTCTTCATCTCCAAAGAGGCCGTGCTCTCCAGCATGAGGATTCAAGCCCGCCACGGCAACGCGCGGATGTTCTTTCAGCCGCTGCATGGCTTCACACGTTAATTTGATAATCGTGCAGATGCGCTCTTTCTTGGCACGAGCGATTGCCGTCAAGAGGGAGACATGTGTGCTGACGTGAGTCACAACCAGTTGGTCGGAAACCAGCATGATGGTCACGTCCGGCACGCCGCAAACGTCGCCGATTAATTCCGTGTGTCCGGTAAAATGCGGGTCGGAGAGCTGCGTGGCTTCCTTGTTCATGGGGAGCGTGACGATGGCGGCGATTTCACCCGCCAGCGCAGCGCGCGTTGCAGCGACGACGTACTCGCGGGCGGCGCGTCCGGATTTGGCGCTGATCTTTCCGACCGAGACATCGTGAGAAGACAAAATCCCCGCGTCAATGACGTTCAGGGACCCGGCCAAAATCTCCCGGCTTCTCGATTTTTCGCAGATCCACAGGGCAATCAATTTTTCGACTATAAAATCGGAGCGCTTCCAAGTCCCCGAAAACCACAATGGGGACAATAATCTCGCCAGCCGCAAATGCCTTGAGGACGATCTCAGGCCCAATGCCGCTGGAGTCTCCCATCGTCACGCCATAAATTGGGACCATCCCATTTATCCTTTTCCCAGTAAGTTCCGAATATCTGTGAGAGCCGAAGCCGCTCCGAAGCCGCCCGCCTTGGTTATAAGATAAAGGTCGCGCTCGCGATTGCCTAGATGCTTGCCCATCTGCTGCGAATTTATTTTGGCAATTGGGATTCCTTCCATGACTTCGCCCACCATGTGCAATGAAGGGTTGCCAAGTGCTTTTACAATTTGAAAGGCCGTGTCACCCCCAAAAATGCGAGCGCATCGATGGAATTGCGCGTCAGCAAGTGGCAGACCGACTGGGCGAGTTCGTTTGCGAAATCGAGAGATGCGGCGCCCGCACCTGCGCTTGGCGCCAGAATCACCCAATTTTCGCCGATGCGTGCCGCTCCACTCGATTCGGCATTAATGGAGCTAAATCCATACGCCATTGCTTCTTTAGTTCCCCCTGATGAGGCAGGGTGCAGGCTGCCGTTTATAACCAAAGCGGTCTTAATGCAGGGGAGCGCGGCGGGCCGTTCGCGCGGAAGGTCTGAATGTCGCGCGAGGTGGGCGGCTAATCCTGCCGGCCTGCCACCAATTCGGATCTTGGCCGATTGAAGGAAGACCTGGGCGGCAGATTCCACATCTTTGTCGGACTCTCCATCACAAACCGCGATTCCGCTGAAATCGGGATTGGCGAATCCGGAGACAGGGCCGGATTGAATGGGAAGCGCGCAATGTGATCTCAGAAGTGTTGGGATATGACTTTCGCGAATCGGATTAAAAGGATCGTGCGCAAAAGACGTTGCGCTGACCGGGACGCCATTTACAAAGAGCGAACCGCCTTTCACCTTACGCCCATTTGCGGATAGGCGGGGACATAGAGCAGCGGCGCTCCGTCAAAGGCGTCGATCAAAGCGGTAAATTCCGCTCCCATATTTCCGCGAAGCGTGGAATCGGTCTTCTTGAACACGCGCGAATATCCCGCCTCCCGGGCGGCACGAGCCAAAGCAGAAACGACTTCTACCGCTTCGGCGGGCTTTGAATGGCGGGTTTCCGTATCGATAACAACCACTCCCGCAGCCACGTCGAGGCCTCGGGGAAATACCGTTGGAGTCGTGCTGACCTTGGACACCACTCCCGACGCGGCGAATTTCGCCCCAACTTCCAGAGCGCCGGTTAAATCGTCTGCCAGGATGCAGACCGGGGGTTGGCCATGCTTTGCTCAAAAGAAGTGATTGTAGCTCAATCCCGGCGTTGCGGGACACGGCCGTGTTGAGTCAGA
>CAVTDA010000177.1:0-12510 GCA_963733285.1 uncultured Acidobacteriota bacterium
ACGCCTTCTCCCTCAAGATCAGCAGGCCAAACCTCGCCCCGTCCTTTCCGAGTATACACTACCCTTGGGCTTTCGCCATGATTTCGCCAACGGCCGCTCTTGCGATGGTACCATGGGAGGCGGCAGCTCGACGGGCTCCATGCGGGGAATTAAATCTCGACGGGTGCCGGCCCAACCCCTCCCCAAACCTCGGAAATAACGATCCCAACCAAGACCAGCAGCGAGCCCAGGAGCGCTTTGCCGCCCAACTGTTCGTGGGTCACAACCCGTGAGGTGAGTGCGGCAAACACAGGTTCAAGGGCAAATATTAATGCCGTGTGGGCAGGAGGGGTGTATTGCTGCGCCCATAATTGCGCGCCAAATGCGAAGGCCGTGGCGAAAATTGCCGTCACGATGATGGCAAAAACCAGGCGCCCGGTCCAATGGATGGGCGCAACCGGGGCGAGTGGAATCGCGAGCGATGCAAGGATTCCCACCATCATGATCTGGCCGGGGGCCAAATATCGGAATGAATGTTGCCGCGTGTACTTTCCCACCGCGAGAATATGGGCGGCAAACGCCACGGCTCCGAGTAGCGTCAGGACGTCGCCGTGATTTACGGATGCCATGCCCGAGGGCAGGACTAAGAAGAAGAGCCCGATGAGGCCGAACATCGCTCCAATACCCTGCGCAACCCGCAGCGATTGCCCAAGAAAAAGAGCCATTAAAGGTACCAATACGACGCTGAATCCCGTGATGAAAGCGCTCTTGGAAGGAGTGGTTTGGGTTAGACCCCAAGTCTGAAACGCATACCCGGCAAACAACAAGATCCCGAGCACCAGGCTTGGCAGGAGCGTCGCACGCGGCATCCGGCCACGCGCCATGAAGCTCAACATCAGAAGCCCGGCGATGATAAAGCGCACAGACAGGTAGGAGAAGGGTGGGGCGTCGGCGAGGGCGCCTTTGACGATCACAAAGGTCGAGCCCCATACCAACGTGGTGATGACCAGTAATGAGTCCGCTTTGGTGCGCCGATCCAGCACGCAAGAACCTCTGATTCACAAGAGCGGCATCCTCATGGACACGCTCAGAGTGGAACCACTTCGAAAATGTACCCAATCAGATGATGCGGAGTGCAGCCGCCCCCATCCTCGAACCGCCGTGGGAAAATCCGGGGGAAAACTGGGCAATGGGGAAAAGGCCGCGAGGCAGGACCCGATCGTGGATAGAGGCAAACATTTTCCAGCAGGGAGCGACTCCAAATGGGTTACTTGCTTTTCCTGCCGAAAAAATCTCCCCAAATTGTTACGGGGCGGGTTTGGAATCTCTGGCCCGCAGTCGAGATGTCAGCAGGCACAGGACGATACAAGATGTGGCAACGCTCGCAGCGATAGATTTCAGCCTTGTCGCCAAATTCCTTTCGCGCTTCCTCCTGCTCCGCGCTAAAGGACTGCCGCAAGGGATGGTGGTAATACCAGCGCTTGAGGTGACCCATGCACAGCTCCCCCTTCGCATCCTTTTCATCGCAGGCGCGCTGGCCGGGTTGCTTGTCCTTAATCTTCAATGTTGTCGAGCTCACGATCGGACTCCTTCGGCGGAAAGAACCATCTTGCTAAATCGAGGTTGGCATGATCACGGTGCGATGATCCGTGGGGACATTTCCCGACTCCGCAAAAGCCGCGAAGAAACGCCACACGTTTATACTACTCGAACCACCGGGGGAATCCAAGCAGATGGGAAGGCGACTCATTCGTTTCTAGGAAGGGCTGCCCAGCCTTTTCACCCGTTGATCCGCGCTCCAATCGTCGTACTCAACGTTCATCAGGCAAAGCCCCTTCGCCGGCGCAGTGGGTCCAGCCAATGTGCGGTCTTCCGCTTGAAGAATGCGGGTGATGTCGCGGGGACAATTTCGCCCCCTCCCCACATCAATTAATGTGCCGACAATATTCCTGACCATGTAGCGAAGGAAACCCGTTCCGGTCACCTGATAGACAAGCATGGAGGTTCCCGGCCGCCAGACGACACGCGACGATAGGATCGTCCTCACATTCGACTTCTGCTCCTCATCCCCTTGGCCCTCCATGCACGTGAAGGATGTGAAATCGTGTTCTCCCACAAGCAAACTTGCGGCTTTGGACATTCGTTGGCGATTCAACGGGTAAGGATAGTGATACACAAATCTCCAGAGGAGGGGCGAGCAAACTGGGGTCGTCAAGATTCGATACCAGTAAGTCTTGCGTCGCGCGCTATGACGAGCGTGGAAGGCCGGGCCCCCCTCGTCAAGGGCAACAACACGAATGGTAGGCAAAAGCAGATTATTCAGCGCCCGGGCAAAATTTGGGCAGGGGATCGTGGAATTCGTCTTGAAATTCGCCACCTGACGCGATGCATGAACTCCTGCGTCGGTGCGCCCCGAACCAATCACGGTCGCGGGAATTCCCGTCAATTTGTGAATCGCACCTTCAAGCAACCCCTGGATGCTGGGAGCAGAGGGTTGACGCTGCCAACCGTGAAAATCAGTCCCATCGTAGGCCAAAATTAATCGAATATTCCGCATTTTTGCACGGTTCGCCCTTGGCACAACATCTCCGTTAAGCTACACCCTGATCATCGATTGGACAAGATGCTTCATTGACTCGGGCCATGATGTTGTCTCCTGTACTCCCGGATGATAGACTTTGGACTCCAGATCTCGACGCCGACATCGGTTGAGAAGGTGATTGATACGCTGATTCCTGAAGTCGCCAAACGGATATCCGTCACGTGCCAGTACTGAACCGCTCCCGGTTTTATGAAACCGATTTCCTGAAGATTATCGCCATCATCGGCAATAGCGTGGCCCGGCAGCCTGGCTGGATTGGCCCGCTTCATCCTTTCCACGGACATTGACTATATTAACCACGTAATACCTCATGGTGTGAATCTCGAATGCAACGCAAATTCCAGGGGAGATGAATAAATCGATGGAGCTCCGAGTACAACGCGTCATCGCCACTGTTCTTATCTTAGTTGCCTTTTTGCTCGCCCCAAATCTCGCGTCGCAGGATGCGCCTCCGAACCAAAATGCCGCGCCTGCACCAGATTTCAACATGAAATATGGGAATACCCGCTGGTTCCCTTCCTTCTGGGAGCCTTACCAGATACCTTCCGTTCCCGAGGAGAAGATGACCAATTCGGACCGGTTGCACTACTTGCTCCGGGACGGAAAGCTGGAGATTTCACTTCAAGACCTTATTGAATTGGCATTGGAAAACAATCTCGATCTCGCCGTGGCGCGTTATAACATTGCTTTTGCCTACACCGATATCCTCCGCACGAAGGGGGGCGGCTCCAACCGCGGATTCACTGGGTCGTTCCAATCATCGGCGTTGTTTTCGGGGGCGGTGGGCTCAGGGGTATCCTCGGGAGCAGGCGGGGTCAGTGGCGGAGCAGGCGGAGTCACCGGCAGCGCCAGCCCCATTCAGCTTGGAAGTGGCGGCACCTTTGACCCTTCGGCATTTTTCAGCTACGGTTGGAATCAAAACATCACCCCCCTGGGAACCACGGCGGTAACGGGCGTCCCCTTTGTGAACCTCCAGGGATCGAGTTACACCTCGGGAATTACCCAACTGTTTCAGACCGGGACCAGTTACCAAGTCCTCTTGGGGGGCTCGCGCGGCACATCTTCCTCCCTCACTTCGTTCTTCAATCCACAGGTCAACACCTTCGTGGCCGTGGGTTTTACCCAACCTTTGTTGAATGGTTTCGGAAGGCGCGCCAACTCCACCTATATCCGCATCGCCAAGAACGATCTCAAGCTTGCCGATTCCGTCTTTCGCCAGCAAGTCATCACCACGATGGGAACGGTGCTGAACGCTTATTGGGACTACCTCTCCGACAAAGAAAATGTGCGTGTAAAGCAAGAGGGGGTGGCATTCTCCCAAAGGCTGCTGGCGGACAACAAGAGGCAGGTGGAAATTGGAACCCTCGCGCCCATCGAAGTGGTGCGGGCGGAGTCAGAATTGGCCACTGACCAGCAAGCGCTCATTGTGGCGCAGACCAATTTACAGCAACAAGGCGAAATGATTAAGACGGCGCTGGCCCGGCAAGTGGACCCGGAGTTGGCGGCCGCTCAAATTGAAGCCGTGGACAAACTCCCCGAGCCCCGGCCCGATGACATTCCCTCGCTGGAAGAGGCGCTGAAAGAAGCCTTTGCCAATCGCCCTGAAATCGAGCAGACGGAATTGAAACTCAAAGACGAGGAATACACTATCGCCCGCGCGCACAATGCCCTGCTCCCATCCCTCAACATCTTTGGCACGTACGCGGCTGAAGGATTGTCCGGCAATCAGCTTCTTTGCCCATCCGGGAGTTCACCCTACGGCCATGGTTGCATCAATGCTGGTGGTGGAGTGGTGTCACCTTCAGGAAAGGTAACCGACGGCGTATCGCAAGCCCTGAGCCAGACCTTTCAGGGCCAATATCCCAACTACTCTTTTGGCCTCAACCTTTCGATCCCCATTCGCAACCGCTCGGCGCAAGCGGATGCCGCCCGTGCGCTCTTGGAACAGCGGCAATATGAAACGCAGATGCAGCAATGGAAGAACAACATTGCCCAGCAGGTGCGCACGGCAGTGATCGGAGTCGTTCAAGCAAAGGCGCAGATCGATGCCGCCGATAAAGCCATCACCCTTGCTCAAGAAACTCTTAGTGGCGAGCAGAAGAAGTTCAAGCTGGGGGAATCCACGGTATTTATGATCATTCAAGCACAACGCGATTTGGCCACCGCTGAAGGCAATGGTGTCCTCGCCCATTCGACCTACGCAAAAGCCATTACCCAGTATGAACAGTCGGTCGGAACCATTCTCGCTGATTACAACGTTGAATTGAGCGACGCAGTGCAAGGAACAGTGACCAAGGCGCCCAACATTCCGGGGTCGGCAGAATCCCCTGCTCCCGTAAAACTGAATTGACCGGCAGCATGCTGAATCACAAGACGAGAAGCGGGGAGAACCTCGGGATTCCGGAATTCAGACATGATGGAGTCTGTAGAATAGAATTTCCATCGGATGTCCCCGGTACGCCTTCGGATTCCATTTGCAAAGGGAATATAATCCGGTTGACAGGGTAATTCTCACGGACCTAAAATTACGCTTCAGGCACATTATCCACAGTTTAAATCTCTGCCAGGAGAACCAAATGTCTCTTCGTATCAACGACACCGCTCCGGACTTCACCGCTGAAACAACCCAGGGCACCATCAAATTCCATGAGTGGATCGGGGACGGCTGGGCAGTTTTGTTTTCCCACCCAAAAGACTTCACGCCCATCTGCACAACCGAATTGGGATATATGGCGGGCTTGAGCCGGGAATTCTCCAAACGGAATGCCAAGATCATCGGACTAAGTGTGGATCCCGTTTCCAGCCATGCAAAGTGGAAGATCGACATTGAAGAAACCCAAGGCCATGCAGTGACTTACCCCATGATCGGCGACCCCGAGCTCAAAATTGCCAAACTGTATGGAATGCTTCCTGCCGCGGCGGGTGAAACCAGCGAAGGACGCACTCCGGCCGACAATGCCACGGTGCGAACCGTATTTGTGATTGGGCCAGACAAAAAGATCAAAATGATGCTGATGTATCCTATGACCACGGGAAGAAATTTCGACGAAATTCTTCGCGTGATAGACTCCCTTCAGCTCAATGCCAAACACAAGGTTGCGACGCCGGCAAATTGGAAGCAGGGCGACGACATTTTTCTCACGGCCGCGATATCGGATGCCGAGGCGAAGGAAAAGTGGCCCGGTGGATGGAAAACTCCACGGCCTTACATGCGCATTGCCGCACAGCCAAAGTAAGATCGATCTACAAATTCAGCCGGCGGTAAAGGATCAGAGCCTTCATTACGCCGGCTGAATCGATCCGCCACTTGTCCCGGCTTTACTGCAACATCATCTTTGGCACACCCCTGCTTTCTCTGCCCCTCCTCAGGTTTGACACCGCAACCAGCCCTGCTCTAACATGCACTAGGGGCACTTCGCCAATATGGATGAAAACAAAAAGGTAAGCATCGGCGTTGCCCATGAGGCTCCCTCCCGCAAACCTCCTCCCAACAAGCAGCAATGGCAGGAACAGACTTTAAAGCCGGCGACTAGAAAAATCTCGCGAAAGACGTTTCGAATTCACCAGCCTCTCCGGCGTCCCAATCGAGCGTCTCTACACCCCTGAGGACATTCCCGAATTTGATTATTCACAAATGCTGGGGGATCCAGGCGGTTTCCCTTACACACGCGGGATTCATTCCACGATGTACCGTGGAAAGATATGGACAATGCGCCAGTTTTCCGGATTCGGAAGCCCCGCCGATACAAATCAACGCCTGCATTACTTGCTAAAACAGGGGCAGACGGGCCTCTCGATCGCCTTCGACCTTCCCACCTTGATGGGCTACGACTGCGATCACCATCTCGCCGAAGGCGAGGTCGGGCGCTGCGGAGTTTCAATCTCCTCGCTTGCCGACATGGAAACATTACTCGCCGGTTTGCCGCTCCAGAAAGTCTCGACCTCGATGACCATCAACTCGCCCGCGGCAATTATTTGGGCGATGTACCTCGTGGTCGCGGAAAAGAATGGCGCGGATTGGACAAAACTTTCAGGCACAACACAGAACGACATCCTGAAGGAATACATTGCCCAGAAGGAGTACATTTTTCCACCCGCGCCTTCCATGCGGCTGGTCACCGACACAATCACCTTTAGTGCGCGGGAAGTTCCAAAATGGAATCCGATTTCGATCAGCGGCTACCACATACGAGAAGCAGGATCGACCGCCGCACAGGAACTGGCCTTCACGCTGCGTGATGGAATTGAATATGTGGAATGGGTTCGCCGCGCCGGGATGTCAGTAGATGAATTTGCTCCCCGCCTAAGCTTTTTTTTCAATTCCCAGAGCGATCTATTTGAGGAAGTCGCGAAATTCCGGGCGGCCCGGAAAATTTGGGCGCACGTTATGCGGGACCGATTTGACGCAAAAAATCCACGCTCCTTGAACTGCCGCTTTCACTCGCAGACAGCAGGATGTTCACTCACCGCGCAACAACCCTACAACAATGTTGTCCGGACCACGATTCAAGCACTCGCGGCGGTCCTGGGAGGGACGCAATCCTTGCACACAAATTCCCTCGATGAGGCATGGGCGCTGCCCACGGAAGAGGCCGTCACCATTGCTCTTCGCACCCAGCAGATCCTGGCGCATGAATCCGGTGTGCCCAACACGGTCGATCCGCTCGCCGGCTCATATTTCGTCGAGAAGTTAACCTTGGATATTGAACGCGCCTGTTACGATTACATTCAAAAGATTGATGAGATGGGGGGCATGATCCCTGCCATTGAGCGCGGGTATCCGCAACGTGAGATCCACGACGCGGCATACACCTACCAAAAAACCGTCGAACGCAAAGAGAAAATCATTGTCGGCGTAAACGAGTATGTAATGGAGGAAGACCGGCCCATCAGCCTGTTGGCCATTGACGACAGCGTTGCCCGCCACCAGGTGACTCAGGTACAGGAACTTCGAAAACGGCGCAATGGCAGTCGCGTAAAGCAAACCTTGGAGTCGCTGGGATCTGCGGCCGCCACGGATGCCAATTTGATGCCTTACATCCTGGATTGCGTGCGCGCGTATGCTACTGTTGGCGAAATTTGCGATGTGTTCCGCAAGGTCTTTGGGACCTATGAAGAACCGGCATTTCACTGAAGACCGAAATGAAATGAATTCCAATGACTAAATCCAAAGTTCGAGTCTTGGTGGCAAAGCCCGGTCTGGATGGCCATGACCGTGGTGCAAAAATTGTTGCCCGTGCCCTCCGCGATGCGGGCATGGAAGTGATCTATACGGGTTTGCGTCAGACGCCCGAGCAGATCGCGGGAGCCGCCATACAGGAGGACGTCGACGCCATTGGAATTTCGATCCTTTCTGGCGCGCACAACACGATCGTCCCCCGCATTTGTGAGCTGCTACGGGCCGAAGGCGCAGGCGATATTCTGCTGTTGGTGGGCGGCATCATCCCTGACGAGGATATCGGACCGTTGAAGCAGGCCGGAGTCGCCGAGATCTTTCAGCCGGGGGCGTCCACCGAGGATATCGTTGAATTTATCCGGACTCATGTCAAAGTGGCTCAGCCGTAGCCGGTCTTGGACTATCCAAGAATGAATGATATGTCATCAATTCCGCCCGATGGGGATGCCCCCGCTCTGCAGGACCCCGCGACTGCCCTGTCAAAACGCGCGGCGCGCCGAATCATTCAGCGCACCCTCGTCTTGATGGGGAAGAACAAGGCATTGCGTCAACTCATCCGTGAATCACAACTGACCACCGTGTGGAGCATCGAGGATTGGGATATGGAGTGGACGGTGCTTCTTCATCGCGGAAAATTTGAGTATGAACGCAGGCAGTCCAAGCAGCCCGACGCGACCTTGATCTGGCCCAGTGCCGAATTGTTCTTTGGCCAGGTCGACAACCTCAAGGACGTGGACCTCCACGCTCAGATTAGTTCGCAAAAGGCCAACCCTCATTTTTATTCGACTCTTTTGCGAGGCTTCTTTTCCACACTTCGCTTAGTGCTTGAGGATCCCGTCGACGCTGTGGGCCAGAACCTCCTGTAATCCATCGTGGTTCTTTGCCATTTATTGGTTTTGCTATAAACTGCGAGTGAAAGAAATCTCGCCAGTTACAAAACTACATGGAGAATATGAGCACAGAACCCGCCTGGACGACGACATCCTTGCAGGTCCGCTACGCGGAAACGGACCAGATGGGGGTCGTCTACCATGCCAACTATTTGGTGTGGTTTGAAATCGGGCGCACCGACTTTTGCCGCAAGCACGGATTTGCCTACCGCGAGATGGAACAAAAAGAGGGACTCTACATCATGGTTGCGGAAGTTCGCTGCCGGTACAAATCTCCTGCGCGGTATGATGATCAGATTCTGATTCGAACCCATTTGAAGGAAATCCGCCGTCGCGTGCTCATTTTTGCCTATGAGCTATATCGCGAGTCTACCGACGACCTGCTGGCTGAAGGCGAAACCGTGCACGTCATCACCGACCGCGAAGGGCGGCCGCGCTCCCTTCCGGAGGCTTATCGTGAGCTATTCGTCGCGGGACCCCAGGCGGTTTGACTTTGCCGCGTTTGCCCAGTCCGCCAGCGGGGGAATTGTAGGTTCGGGCGGCCAATCCTGACCCAACATGCCAGCCATCTCCGCGACCATTATTACTCATGACGAAGGCGCCAACATCGCGCGGGCCATTCGCTCACTCGCGTGCGCCGATGAAGTTGTGGTCATTGATTCCAATTCCACCGATGCGACTCAGGAGATCGCAGAGGGCCTGGGTGCGCGCGTCATCGCCCACGAGTTCAGTGGGTTCGCGGCGCAGAAAAATTTCGCCAGCGCGCAGGCACATCATGATTGGATCCTGAGCCTCGACGCTGACGAGGAATTGGATCTCAATGCCCAGACGGCCATAAGGGACTGGAAGAAATCGGAGCCCTCGGCCGCCGGGTATCAATTTGCGCGCCGCGCCCAATATCTGGGCCGATGGATTCTGCATTCAGGCTGGTACCCTGATTATAAGTTGCGTCTCTTCAATCGCCGCTCAGGGTCATGGAAGGGGGCGTTTGTGCACGAGTCCGTGACGGTCAGCGGACAAGTCAGCACGATGCCGGGAGAGATTCTGCACTACACCTGCAACTCGTTGAATGAGCACCTTCAACGGATCGAGTTTTACACCGACCTCGCGGCCAGAGAGATGTTTGAACGAAACGAAAATGTAAACGTTTTGCGGCGGAGCTTGGCACCGTCGTGGGTGTTTCTGAATACCTATCTCATGAGGTTGGGCGTGCTTGATGGTTTTCAAGGTTATCTGATTGCAAAGATGGCTGCACGGTATGTGCGAAGAAAGTATGTCAAACTCCGAAATTTGCAACGCCCGGTAACTGTACCTCGATGAATTCATCGACACGTTTGAGAATCGCTCATATTGATACCGGCCTCGGCTTGCGTGGCGGCCAACGGCAGCTTCTGATGTTGGCTGAAGGCCTGAAACAGCGTGGACACCACCAGATGATCGTATGCCAGGAAGGCAGTGAACTAATTGGCGCCGCCCACGACCGGCAAATTCGCACTTTTACGCTGCCTTCCTTCGACCCCTGGCACGCATTCGGAAGCCTGCTTCTTCGGCAGGAAATTGAGGGTTGGCGGCCACGCATCCTCCATGCGCACGATGGCCGGGGACAGTCGATCGCATGGATGTCCTCCATCGGATTGCCGGTCAGGCGTGTAGCAAGCCGTCGAGTCATGTTTGTTTCAGCGGACCGTTGGACCTATCGTCTCAAATACAAGCTGACTTGCGATGCCGTAGTGGCTGTCTCCGAAAAGATCCGCGAATTGTCCACCCAGGCCGGGATACCGCCTGAACAGATTCACGTCATTCCCGACGGCATCGAAATTCCCCAGCATTTGCCGACTGCAGCGGAAAGACTCCAACTTCGAAGTTCCTGGGGACTTGATGACGATCATTTCGTTGTGGGGTTGCTGGGAGCGTCGACCCCGGAAAAGGGGCATGACATTGCCATCGCCGCATTTGCAGGTCTCAGGAAACGCCTGCCCAACGCCCGCCTCGTGCTTGCAGCCAATGAACCCGTTTCAACGTATGAGCGGTCAATTCTATCCGCCGACATCGATCTCGACAACCTCGTCCGACTTGGCCCTCTTTGCGATCTCGCGGACTTCTTCCCTGGCTTGGACCTCTTCATCATGCCCTCGAGATCTGAGGGATTAGGCTCCTCCGCCCTATGGTCGATGGCGTACGGCATTCCACTCGTTGCCACTCGCGTTGGCGGGCTTCCAGAGATTGTGGTGGAGAACGAAACAGGATGGCTTGTTCCCCCGGACTCCCCCGAGGCACTGGCAGACGCGATAATCAACGCTTCTCACGATAGCAAGGGGCTGACTGAATTTGGTCGCAATGGCCGCAGGCGGGCCGAGGGATTTTCTGCTGATATAATGGTCGCCGGCACCGAGGCGCTGTATTATCGGCTGACAAGCGGCGGGCAATAAGAACCACAGATTTAGAACCTCGATGCGCAAACTCATGAGTCTCTCTGGAAGAATTCAATCTCCACTGTAGACTCATCCGGAACGCAATCCCAGGAGCGGACTTCTTTGGCAATTATTTACGTTCTGCTTGGCCTCTTTGGCCTATGCTTCGGCAGCTTTCTGAATGTTTGTATCGCCCGATTGCCCAAAGGTGAGTCGGTCGTCCTCCCGCGCTCGCACTGCCCCATGTGCAATCACGCCATCCGTTGGTATGACAACATTCCAGTGGTCAGTTATTTGATTCTTCGCGGCCAATGCCGGGATTGCCAAAGTCGCATTTCGCCCCTCTACCCTTTTGTTGAATTGCTCACCGCCATCGTCCTGGTTCTGACCTTCTACGTCTACGGCGTCAGCCCTGCGTTCCTCAAAAATGCTGTTCTGGTGATGATGCTCATCGTCCTAGTCTTTACCGATCTCTTGGACCGCCGGATTCCCCACGCAGTAACAATTTCCGGAATTGTTCTTGGGCTGCTCTTCAGCTATTTCATTCCTGTCGACGATCGCCCCGTTGGCTGGATCCTTCGGCACTGGGATATCTACCTGGATACTTTCCCCGCCTCGCTATCAGGCGCGATTGCCGGAGCGTTGTCCGGGGGCGGCTTGTTTTACGCGGTCGGGGAAGGGTTTTACCACTTCGGTGGTAAACAAAAGGAATACCTGGGATTCGGCGACGTCATGCTGATGTTGATGGTGGGAACATTTTTCGGCCTGCCTTTGACTCTGATGACAATTCTCCTGGGATCCTTGGGCGGGTCGGTTATTGCGCTGATCATGAGTGGGGTTGAGGCCCGCTATCGCGGTTACGCCTGGCCATTCGGAACCTTTCTGGGCGTCGCGGCAATCTACACTGCGCTCAATGGCAACTGGCTGCTCAACAGCTACCTCCGAATTTCCGGAATGGCGGGCTAATGATGGGACAGACTAACAAGTCCGCAGTACATGGCCCTCCTCATTGGGGGCGCTGCCGTTATCGGCACGATCATGATCCTGGCGGTTTTCCTGCTTCAGAGATCATTGGGCCGATCGGTAAAACGAGACCAGCCCAAAACATCCCCGCTCAAAGTCGAAGATGAAGCGGCTTTCACGCTTGCAACCGTCAAATCAGTTGTAACCCAATTGAAGACCGAGCAGCAGACTCTGCAAGAAGACCTCCGTGCTGCTGAGCGCCGCGCCGATTCAGGCGCACGTCACCTCGAGATCGTCACGGGCCAGATTCAGCAAGGGGTAATTATTTTCGATCTACAGGGCTACATCGCTTTTTCAAATCCGCAGGTGCGCACAATGTTGGCGATTGACACGTGGTCTCGCCGCCGCTATCCGGAAATTTTCAAGGAGTTTTTGCCTTTACCTGAATTGATTGCGGGAAGAGTTTTGAAACCGGGATCGATGTTCGCA
>CAVTDA010000178.1:0-9869 GCA_963733285.1 uncultured Acidobacteriota bacterium
TCGTGACCGACTACTTCGAGCGCGATCAGACCGCCGGTGATGGTGAGACCGTAGGCGCGGAAGCCGCGGCGGAAGAGATCGAAGCCCCGTTGCAGCCTGCGGAAGGCGAAGCGGCTGAGGCGCCGGCGGATGTTGCGGTTGAAGAATCCGAAAGCGCGGCGGAAGCTCAGGCAGAAGTCGCCCCGGAAGCACCCGCTGAAGAAAAGATGGAAGGCGAATCCGAAGAACCGAAAACCGACGAGTCGACGGATGGTGGAGGTGAAGAAAAATAAACAAGGCTGCCAAAGCCATATCGATCCGGCGGGCAGATTTATCGCGCCAGTAATTGGGCAGTGGTAAGGGAGAAGTGACTCAGGCATGGGCAAGATTAGGATTAATGAAATCGCACGCGAGCTGGAAGTAAAGAGCAACGTCGTTTTGGAGTATCTGGCGGGGCTCGGTATTGAGGACAAGAAATCGCATTCCAGCGCGCTGGATGATGACCTCGCGGACAAGGTCCGGGCGCATTTCCGTGACGGCGGTGAGGCTGCAGTGGAAGCCCCTGCCCGCGAGGAGGTGGCTCCTGTGCCGCCGCCCCCGGCCGCTTCCGATACCACTTCTGTGCCCGAAGCTTTGGACATCAAGAAAATTCACGACTTCTCCACGGACACCCATCCCTTGACTCGCTCGATGGCCGATATCAAAGCGACGGCGCGCAAGATGGTGGTTGCCCCGCCCCCCGCGACGGCGGCGAAACCCATTGCTCCTGCCGCTCCGGCGGCCGGTGCCACACCCCGGACGGCGCCTCCTGTTGAGCGGCCAGTGGAGAGGCCCACGCCAGGCGTGGCCAGCGGTGGAACAATTCCACCTCCCGCGCCCCGGCTTCAAACTCCATCGCCGACGCTCTACCCGATTCGCCAGACGCCGGTCAGAACGTGGCCCGCCCCTGTTCCTTCCCCCAAGCCGGCGCCAACGGCACCGCCGCCTACCGCACGAGCGGGGGCAGCGACGGAAGGAGCCGTGGGCAGCAAGCCCCAGCAGGCGCCTCCCGGAGTCCAAACGCGCGGGGCACGTCAGGGGCAACGTACGATTCGGCCGGGTTCGCCGAGCGCCAATCAGCCCATCTATCCGCACGCCGCTTCACCCAAGACGGCGCCCATTCGTCCGCTTCCGACCAGACGACCCGGGGAACCGCGGCCGATGCATCCGACTTCTTCACGCCCGGTCAACGCCGCCCCGTCACCGACCGCACCTCCGTCGCGCTCGCACATGGACCGGCAACAGGCTCCGATGATGCGCCGGGGGCCTGCTCTCGCGCCGCCCCGCCCGGTCGTGCCGGAAGAAGTTCCGATCACCCGCAAGATCACGATCAGCGAAGGAATCGCCATCAAGGAATTGTCCGAGAAGCTGGAGACCCGCGCCAAGGACGTGATCAAGCGGCTGCTCGACAAGGGAATTTTTGCCACCATCAATCAAACGCTCGATGGTCAAACCGCCACGGAAATTGCCCGTACGTTCGGCGCGGAAGCGACGATTGTCAGCTACGAAGAGGAAGTGAATCAGGAAGTGGAAGAGGCGGATCGCACCGAAGATCTCGCTCCTCGCGCCCCGGTGGTTACCGTCATGGGCCACGTCGATCACGGCAAGACTTCGCTTCTTGACGCCTTGAGGGAAACCAACGTGGCCGCCCGCGAGGCCGGTGGCATCACGCAGAGCATCGGCGCATACCAGGTGGAAGGGCAGGGCAAGAAGGTTACTTTCATCGATACGCCCGGTCATGAGGCTTTCACCTTGATGCGCGCGCGCGGCGCCCGCGTAACCGATATCGTCGTGCTGGTGGTCGCTGCCGACGACGGGATTATGCCGCAAACGCTGGAAGCGATTAACCACGCGCGCGCGGCCAAAGTTCCGATTGTAGTCGCCATCAACAAGATCGATAAACCCGAGGCCCAGCCCGAGCGCGTCAAACGGCAGCTTTCAGACAACGATCTGATGCCGGAAGAGTGGGGCGGACAGACGGTGACGGTAGAAGTCTCCGCCAAGCAGCGGAAGAATCTTGATCTGCTTTTGGAAATGATCCTCCTCGTCACCGAAATGTCGCAGTTTAAGGCCAATCCCAACCGGCTTGCCAACGGCACGGTCCTGGAGGCCAAGCTCGATCGCGGACGTGGCCCGGTGGCGACGGTGCTGATTCAGAATGGCACGCTGCGCATCGGTGACTCGTTTATCGTTGGGGCAATCTATGGCAAAGTGCGGGCCATGTTCGATGATCATGGACGTCCCATTCTCGAAGCCCCACCCTCGACTCCGGTGGAGGTGCTGGGTCTCGAAGACGTCCCCCAGGCAGGCGATCGCGTGCAGGTGATTGAGGATACGCTCAAGGCGCGGCAGATCGCTCTGCACCGGCAGTCGAAACTTCGCGATGCCGCTCTGGCCAAATCGGCGCGGCTTACCCTCGAACAGTTGCACGAACAACTGGCCGCCGGCGACGTCAAAGAATTGCCGCTGATTATCAAGGCGGACGTGCAAGGGTCGGTCGAAGTTCTTTCCGAGACCCTGATCAAGCTCAGTAACGACAGGGTGAAGATCAAAGTCATCCATGCCGGCGCGGGCGCCATTACGGAATCCGACGTTCTCCTGGCCTCGGCATCGAACGCCGTCATCATCGGCTTCAACGTGCGGCCGGAGCGCAAGGCGACGGAGCTGGCGCAACTCGAGTCGGTGGACATCCGTTTGCACACGATCATTTACAACGTCACGGATGAAATCAAGAAAGCCATGGTGGGCCTGCTGGCGATTACCTACAAGGAGACGGTGACGGGACGGGCCGAAGTTCGCGACACGTTCCGCATTACCAAGGTTGGCACGGTTGCCGGCTGCATGATTCAGGACGGAAAGTTCACGCGGGAATCACAGATCCGGCTGTTGCGCGACAGCGTGGTGATCCATACGGGAAAGGTTCGCTCCCTGCGGCGCTTCAAGGATGACGTTGCCGAAGTCAAGTCCGGCATGGAGTGCGGAATTTCCCTCGAAAACTACAACGATGTTAAAGACGGCGACGTGATTGAGGCCTTCGTGAAGGAAAGGGTTGCAGAACCCGCCATGGCCTGAAACCTCCGGACAGGGCCTGGAAACAGAGCAGGGTATGGCTCACGGTCGCTTGCCGATTTCAATTCTGAATTTCCCCTGGCAATTGGCAAATACCTGAAATCAAATTCCCAGCACCAGCCCCGTGGCGGGCAACGACAATGCCGGTCGGCGTATTAACCCTGGAAATTCAAATACCTCACGCCCACTCCCTCAAAGAAAAGCGTGCCGTCCTGCGGAAAATGCGTGACCGCATTCGTGCGCGATTTAATGTGGCGGTCGCGGAGCTTGACCACCAGGACGTTTGGCAGCGTGCGACGCTGGGGGTTGTCTCGATCTCGGACAGCCAGAAATTGCTCGAATCGGTATTTCAGCAGGTCCTCGCTGAGGCCGAGAGTGTTCTCGGGGATGATGTTGCGGACCATTATTTGGAATTCATCTGATGCGGGGTTGAACTGGCTGCCGGTGCAGGATTGGAGAGCACCCGGCCAAGTGGCACATTTTGACGGGGGGAATCGATGAGCGTCACAGGGCGCCGTCCGGAACGGCTCGGCCACGAAATTCGCGTGATCCTCGCGGAGTCGATTGTTCGCGGAGTGAAAGACCCCAGAATCGGATTCGTTACCATAACCCGCGTCGAGGTGACGCCCGACCTGCACCATGCCCGGGTTTATGTCTCCATTTTAGGAAGCGGCGAGGAGCAGAAAGCGAGCCTTGAGGGTCTGACTTCGGCGGCTGGATTTCTTCGCCACGAGGTCTCGCATCAACTGCAACTGCGCAGGGCGCCGGAGCTTTCCTTCATCATCGATCCTGGGGCCGAAGCGGTCGAGCGAATCGACATGCTTCTGCAACAGGTCCATAAAGACGAACATTGATCCCATGCCGCTGACAGAAGAACATGAAGTGCGAGGGTAATGCGACTGCTGCCTGTCCAACCTGCGATGACGATCCGGCCCTCTTGCTTGACCCTGCAAAATTCCACAATGGGTTTCCCCTCTTGATGGTTGATTGAGTTCGAAGGATGATGCTTCACATAGATCGAATATGAATGAAACGGCAAAGCACGAGTATTGTGGGGTGCTGGTCATTGACAAGCCTGCGGGTATGACCTCGCACGATGTTGTGGCGTGCGTGCGTAAGATTCTGCACCAGCATCAAGTGGGGCATTTCGGCACGCTGGACCCCTTCGCCACCGGCGTTTTGCCGGTTTCGGTGGGCAAGGCAACGCGCTTTGCGCAATTCTATCTGAAATCCCGCAAGGCCTATGAAGGAACGATCCGATTCGGCTTTTCCACTGACACCTACGATGGCACCGGCCAGGCCACGTCCGAGGCCGTTGCCGCCGCCCCGGATGCAGCCGTGCTCACCGATTGTTTTCGCGAATTCACCGGGCGGATAAAACAGATTCCGCCACCCTTCTCCGCCAAACTCGTGGATGGCGTGCGCGCCTACAAGCTCGCGAGGCAGAAGAAGGCCGTCAAACTCGCTCCGGTGGAAGTTGAAATTTACGCGCTGGAATTATTGCGAATCGAGGGCGAGCACGTAGAGTTTGCCGTGGAGTGCTCAGGCGGAACTTATGTGCGCGCCCTCGCCCATGAATTTGGGCAGAGACTCGGCTGCGGAGCGCACCTTGCGGCTCTGCGGCGCACGGGAGTTGCAGAGTTCTCTTTGCGTTGCGCGATCACGCTGGAGAATCTACATGCTGCCGTGCAGGAGGGAAGAGGGGAATCCTGCCTTGTGCGCATGGAAGCGCTCCTGCCGGATTGCCCCGAGTTAGTCGTGCGGGGGCAAGAGGAAACTTCTATCCGGCATGGGCATGCTTTTGAACTCGCTCAGGCCTTGCGCCTCGGACGCGGTCAGGCCGAGGGTCTAGAGCCTGCTGCGCATCTGCTGAAAATCCTCGGACCAGAACGCCGCCTGATTGCCATCGCCCGGCACGTTTCCGGTTGCGTCTATCATCCCAACGTCGTTTTGGTCTAAGTCAAAGACCCGCTCCCCCCAACGCAATTTCATCCCTGGGCAACCAGCCGCACCATTGCGCACCCGCGGACCAGCGGGACGTGCACGCTTGCAGCCGCCTCCTCCCGGCGACAGGCCAACTCATTCCACGCCTCATTGCCGGGATGAATGACTTCGCACTTGATTTTTTTCCCGGCCATTAATTCCGGCAGCCCGCGTAACGTGATGTCCGCGCTCGCAGCGGAGCCGCCCAGCATGACGGGCATCAGATAGCCGGCTGGAACTTTGAATAGGTTCACCCTCACATCTCCCTTGTTCAATTGAAACGCCTGAGGCAGCAGACACCATTTTCTGCATTTCATCGCGGCAAGCAGGGGACCATAGTCCGTGTAGAGCTTTTCCGCTTCTTCTCCCGGCAGGATGGAATGGTCATTTTGCGGGAATGGCGCCATCGGGAACATCCCGAGGTAGAGAAACCGCTGCATGAAGGTGTCGGGATCGGGTTTGAGTTTAGAGGGTTCCTGCACCCATTCGATCGTGGGCTTGAACATTCCCAGCATGGCGGTCAGATTTTTCGAGGTTCCGAAGTCTCCGTGCTCGTCGAAGAGTCCATCGACATATTTCAGGATGTCAATCCGCTTGATGTGATTGTTGACGAACAGCGACTGTCCGGCCTGGTGTTGAATCGCCCCAAGTTTTTCTGAAAAATCCTTCCACGAGACGAGCAGTGACCGCGCCGGACCATCAAACCACGTAACACCGTCATCACGCCGGAAGTTGTAAAGCCGCACAAAATCCAGCCGGTCAATGCACATTCCCGCCGAGTCGGGAATTTCTTGAATCAGCTTCCTGGCCTGGTCCAGCAGGTAGTTTTGCCAGGAGGGTTCACCCCAATCAAGGACAAAATCGGCCCACGGCCAGCCGACCTGCACCGGCCCCGGTTCACCCGAATCTTGAGCCTGCAATTGAAGTCTTGGTGAAACCTTTTCGGAATGAAGGACAATCGCATCAGCGAAGTGGGCATAGAGGAAATCGTTGGGATCCTTCCACAAATCCGGATCCGACGGAGAGCGTCGGAAAGGTGGCGGGGGATAAATCATGTGTGTGCCGAACTCGGCGAAATCGTAATAATTCAGCACGTAAAACCCCGCCTGGCGCATTCTTCGCGAATAATCCGCCATTTGTGACGCCGACGTGGAATGACCGATGTAGAACTTGGGCTCGTCGGTCCAGGGTTTCATGCGCGTCCACTTCGCGCCCTCCGGCACGGGAGGCAGCCACAATCCCTGATAGGGATAATCGAAGCCCCCCTTCCAGTTCACGGTGAACGCCATGCGCTTCAATTTCGCCGCGTCCAGATCGCCCTCATAACTCGAGTATGCCCCGGTTCCTCCCAACTCATCCGCGCTCGGGAGCGGGGGGTGGAAGTATTGCGGATATCGCTCCGTCATCCAACGCAGGCCGCCGCGCCAATCCGGTTCATGTGCGGTCAAATCCATGGAAAAATCCACCGGGCTTTGTTCCTCAATGCGACGGAAAAGGCGCGAGAATTTCACGCCGCCTTCGGCCGTGGTCTGCATCGTCATGTCGAGGAGCACATCGTCGGGAGACAGCGCGATGGTCATTCCCATGTCGTTTTCCGGCTCAACGACGGTGGCCAGAGGTATGCAAAAAACGTCGCCAAATGTCGGCGTGTAAAAGTTCGTATTTTGGGAGTAATCGTAGGTTACGGCTCCGTACCAAAAGGAGCGGTCGCGGAAGGGGCGCAACACGAGCGGGTCGGACCAGGGCGGACCATTTTTGTCGTCCATCGTTTTCCAGGCGCCAAACATGACTCCCGGCCAGCCCTCAGTTTTGAGCCAGGGCTTGTCGGGTTCGGGATCGGCCCAGGTCGTCCAGAACTGCTTCGCCGCGGGACGGGAGAATCCCAGTTCCGTCTGAATGGGGGTAGTCCACGGCGCCCCTTTGCCGTCGAGGCGAATTTCCCACCGCACGGAATCACGCGTTGGGAAGAAACTTTCTGTCAGAGTTACCTCCCTGTGCGCGCCACCCACCTCGCCCACGAGTTTTTTCGTAAATCGAAAACCGCCGTCCTTCCGCTCATCCGAAAGCACAGGGCCTTCAACGGTGCAACCCTCGAGCAAAGTACGCCCCTGCATGGGCCAACTGATGCCCTTTTTCCCCAAAACCAGCCGGACGATTTCGCCCTCGGCCGAGAGGTCCAAGTTAAGCGTTGGAGATTTGACGGTGAAGGCAGCCTTCGCTTCCTCCGTAGCGGGATCGCCCATGGCAAAACCGAATAGGCGGCCCGCCAGCCCCTTCGCGGCGGCGCTTCCCGCGGCCAGCGTGCCAAAAAACCCTCGCCGGTTAAATGCGGTCATGTTGGTTGGTACTCCTTTCATCGATCCTGTGGGAAAGCTTGCAGGGCGAATCGGCGTCTGTATTTCTCAGCGCCCACGCTGGCGTAGGAGTGTTGTACTGCGGACCCGGGTTCCAGGGAAGTCTTCCGATTGGCTTCCGGATGGAAGGAAGTCCGTAACGCGTCCTTCGCGGCCGACTAGATTACTGCGAAAGATGCCGAGACGCAATCGGCATGACCGGGTTCACGAAAATGGTTTAGCAAGTTATGAAATTTGTTCTGGTGCGAGTTGATCGATTTACGCCGCGGCGGGAGATTCGGGCGGTTCCGAAGACGAAGCGCCGATTGCATGGTGGGCAAGGAACCTCTGCGCGCCGTCCGGGCCCAGAACTCTTTCCAGTATCCGCCGGTCGGTTTGCGTCAGGTCAACGACAATCAATCCGTCGAGAACGTGACTAAAATCGCGATCGACATTGAATCCAACTACCTTGCCACCGAGCTTGAGGTAATGCTTCAGAAGAATCGGAACACGTTTGCGGTCCGTTTCGATTTCGGAGATCAGGGCGGATAACTCCTCCACATTTTTCACGTCGAAGCAGAGCGGCTGGGGATTGCGGGGATGGAGTCGCGAAGTTTTGAATGGAGTCTTGGGCTTCAATAGCCGCGAGATCTCAAGTGTTTGATGATTTTGATGAAGGTAGGAGACCATCATTCGCTGAGAGATCGGATGGTAGGCATTGCTAATGCTGACCGGCCCAAACAAGGTTTTGCATTCAGGATGCTGAAGCAAGTACTGGCCGATGCCTCTCCAAAGCAAGGGGAGAGTATTG
Organism: uncultured Acidobacteriota bacterium; assembly: GCA_963733285.1. Lineage (GTDB taxonomy): Bacteria > Acidobacteriota > Terriglobia > UBA7540 > UBA7540 > Bog-366. The sequence continues at coordinate 8,215 of CAVTDA010000178.1, forward strand.
AGCGTGCCCTGGTACTCAAGCCGCACGAAGGACCGGCCAAGCTCAAGCGATGGACCTAACCGGCGGAAGAAGCGATCTTCGTAATCGAATAGCGTGCTTGTGTACAGGCCCCTCTTGCCGCGGTCGGCAACGATGCGCTCGGTCAATCCGAGGCGGTAGGCGCCCAGAATTTGCCCGTCCGCCCTCCTCCACAAGAAGAGGTGGTCATAATATTCGTCATAGGAGTCCAAGTCCTTCTCTCTTCCGGTACCCTCTCCCACCGCGCGGAACGCGATTTCTCGCAATCTGCCAATCTCCTGAAGCACGTGGGGCATCTGCGCTGCTCGCGCCACAACCACCGCATCTCCGCCGTTATCGAGCAGGATTTGTTCGGCCGGGAGGTTATTGATTTCCTTTTCCATGAACTTGGATTCAGAGGGCGTCGACTGAACCACCGCCTTGCGTCGCGAAGTTTTGGAATACCAGGACAGCTTTGGATGGGGATAGGTCTTTTCGCGGCAACCCAATAAGTAGGTTCTCCAACGCAAATACCTTGTTGATTCGGCATCATCAACAAATTCACGGAGCCTGAGGTGGGAGATGGGGCGGCCGATGCGGACCTTGAAGGCCTGGTTTTTTTTGTTGAGAAGTTCGGAGGGCAGCATCATTGTCCGCAGCAGCGGATGGACCATGCCCAAGAGGTGGAAGAATGGCCCATTGCTTCCGTCAAAGAAGACGGGCAACGTTGCGGCCGAGGTTTTGCGCACAAGCGCGGAAACAGCGTCATGCCAGTGCGGATCCGCGATCTCGAATTGATTTACATCAAAGTGGGCTACTTCGCCTGCCGGGAATATGACCAGCGCGCCACCTTGCCGGAGCCATTGGATCGCAGCCTTGAGCCCGCGAATATTGAATAACTTGGAACTGTGCTCGCCAAACGGGTCAACTGGAATCAAAGACTCGCGCAGGGCGGGGAATGACCATAGGACCTGATTGGCCAGCACCTTCACGTCACGGCGCACCGAGCACAAAAGGGCTGCCAGCATCACCCCCTCGATTCCGCCATAGGGGTGGTTGGCTACGACCACCAGGGGGCCGGACTTCGGCACATTGGCCAGGTCCTCTGACGAAACCTCATACATCACGTTCAGGGAACGCAGAATGCTTGCCCAGATCTGGCCTTGGTTATCAGGGTGACTGACGCGGGTGTAGAGCTGATTCAATTCCGGCCATCGCAGCAGGTATTGAATTGCGGGTTGAACAAAGGGGCTAAATTTTTCCGAAAAAGAAAGGGGAAGAGAAATTTCCCCCGCGGGATTCGCATCCTGCTTCCCGATTGGCGGGATCAACTTCAAGCCGGGTACGCCGGCGCGAAGGTTCATGGAACAAATCGGAGCCTCGGACGCCGCCTCGTGACCGAAGCGGCATGACTCCAATAACTTTAGGTCACTCCGGTTATTGAGACGTGAAATGGACGTGAAGTTTTGAAGACGAAGTGGGCCGCTGGGATTTAATCCGTCAGGACCTTCACGTCGTAAGGCGGAATTTGCACATCCATGGGCTCGGGCTGCCCGGTCAGAGCGTTCTTGAAACTCTGGTCGAGGGGTACGGTTTGTGTCGCGCCGGTGTAATTCATGATGAAAGTGATCGTGCGTCCCGCCTTTTGCCGCGTCAAG